>JAJEFC010000302.1 GCA_022820675.1 Vicinamibacteria bacterium | reverse complement strand
GCCGCCGGCCCGCGCGGTCTGCCCGCCCCGCGCCCGCCGGCGCTGCCGCTCGGCCTCCTGCTCCTGCCGGCGGGCGAGCTCGCGCAGCCGCTCCATCAGGGCGTCGACCTCGTCGTCCGAGGCCTGCTGCTGCCCGCGCTGCACCGTCTCGTACTGGTTCTGCAGCTTGTCGAGCTCGAGCTCGAACAGGTCGGCGAGGTCCTCGGCCGCGGTCTGGCCGCCCCGGCCCCCGCCGCCGCCCCCACCGCCCTGCTGGACGCGGACCTCGTCGTAGGCCTCCTCGGCCCGCTGCAACTGCTGCAGGGCGCGCTGCTCGGCCGGCAGCGCGCCGTCGACGTCCTGCTCCTGGAGCGCGGCCTCGGCCGCCCGCATCTCCTCCGCCGCCCGCGGCAGGACCGCGAGAATCGAGCGGAACGCGGGGTCGGCGGGCATGACGCGGCTGTTCATGCGCCGCACCAGGGTCTCGACCTGCTCGCGCAGCCGCCCCTGGGCCAGGGTCAGGAAGACGGCGTTCTCGCGGAACTCGTCGTCGGTGAACGTGTCCCGATCTCGAATCACGTTGAAGGTCGCGGAGATGACCTGCCGTTGGGCCTCGGAGAGGGCGCGGGCGTCACCGCCACCCCCGCCACCGCCTCCGCCGCCCCCGCCGCCCTGCGACTGGGCGGCGCGGAAGTCGCGCCGGAACGCCCGGATCTGGACGAAGTAGAGGTCGCTCTTGACGACCCGGCCGACCTCCCCCTGGTTGTCCCCGGCGCTGCCGTAGTACGAGACGAAGTCGCCGGGCTCGAGGTCGAAATCCTCGAGGAAGAGGGTGTGCCCGGCCGAGATCTCGCGCAGCCCGCCCTCCTCCGAGTCGAACAGCTCGACCGTCTCCTCGGGCCCGCCGTTGACCGAGTAGGTCAGGCTGAGCGACCGCACCCCGAAGTCGTCGTCGGCGCGGGCCTCCAGGAACACCTCCTCGATGGCGTTGGCGGTGGTGTCGCGCCCCGGCTTGACGAACATGACCGACGGCGCCTGGTCGGTGAGCACGTCGATGGTATAGCGCGGCGACGCCTCCACGAGCTCGCCGCTCGGCCCCTCCAGCTCGACCTGGTAGAAGCCGTCCTCCTCGATCATGAACGAGGCGGTCAGCACCCCGTCCTCGCGGAGGGTCAGGTCGGCGTCCGACGTCTCGTCGAACACGAGCCGGCCGGCCGGGGTCCCCATGGTCGGGAACACGGACATGCGGACCTCGGTCCCCTGCAGGACCGCGATGTCCCCCCCGTCCTGAATCAGCCGCGGCTCGAGCCCGGTGTAGGCGGGGAAGTGGTACTCGAGCTCGAGGTGGTCGACGTACGGCAGGTCGATGACGTCGACCGTGAACGTCTCCGAGCGGACCCCGGTCGCGTCGACGTAGTAGTCGGTCTCCTCGCGGATGTCGAAGAGGACCGTGTCGAAAGCCCCGAGCGGGGGTGGCGCGCCGTCCAGCAGGTCCTGCGGAATCATCGGCACGGGATCCCACGGCGCGTCGGGCGCGGACCGCATGAACAGGTTGACCTCGTTGGTCTCGAACCCGACGAGCTGGGCCGTCACCGTGAGGTCGGCCCCGCGGGCGATGGTGACGTCGCCCGGCTCGACGAGGATGCTGTAGGGGCTGGCCTCGTCGAGGCTCCCGGCCGGGACCATCAGGGCCGCCGCCCCGTGCTGCAGTTGCGACGGCGCCAGGATGAACGCGAGGAGGGCGGCGGCCGACGCGAGGGCGAGCCAGCTCGACGACCGCCGCATCTTCTGCCGCTCGACCGCCGACCCGAGATCGAGGTCGTGGCACCGCTCGACCGCGTTGCGCACGAGCTGCTCGACGAGGGCCGCGGAGTAGTCGGGGCTCTCGGTGCGGGCCCCGCGCTTGGTCTCCTCGAGCGCGCTCAGCACGCTGGCGTCGAGCGAGGGCTCGTGCTCCTCGACGTACAGCGCCACCCGCTCGTCCGACACCCGCCGGGCCAGCGGCCGGATCAGGTACCAGAAGGCCAGCCCCGCCACCGTGAGCCAGGTCAGGAGACGGAACGCGACGACCGACCCCGAGGAGAACCGGAAGAACTCGAGACCGTACGAAGAGGCGAGAAACGCGCCGAGCCCCGCGGCCAGCACGACCGCGAGCCCGCGCAGGGCGATGCGCATGCGCCACCGGTTCCGTACGCGCCGAATCACGTCGACCAGGTCTTCCGGACCGCCTGACGACCACAGGTTGCTCAGCATGGGTGCCCTCTCCTCGACGGACGGGTCTGGGTGCCCATCTTATCCCAATACCCGATCCGTTTCGTCAACCTTCTGACGAGGTGGTGAACGGACGCTTCGGCGGCGGGTAGAATGGGCGAGGGCGCCCGCGGTTCACTCGCTGCGCCCGCGAGGAAACGGGAGACGGTTGGCATGACTGTTGCTTATCAATAGACGACGGCGGACGCGTTGTTCCGGCTGCCGAGCGCCGGCCACCGTTACGCGCTCGTTCGCGGGGAGCCGATCCGCATGACTCCCGCGGGATTCGATCTCGCGGCCGAGGTCGTCTCGCCCGGCAACACGCGCAGGGAAGTCGCCGGCAAGGTGTCGGCCTGGCTCGGCGCGGGCACGCGCCTCGTCTGGGTGGTGAACCCGAGGGACGAAACGGTGACCATCCACGAAGCCGGTCGCGCACCGCGCCGCCTCGGCGCGTCCGACACGCTGGACGGCGCGCCGCTGCTCCCCGGCTTCCGCCTCCCCGTCGCCGACCTCTTCGCACGGTGACGGCGGTCGGATGCGCCGAGCCGTGTCGCGCCGGTCCGGCTTCGACCTGCGATGCCCTTCGAGTCCGCCGAGTTCCTGCTCTTCCTGCTGCTGACGCTCACCGCCTTCTGGGCGCTCGCGCCGTCGCGCACGGCGCAGAAGCTGCTGCTGATCGCGGCGAGCGCCTGGTTCTACGGCAGCTTCCGCTGGGACTTCGTGGGGCTGCTGGCCCTCTCCGTCGTCGGCAACCACCTGCTGGCCGGCGTCGTCTGCCGGCGGACGGGGTCCCGGCGAGGCCGGTGGCTCGCGGTCGCGGTGGGGGCGAACCTCGCGGCGCTGGCCTGGTTCAAGTACTCCGTCTTCTTCGCCGAGACGGTCAACGACGCGGTCTTCGCCCTCGGGCTCGGCGCCGGCCTGACGATTCCCCAGGTCGTCCTGCCCGTCGGCATCTCGTTCTACACCTTCCAGGCCATCGCCTACCTCGTCGAGGTGCACCGCGGGTCGGGGCCGAGGGCGAAGAGCCTCGTCGACTTCGCGCTGTTCATGGCGTTCTTCCCCCAGTTGCTGATCGGCCCCATCTGCCGGGGCCGCGACCTGCTGCCGCAGATCGAGGCGCGGGCGCCGGCCCGCATCGAGAAGCTGCCCCTCGCCGTCTCCCTCATCCTGTCGGGCCTGTTCAAGCGGATGGTGATCGCGTCGCTGCTGTTCGAGTTCGGCGTCGGCGACGTCTTCCAGGTACCGGAGAACTACACGGCGGCGGCGCTTTGGGTGGCGCTCGTCGGCTACACCGCGCAGATCTACTGCGACTTCTCCGGCTACGTGGACCTCATGCGCGGCTGCGCGCTGCTGTTCGGCATCGAGCTCCCCGACAACTTCAACAACCCCTACTCGGCGGCCAGCGTCGGCGACTTCTGGCGCCGCTGGCACATGACCTTCAGCCGGTGGCTGCGCGACTTCATCTACTACCCGCTCGGGGGCTCCCGCCGCCGCGAGCCGCGCGTCCTCCTCAACCTGCTCCTGACCATGGTCTTCTGCGGGCTCTGGCACGGCGCGACGTGGGGCTACGTCCTCTGGGGCGCCGTCCACGGGGCCGCCCTGGCCCTCTACAAGCTCCTGCTCGACCGGCGCCGCGCACGCGGCGAGGACACGGCGCGGCGGCCGACCGCGCTGGCGTGGCTGCGGGGCTGGGCGTGGACGATGCTGGTGGTGTGCACGTCGCGGGTGTTCTTCGTGTGCTCGGATCTGGCCACGGCCTGGGTGTTCCTCACCCGCCTGTGCACACCGGGGCTGCGCGGCGGCGGCTTCTCGGTGCTCCTGCTGCCCCTGACGGTGGCCGGCTTCGCGCTCAACTTCGTCGGCGACGCCGTCCGCGCCCGCTTCGTCCGCGGGAGCGAGGCGCTGCCGCTGGCGCTGCGCTGGGCGTTCTGGCTGGCGATGTTCTTCCTGCTGCTGGCGCTGCGGCCCGTCGGCGTGCTCCCGAACGCCTACTTCCGCTTCTGATCCTGCCGCCCTGCGGGAGCGACTGGGAGCGACCTGCCCGGCAGGAACGCTCTGGTATGATGGTCGGTGCCTGCCGTCGGCGGAGCGGGCGGGCGTCGTCTTCAGGGAGAACCCGCCGAATGGCCTCCGCTCCCCCTTCCCGCGAACCCCGTTGCGTGACGTCGCTCGCTCCCTGGGCGATGCTGACCCTCTGCTGGGGCCTGGCCCTCGGCATGGGGGTCCTCGTCGGCCGCGAGCTGCACGCCGAGGCGGAGAGGAACCTCGCGCTCGGGGAGGGGCCGCGATGGCAGGTCGCGGCCACCGCCGCGCTGGACCGCATCGGCACGGCGACCGGGCTGGCGCGTCTGCGCGAAGCGCTGGAAGCGCGCAAGCGCGCCTTCTACGGGAACGCGTTCACGGTGGGCGGCCGGCCGTCTCCGCCGCCCGCCCCCGCCCCGCCCGAGGCTTCGTACAAAGCCGAGTCCATCGCCGCGGCCCCCGCGCCGGCCCTGCGGCGGGTGCTGCTCGTGGGCGCGTCCTCGATTCAGACCGACCTCGGGCGCGCCCTGGAGCGGCGGCTCGAGCGCTTCGCGGGCGTGGAGGTGCTGCGCGACGGGCGTCATTCGACCGGCATGGCGCGCCCCGACTACTTCGACTGGAACGCGAGGGCGCTGGAGCTGAACGCGGACTTCCGGCCCGACCTCGTGATCGCGCAGTTCGGGGGGAACGACGGCCAGGGATTGACGGACCGGGACACCGGCCGGGCCGTCGCCCCCTTCTTCACGGACGCCTGGGACGCCGTCTACGGCGCCCGGCTCGAAGCGTTCGTCGACCTCTTCGCGGACGATGCCGTGCCGGTGGTGATTCTGGGCATGCCGGCCATGAGGAACGGCTACCACCAGAGCAAGATGGCCCGCATCAACGCGGTAACCCGGGCCGCGTGCGAGCGGGCGGGCGCATACTACGTCGATACCTACGCGATGACCGCCGACGCGGCCGGCAACCCTCTTGCGCGGGCCGAGGTGGACGGCCGCACGCGCATCGTCCACGCCGCCGACGGGATGCACCTCAGCCTCTACGGGGCGGACATGGTCGCAGCCGGGATCGTCCGCACCCTCGACGGCTGGTTCACGCTCGACCCGCTGGCTGCGTCGCGGGCCGCCGGCGCCAGGTCGGTGGCGGCGGCGCCCCCGATCGCGAGCCGGCCGCCGGCAGCCGAGCCGGCGCCGGCACGCAGATAAGACTCGGCGAGGCTTGTCAATCCTGGACCGCCCCCAACCCCGCGAAGGGGCATCGGCGAGGCTCGCCGGATGTCCTCACTCCCCGACCGGCCAGTGCTCGACCGCGATCTCCGTCATCGGGAAGTGCCGCGGATTGCCGGTGGCGAGCACCGCCGCCGTCGAGCACGCGGCCGCGGCTATCAGGCAGTCGGCCTGCGAGAGCGTCGTCCCCCGCGCCGCGAACCGTCGGCGCCACTCCCCCGCGCGATGCCCTTCTGCGCGCCCGATGGGCGCGATTCGGAGACCATCGAAGAGATCGTCCACGTCCGGAACCTCGTCCGGCCGCAGTCCCCGGACCACTTCCTCGACGTTGATCGGCGTCGTGCACAGGTCGTCGCCGCGATTGAGCAGCGCGTCGACGCGACCGACGGCGGACCGCCCGCGCAGGTAGTCGATGAGGACCGTCGTGTCGAGGAGCACCAGCATCGCGTCAGCCGACCCGCTCCGGATCGCCGGCCCGCTGGCGCTGCACCCAGTCGGCGGGATCCGCGTCCCACTCGTGTCCGCCGTCGCGGACCACGCCCGCCGACCGCCGAATCCGGTAGGCGCGGCGCCGCCGGTCGACCGCGCCCCGCACCGCCTCGCGCACGAACTCGCTCCGCCCCCGCGGACCGGCAAGCTCGTCGACCTCGGCGACGAGCGCGTCGTCCATCTCCAGGTGCATTCTCATGTGCATATCCACGACACAGACGATAGCACATGCCCCCGAGATGCAAGGCGGGCCGGGGGAAGGGCGCCCGCGGTCGCAATCGGTCCGTGGGGACCGTCTGCTATGATGCGATGAGGGTGTGTCGCCCCGCGCCGCCGGGCCGCGGACGACTGTTCGCGAGAGCCGGCTTCATGCCCGTAGAGGACCATGAACCACCCTGCGACGATGCACACGGGGCCGCTCGGGTCGACGATCCACGTCCTGCGCGCCGACCCCGATACCATCGCCGAGCTCGCGGCCCTCGACTGGAACCGGTCGTTCAGCCGGGTCTGCCTCGACCCGGTGCGCGGGCTCGTCACCCTGATGACCCCCTCGCGCCTCCACGAGGACCTCACCGACATCTTCGGCCACCTCGTCGACGCGGCGGCGAGCATGGTCGCCGGCGCAGCCAAGAACCTCAGCCACACCCGACTCCGCGGGCGCGACGATCCCCCCGGCACCGGCATGGAGCCCGACTGCGCGTTCTATCTGGGAGACCGGGCCAGAGCCTATCGCGCCGCGCTCGCCGAGGGCGAGGCGGCCGCCGACGCGTTCCTCGACCGCACGCCGCTCGACCTCGTGGTCGAGGCCGAGATCACCAACGCCGACGAAGGCAAGATCGCACGCTACGCCGAGATGGGGGTTCGCGAGCTCTGGCGGCTGCACGGCCGCAGGGGCACCAGAGAGCTGCGGGCGGACTTCCTCGCCCTGCGACCCGGGGCGCCGCCGCGCCGGCTGGCCGCCTCGGAGGTGCTCGGCGGCCTGACCCCCGGCGACGTCTGCGAAGCGGTGGAGGGCGTGCGGCTCAGCGTGACGCGCGATGAGCGCACCGAGGCGGTCGCCCGCATCGTCCGCCGCCGGCGGCGCGCCAGCGTGCGGGTGCCGGAAGACGAGGCTCCGTATGCCGCGCCGCGCGCCTCGGGCTGAAGCTCCCGGGGAGCGGACCCGGCGGACGTCAGGGGGCGGGGGTCAATCCGACAGGCCCATTCAGAACGCGAGCGCCCGGTTCAGGCGACGAACATCCCCGGCGGCCAGCTTCCCCCGATCCAGGCAGGCAATGAAGTGGGCCGGATCTACGCGTCCGGGTCGAGGGCCCGGCGCGACAGGCGGTTCGAGAGGACGGTCTCGGTGGCGAGGAAGCCCATGGCGCCGATGAGGAGGTACCACCACATCGTCTGCCGCCGCTCCAGGTCTTCCGGCCGCAGCTCGCGTTGCCCGGCCACCGTGCGGTCGCCGGCGGCGCGGCCGGTGACCGCGGCCACGAGCTCCTGGGGGTCGGCCACGGCGAGGTTCGACTCGGCGAGGTCGACGTTGACGGCGACCCGCACCACCGAGGCGTCCTCGGCGTCTATATCGCGGATCTCGTAGAAGCCGGGCTCGACGAGATCGATGAAGCCCGACCGGCCGTCGCGCCCGCCCGACCCCACCGGCACCCGGTCGTCGGTCGGATCCCGCACGACGAGGTTGCCGTCGGCGAGGTCGAGGCCGTCCGCACCCGGGTACTGGGCCAGGTCGAGCACCTGCCCCGCCGTCAGCCACGACGTCGGCGGCCGGTACGAGGCGAGGTACTCGACCGCCCGGTGGACGAGCGGCAGGTAGATCGGCTTCAGCGCGAAGTCGTTCCAGAAGCTGTCGAGGGTCGACGTCCACACCAGCACCCGGCCCTCCCCGAGGAGGCGCTCGGCGAGGGCGACGTCGCCGTTGTCGTAGCGCGCGAGCACCGCCGCGTCCGCCCGCACGTCGAGCGGCCGGTACCGGAAGAAGCGGGGAGTGGTGAGGTCGCCGCTGCGGGGCGTGCCGAACAGCTCGAACACGGGATGCGTGTAGTCGACGAAGCCCAGCACGCCGCCGCGGCCGTCGCGGTCGGCCGGCTCGCCGGCGGCCCCCGGCAGCAGCTCCAAGTCGCCGCCCGGCCACCGGGCGTTCTCGCCCAGCACGACCAGGAGCCCGCCGCCGCCCGCGACCAGACGCGTCAGCGCCGCCCCGGGCTCGCCCGACGGCGGAGCCACGTCGTTGAGCACCACCACCGACGCCGCCTCGACGTCCTCGACCGTCAGCTCGTCCACCGACCGCACCACCGGCGCGAACGACGGGCTCGTCCCGATGGCCAGCGCCCGCTCCAGGTACAGGCTCGACTCGGGCGCCCCGGGGCTCACGACGACGAGCACCGACACCACGTCGCCCGGCGAGACGAGGAAGTGGAAGACGTCGTCGTGGGGCAGGGCGTCGGCCTGGGCGCGCACCGAGACCGGCATCGCCGCGTCGTCGATGGTGAACGGGGCGAAGGTCACGCTGGCCACGCTCGCCGGCTCGACCGCGGCCGGCAGCGCCTCGAGCTCGAAGCCGTTCAGCTCGAGGGCGACCCGCATCCGCTCGACCGGCTCCGACCCGCGGTTGGCGAGCCTCGCCGTCACCGCGGCGCGCTCCGCCCCCGCGAAGGTGTCGCGCTGCACCGAGACCCCGACCACGCTGACGTTCTGCGTCTCCGCCTCGTCGGCCACCGCCACCGGCGTCAGCACCGTGCCGGGGGGCAGCAGGGTGTTCGCGGCGCTGTCGATGCCCGTCCGCTGGAAGTCGCTGACGAGCACGACCTCGAGCCGCGGCAGGTCCGAGTCCTCCAGGATGCCCTGGGCGAGCTGCAGGGGCGGCCCGAAGCGGGTGGTGGCGGCCCCGATCTCGGCCTCGTTGACGGCCGCGAGGAGGCTGGCCCGGTCGTTCGTCGACCGCGCCCCCGCCTCGGCCCCGCTGTCGAAGCGGACGACGGTGGCCCGGTCGTCCGGCCCCAGGTCCTGGACGGCGCCGCGGGCGGCGGCGCGGGCGCGGTCCCACCGGTCGCCGTAGGCCATGCTCCACGAGCGGTCGAGAAGCACGACCACCTCGCGCCCGCCGCCGGCCACCGCGAGGGCGGTGGACCGGAAGAACGGCCGCGCGAACGCGGCGACGATGAGTGCGAGGGCCGCGCAGCGCAGCAGCAGCAGCAGCCAGTGGCGGATGCGCTGCCGGCGCAGCGAGCGGAACGGGATCTTCCGCACGAACATCAGCGACGGAAACTCGACGACCTCCGTCCGCTGCCGCTGAATCATGTGCAGCAGCACCGGGGCGGCGAGGGCGGCGAGGGCGGCGAGGAACAGCGGAGCGAGAAAAGCCATCAGCGCACCTTGTTCAGCTTGCGGCGCCCGACATCGTGGGCTCGAGGGCGGCCGGGAAACGAGAACGCGACGAGGCCATCAGCGCCTCCAGGTCGGCTCGTGCCGCATCGCCGGGGAGCGGAACGGCGCGGCCGCGGCGAACAGCATGGCGGGGAAGGCCATCAGCGTCCCTTGGTCAGCTTGTGCCGCATCGCCAGGTACCGGAACAGCGCGTGGTCGAGCGGGACCCTCGTGTTCATGAAGTGGTAGTCGATGCGGTTCTGGTTGGCGAGCTTCGTGAGAGCCTCGATGTGGTCCTGCACGAGCTGGCGGTACTGGTCGCGCAGCTTGTCGGGCACCACCGGCACCTTCCGGCCGGTCTCGATGTCCTGGAAGCTGACCGAGTCGTCGTAGGGAAAGTCGACCTCGGCGGGGTCGAGGACGTGGAACATGATCACGTCGTTGCCCGCGAAGCGCAGGGGCTTGACCGCGTCGAACACCTCCTCCGGCTCCTCGTAGAAATCGGAGACGATGGCGACGATGCTGGGCCGCTTGAAGAACTCCGTCGCCTTGTAGAGGGGCGGCCCCAGCGCCCCGGGCCGGCCCGCCGTCATCCGGTCGAGGGTGTGCAGCGAGACCTCGAAGTGCTTGGCCGACGGCGGCACCCGCTCGACGATGTCGTCGTCGAAGGTCACGATGCCCACCCGGTCGCGCTGCTTCGTGCTGAGATAGCTGAGGCAGGCGGCGAGGAAGCGGCCGTAGTCGAGCTTGGTCAGCTCGTGGCTGCCGAAGCTCATCGACTTCGAGACGTCGAAGAGCACCGAGAAGTTGGTGTTGGTGTCGGCCTCGAACTGCTTCACGTAGAAGCGGTCGGTCCGGGCGAAGAGCCGCCAGTCGACGCGCCGGATGTCGTCGCCCGGCATGTAGCCCCGGTGCTCGGCGAAGTCGATGGACACGCCCAGGTACGGCGCCTTGTGCAGGCCGTTGATGAAGCCCTCGACCACGAACCGCGCGGCCAGCTCGAGGCTGCCGACGCGGGCCAGCACCTTGGGGTCGATGAACCGGGCGCCGGGCGACGCGGGGGGAGCGTGGGTCGCCATGGCTACATCTGCGAGACGGGCGTCGACACCACCTCGATGAGCTGGTCGATGATCTGGTCGGTGGTGATGCCCTCCGACTCGGCGTGGAAGTTGAGGAGCACGCGGTGCCGCAGCACGGGGTGGGCGAGGGCGCGGATGTCGTCGAAGCTCACGTGGTAGCGGCCCTGGGTGAGGGCGCGGGCCTTGCCGCCCAGCGTCAGGTACTGCGCGGCGCGGACGCTGGCCCCGTACGCGATCCACTTGCTGAACTCGGGAGCCCCCTCGCCCTTCAGCCGGCTCGTCCGGGCGAGGCCCAGCGCGTAGCGCATGACCGGCTCGGACACCGGCACCTTCCGCACCAGCTTCTGGAACTCGACGAGATCGGCGCCGGTGACCGCGTGCCGGTACTCCGGCTCGGCGAGCCCGGTGGTGGTGCGGACCACCTCGATCTCCTCGTCCTCGGGCGGGTGCTCGATGACGATGTGGAACATGAACCGGTCGAGCTGCGCCTCGGGCAGGGGGTAGGTCCCCTCGAGCTCGATGGGGTTCTGGGTCGCGAAGACGAAGAACGGCTCCTCCAGGGTGTAGGTCCGGCCCTGCACCGTGACCTGGTGCTCCTGCATCGCCTCGAGCAGGGCCGACTGGGTCTTGGGCGGGGTGCGGTTGATCTCGTCGGCGAGGAGCACGTTGGTGAACACCGGGCCGGGGGCGAACACCATCTTGCGCCCGCCGGTCTCGGCGTCCTCCTGGATGATGTCGGTGCCGGTGATGTCGGACGGCATCAGGTCGGGGGTGAACTGGATGCGCGCGAACTTCAGGTCCAGCACCTGCGCCATCGTCTGGATGAGCAGGGTCTTGGCGAGGCCCGGCACCCCGATGATGAGGCTGTTGCCGCCGACGAACAGCGTCAGCAGGGTCTCCTCGATGACCCGCTGCTGGCCGATGATCTTCTTGCGGATCTCGGTGAGGATCTCCTCGCGTCCGGCTTTCATGCGGTCGGCCAGCGCGATGTCGTCGGGATCTTCGAGGTCGGTCGGTTGATCGGCGAATTCGTTCACGGCGGACACTCTCCTCGGCCGCGGGGGCCGTCGCAGGCTTCCGTTCCCTGGCAGCCCGGGGCGAGAATCCCCGCTGCATGCGAGCGGCGGCGCATCCCGCCTGACTGCCTTGCTGCTCGGTCGATACGACCGGCATTCTCTCCCGTGCGCCTTGTCGGGCGGGCCGCCCGGGCGTCAGCCGGCACCCCCCTGGCGAGGTGCGACGCGGGTCTCGCCAGCCCTGCACGGCTGCTTGCTTCGCACACCCTCCGGGACGCGGTGCGACGCGACGTTCTCACCGCGGGCCGCCGTTCGCCGACCGCCGCGGCGCCCGGACCGGCGAGGCCCGCGGCCGCCCGGCCGTCTCAATGGGTCAACGCGTACATGATGTAGTTCACGCCGAGCTTGAACGCCTCGTTCGACAGGTCGATGGGCAGCCAGCCGGTCATCGAGTACTCCCAGTACTCGCCGATGTCGTTGTTGTGGTTGGCCACCGCCATCAGCCGCCCGTTGGGGTCGTTGTCCTCGAACAGGCCGAAGAACAACGGGTCGTAGCCGGGGTAGGCCTGCTCGTACTCGTCGAGCGTGTCGATGTCGAAGAACGAGTGGTACACGGGATGGGTGGCGTCGAGGGGCACCCACCGCAGCTCGGGCAGCACCCGCCGCATCTGCGCCTCCAGGTTCTCCCAGTGCCAGTCGCCCCGGAAGTCGTCGAAGATGAGGAAGCCGCCCTTGAGCAGGTAGTTCCGCAGGCCGCGCGCCTCGTCGTCCGAGACGATCGTCCAGTACCCCGGCTCGGACATGTAAGCGAACGGGTACTTGAACAGGTTCGGGTCGTCGAGGGTGAGGATGGTCCCGCCGTCGTGCCCCAGGTAGGGATTGACGAACGAGATCGACTCCAGGATCCGCATCAGGTTGGCCTCGGCCCGCGGATAGTCGTGAGCCCACGGCAGGTCCTGGCGAAAGGCGAACCCGCCGCCCACGTAGCCGTCGGCGTAGCGGATGCGGGCGAAGACGAAGCGCCCGTCGAAGGTCTCGGGGCCCGACACCGGCGGCCGGGGAGGATCGTCTCCCGCCTCGACCGCCATGCCGCCCATCAGCACCGCCAGCGCCAGCCAGCGCGCCCGCGTCCGCATCAGCGCGGCTCCTCGTCGGCCGCCGCCTCCGCTTCCCGGATCTCGCGGCCCTTGAGGGCGATGGCCACCAGCAGCTTCTCGAGCTCCGCCTGGTAGATCGCCTCGTCGGTGCCGCCGCGGGTCGCCTGCAGCGCCTCTATCTGCTCCTGAATCTCCAGCCGCTCCTGGTAGAGGGCGCGCAGCGCCGGATCCTCCGGCCAGCCGGGGATGCCCGCGCCCTCGCCGGCGGTGATGAACAGGGTGCGCGCGAGGGCCCCGTCCGAGCTCACGGGGTCGGGCTCGCGGGTGCCCTCGCGGTCGCCGTTGTCGTCGAGCAGGGCGTGCTCGGTCTGCAGAAGCCCGTCCGCCTCGTAGAACCGGTTCACCTGGGCGACGGCGTACTCGAACGCCTCGAGCACCGAGACGCGGCCGTCGCGGTTCTGGTCCGACTCTTCCGACCCGTCCGCGAACGCGGCGACGAAGTGGCCCCCGAAGACCGTCTCGTTCCACTGCCCGCCGCTGCGGGTCGCGGTGACCACCGTCCGCCCCTCGCCGGAGAGGGCCTCGATGAATCCGCCGCTCGACGTGGCGGTGTTGACGAACGTCACCCGCTGCGCCTGGAGCTCGTCGAGCAGCAGGGCGTAGTCTCCGGCGGTGAGGTCGCGCCGCGGCAGGTTGAACCGCGACTCGCCGTTCTGGTAGCTGCCGTGCCCGATGAGCACGATGAGGACGTGGTCGTTGGGCTCGGCCCGCTCCGCGATGGCGCTCACCGCGGCCTGGACGTTCTCGCTCGTCGACCGCCCGTCGACGCGTTCGGGATCGGCCTCGACCCGTTCGGCCAGCCAGGTGATGTTCTCGGGCGGCAGCTCGTAGCGCTCGGCCGCCACGTCGATGAGCGTCGTCGCCCATCCGTGGAACTGCTCGGCGTAGGCGGGGTCGCCGCTCAGGCCGGTGATGACGAGCACGTGGGTCTGCTGCGCGGCCGCGGGCGCCGCCAGCACGAGCAGGGCCAGGGCCGCCGCCAGGCAACCCGGAACGGATTCCGCGCCCCGCCGATGCGCCGAACGCCGCGTTGTGCGCAGAGTGGCGCCGGCTCGCGACGTTGAGTTAACATGGCGTGCATGGAGTTGTTCGCCGCCGTTGCAGACATGATCGGGAACATCGCAGCGGTGGTCGCCGCCGTCGGCGTGCTGTTCGTCAACGCCAAGCTCGATCGCCTGACCGGCCGCGTGGACGAGCAGGGAGACACCCTGCGGACGCACGTCAACTCGCCCGGCCTGCACCGGACCGTCTGAAGACGCCGCCGAGCGGCGCCGCGGCCGTACAGCCGGACCATCCCCGGCGCCCGCGCAACCCCCCGCGGACAACCGCCCGCGGTCGGTCGGGCAAACAGGCCGAAGAACGCGGTTCCAGGCCCGGCGCAAGCGGAAAAGGCGCCGGCTCATGCCAGCCCCCGCGCCCGACGGTACCCCCACTCTCCGACCACGAGCAGCAGGAACGCCAGCAGCACCGCGGGCATGTCCCACAGGTCGCGCTCCTCGATGACGGTGACCCCGCCGCCCACCGTCTGGATGTCGTCGGCGAGCCCGTCGATGGTGTCGGCGGTGTAGAACCGACCCCCCGTCTCGCCGGCGATGCGCTCGAGGAACGCGGTGCGCCGCGTCGAGTCGTAGTACTCGGCGTCGCTCGGGGCCACCCGCACCCAGGTGGTGTCGGTGCCGAGGAGC
>JAJEFC010000041.1 GCA_022820675.1 Vicinamibacteria bacterium | reverse complement strand
CCGGACACAACGTCGGCTGGAAAATCTTCAACAACACCGCCGCCGCGGCGGCGCCGCTGCTGCCAGCGGGCACCATCCTCCACGTCATCGGCTGGCACGACAACACCGCCGCCAACCGCTACAACCCCGACCCCAAGAACTGGGTGGGGTTCGGCAACCGGTCGATCGACGACATGAGCTTCGCGTGGATGAGCTTCTTCCACATGCCCGATGACGTCTACGAGCAGAGGCTGGCCGAGCGGCGGGGCGCCGGCAGCGAGTAGCGGAGGGCGCCCCTGACGGCCTCCACTGCGGAGCCCTGACGAGCTTGATGTCATGGATGATCCTGTTGCCGGTGTTGCACTTGCTGTTGTTGTCGCTGGCGTCGCGTGCCTGCTTCTTGTGCTGCTACTGGCGCCTCGGGCAACCAGCGGGGAACCCTCCCCGTCGCAGAGGGATCGACCCGTGGTCGAAGTTGCGGAGTCGCAATCACCGGAGCCGCCACCGGCACAGCGGCCGGTTTACCGCGCGACTCGTCCGAGCCGATGGACGGACCAGTCGCGGACCGGCAACTGGTGGTCCGGTGGGGAATGAGGACCTCCGGCACGCCGCCGCGGTCCGTTGGGCGTGCCAGCGGGCCACCCGCCGGGTCGCGCAGGTAGCGAGGGCCAGGATGAGCAAGATGTGGACGTCGGGTCGAGGCGCGTGGCGGGCCGTGGGGGGCGGGCCCATCTCTCTCGCGTTCGCGCTGGTCGCGTCGTCGTCGGCCTTCGTGCTCTTCGCGTCGGCCCCGGCCGCCGTGGCGCAGACCTACCACAGCGGCCAGAACCTGCAGCCGGTCTTCGAGGGGTGGATGCAGAACCCGGACGGCACGTTCGAGATGCTGTTCGGCTACCTGAACCGCAACTACGAGGAAGAGCTGAACATCCCCGTCGGCCCCGACAACTTCCTGGAGCCGGGCGACGTCGACCAGGGGCAGCCGACCTACTTCTACCCGCGCCGCCAGCGCTTCGCGTGGCGGGTGACGGTGCCCGCCGACTGGGGAGACAAGGAGCTGGTGTGGACGGTGACCGCCCACGGCCGGACCGACCGCGCGGTGGGCTGGCTGGTGCCCGAGCAGATCATCGACGAGCAGGTCGTCGCCATGAACCGCGCCGGCGGCGGGGCGCCCGAGATCGAGAACGACCCGCCGACCATCGAGCTGCCGGAGGGCCGCCGGCGCACCGTCGCGGTGGGGGAGACGCTGTCGCTGACCGCGGTCATCGGCGACGACGGGGTGCCGGCGATGCGGCCGGCCCGCAACAGCCGCCCGCCGGGGCGCCGCAACGCCCTTGGCCTGCGGCTGGCCTGGATACAGTACCGCGGGCCGGGGAGGGTGGACTTCGATCCGTTCGTGCGGCCGATGGTCGACCACACGCCGGGATGGACGCCGCCGCCGCTGCCGGAGGACGGGACGATCGTGACCACCGCCCGCTTCAGCGAGCCGGGTACCTACGTGATCAGGGCGATGGCCGACGACGGCTACCTCTACACGCCGGCCGACGTGACGGTGACAGTGACGCCGTAGAATGGCGCGGACTCCTGGAGGGTTGCTGGGCGCCAAGCGGAGCCGCAGGCGACGATTGGCTGGCCAAGCCGCGCCAGCGGGTGAATCGAGGGGTTCCGGACGAAGCTGCGGAGTCGTGTTTCGGGCCTGCGCCTGGCGCGGGGAGACGGCGGCCGCGCCGGCGAGACGGGTTGGGCGAGAAGCGGTGACGCGAGGCGGCGATCCCCCAGGGATGGTCGAAGGCTAGGAACCGCGGCAGACGGTGGGGAAGGAGAGAGCGATGCACAGGACGCTATTCGCGGCGATCGGTGTCGTGGGCCTGATGTCCCTGGCGCCCCTGGCCGGCTGCGGCGGCGAGGGGCCGGCGGAGGAGGTCGAGGAGGCGGCCGCGGCCAACCCGATGGACCGCTTCGCCGGCGCGTGGTCGCTGGTGCGCAGCGAGCGCCGCGACGCCGAGGGCGAGCTCGTCGGCGAGCCGAGAGAAGACCGCGTGGGCTACATCATGTACGACGCCACCGGCTACATGGGGGTGACGCTGATGAGCCCCGACCGCGAGCCGTACTCCGAGGGCGGTCCGACGCCGGACGAGGCGCTGGCCCAGATGGGCAGCTATTCTTCCTACTTCGGGCGCTACAGCGTGAACGAGGAGGAGGGCTACGTCACCCATCACCTGGAGGGCAGCCTGAACCCGTCCGGAGCGGGGTCCGACTACCAGCGCTTCTTCACCTTCGAGGGCGACAACCTGATTCTCCAACCGCCGGCCAGCGAGGACGGGGCGCGGTCGTACATCACCTGGGAGCGGCTGCCCGACCTGCCCGAGTCGGAGCTGACCGACACCCACCGGCGGCTCTTCGGCTTCTACCGGGTCGAGTCGGTGACGCGCGAGACCAGCGACGGCGAGTCGGTGCCAGCCGACCAGTACGAGACCGCGTACATCGCCTACGCGCCGTCGGGGCACATGTCGGTGCACCTGATGCGGCCGGGCCGGCAGCTCTACGCCGGCGACGAGCCCACGGCGGAGGAGGCGCTGGCGACGGTGGACTCCTACGGCAGCTACTTCGGGCCGTTCTCGGTGAACGAGGAGGAGAGCTATCTCGTGCACCACCGCATCGGCAACGAGACCCCGAACCAAAGCGGCACCGACGCGCAGCGCTTCTACGAGCTGACCGACACGCACCTCAACCTGATGCCGCCCCCGGCGACCGACGACGAGGGCCGCGAGGTGCAGAGCACGATTCGCTGGGCTCGCATCAGCGACTGAGCGGGCCTCGCGTCCTGCCCGGGCCCGCATCGGGGGGCTCGTGTCGGCGACTGGGTGGGCCGTCGCGCGCCATGCGGCCGGGCTCGTCCGAAACCGCGTGGGTTCGCGCCATGCGCCGGGTCCGCGTCGGCGACTGGGCGGGTTCGCGCCTGCGCCGGCCCGCATCGGCGACCGGACGGGTTTCGCTCATGTGCCGGTTCGCCCGCGACCGGGCGGGTTTCGCGCCATGCGCCCGGCCGCGCTGTCGAAGGAGCGGGCCTTGCGCCAGACGGTGGCCCGCAACGCGGCCGAGCGGGCTGCGGAACGGAGTGGAGGATTCCAGGATGACGAAGAAGACGATCGCATCGACGGCGGCGGCCGGGTTGCTCGTGCTGGGCGGCGCATCCCCGGCGGCGGCGCAGCTCACGGCGGCCCAGGACGGGCCGATCGTGTACGGGCACCACCACCTGGTCGTGACCAGCATCGACGAGCACAAGCGGTTCTGGGTCGACACCCTCGGCGGCGAGCTGGTCACCGTCGGCACGCTGGAGATCGTCAGGTTCCCCAACGTGCTCGTGTTCATGCGCGAGGGCGAGCCGACCGGCGGCACCAAAGGCACGTCGGTGAACCACATCGGCTTCTCGGTGCCGAGCACCCGCGAGACGGTCGACAGGGTCGAGGCGGCCGGCTATCCCATCGTGACCCGGGAAGAGCTGCCGCCGGCCGTCGCGGTCGAGGACGGCCTCGCCCACATCGCCGACCAGGACACGTACATCGCCTATACGATGGCGCCGGACGACGTGAAGGTCGAGTTCGTGCAGAGCGCCACCGACCCCCCGATGGCCCTGCACCATCTCCACTTCGCGGGTCCGGTGGACGAGATGCAGGCGTGGTACATCGACACCTTCAACGCCGAGCGGGGCATGCGCGGCTCGTTCCAGGAGGCCGACCTGCCCGGCGTCAACCTGACCTACTCGCCGTCGCCCGAGACCCCGGCGGGGACCCAGGGGACGGTGCTCGACCACATCGGCTTCGAGGTGGACGGCCTCGAGGCGTTCTGCCGCGAGCTGGAGGCCAAGGGCATCGTCTTCGACCGGCCCTACACCGAGATTCCGGCCCTGGGTCTGGGCATCGCCTTCTTCACCGATCCCTTCGGCACCTACATCGAGCTGACCGAGGGGCTGGACGCCTACTAGTGGTCCGTCACGCCATAATCTTCGGATACGGAACACGGGTTTACGGCCGGCAATCGTTGGCGAATCACAGCACCCATGCCCGAACATTTAGCTGTGGCACTGCACTAGAGGGGCTGGACGCGTAACGCACGAGCGCTTGGCGAAAACGCGGTTTCCTCGGGCCCGCGGCAGCTTGCGCCGCCGGAGCGCGGCAGGTCGCGGTACGGGGTGGGGCTGGCGCGAAGCGGAACTGACGGTTCCGGCCGCGAGTGGCGACGGCGGTGGCCGCCGCCGGCTTCCCGGCCGACTTGCGGAGGACGCTGGACCATCGCCGTGCACCGGCTTTGGCAGCAGGACGGCGTCGAGGAGGATTCCATGCGCGGCACTTGGCTCATCGGCCTGGTTGCGGTCCCGGCAATCGTCGTGGGGGCTACCGCTCCCTCGGCGGCCCAGCCCGGCCAGTGGCCGGGGTTCCGCGGCCCCGCCGCCGGCGCCGTCGCCGACGACCCCCGGCTGCCCGAGACCTGGAGCGAGACCGAGAACGTGGTCTGGGTCGCCGACGTGCCGGGCCTGGGCTGGAGCTCGCCCGTCGTCTGGGACGACCACGTCTTCGTGACCACCGCGGTCAGCGCCGGCGACGAGCCGCCCCCGCAGCCCGGGCTGTACGACCCCGGGGCCGACTTCGGGGCGACCCCGGCAGCGGCCGCGCACCGGTGGTTCGTCCACGACTTCGACTTCTCGACCGGCGACATGCGCTGGGTCCGCGAGCTCTACTCGGCGGTGCCCGCCATCGAGCGCCACATCAAGAACAGCTTCGCGTCGGAGACCCCGGTCACCGACGGCGAGCGCCTGTACGTCTACTTCGGGACGGTCGGGCTCGTGGCCGCCCTCGACCTCGAGGGCGATATCGTCTGGACGCGCGAGGTCGGCGTCTTCAACGGCTGGCAGCGCTTCGGCACCGCCGCCTCGCCGGCCCTGCACGACGGCCGGTTGTACATCGTCAACGACAACACCACCGGCTCCTTCCTGCTCGCCCTCGACGCCCGCACCGGCGACACCGTCTGGCGCGTCGAGCGCGACGAGAACGAGAACTGGGCGAGCCCGTTCGTGTGGGAGAACGACGTCCGCACCGAGATCGTCACCGCGGGCCGCCGCCGCGTCCGGTCCTACGACCTCGACGGCCGCGAGCTGTGGGACATCGGCGGGATGACCGTCAACGTCGTCCCCACCCCGTTCGCCCGCGACGGCCTCGTCTACATCAGCTCGGGTTACCCCGGCGGCATGCCGCGCCCGGTCTACGCCATCCGCGCCGGCGCCTCCGGCGACATCTCGCTCGCGCCGGGCGACACCGGCAACGACTACGTCGTCTGGTACCAGCCGATGCTGGGCACCTACAACACCTCGGCCCTCGTCTACGAGGGCGCCTACTACACGCTGCTCGATCGCGGCTTCCTCCTGAGCCACGACGCCCGCACCGGCCGCGAGATCTACGGCCGCACCCGCATCCGGCCCGGCACCGGCTTCACCGCCTCGCCGTGGGCCTACAACGACCGCATCTTCCTGCTCGGCGAGGACGGCGACACCTTCGTCGTCCGCGCGGGGCCCGAGTTCGAGCTGCTGCACACCAACTCGCTCGACGAGATGGCCCTCGCCACCCCCGCGGTAGTGCGCGGCAGCCTGATTCTCCGGACGCAGTCGAAGCTCTACCGCATCAGCAACGAGGCCGGGAGTCCGAGGTGATGGCCCGGCCGGGTCTCACGACGGGCGTCCGCCCCCGGACCCCGGCCGATAGCGACCCCAGGGTGGCGCCGGGCAAGTGCGTGAAGGAGGCATGAGCCACTCCGAGCTGCTGAAATGCGTCACCGCGCGACCGGATGTCGTCGCCGCAAGCCGGTTCGGGACATGCGGCTGTCGGGGAGCTGATGCTGAGCCTGCAGGCGCGGGGGGGCTGTTGTGAACGAGACGATAAGGGAGGTCGGCCGGGCCGCGCTCTGCGGCGGGGAGCGCGGAACCACCAGCAGCAGTCTTTTGATGCCGGCGACGGCAGTCCTCCTGGTGGCGACGCTGGCCGCCGCACAGCTCCCGGACGGACTGCGCGAGCGGGCCGAGCAGGGCGATGCGGCCGCCCAGACCGAGCTCGGCCGGCGCTACTACGTCGGGGAGGGCGTGGCGCAGGACGACGCCGAGGCCGCCCGCTGGACCCGGCGCGCGGCCGAGCAGGGCCACGCTCCGGCGCAGTACAGCCTCGGTCTCCTCTACTACCGGGGTCGCGGCGTTACCGGTGACGACACGGCGGCGGCGCGCTGGTACCGGGCCGCGGCCGAGCAGGGCCACCCTCCGGCCCAGGCGGCGCTGAGTGATATGTACACCTACGGCGCCGGGGTCGAGGAGGATCCGGTCCTCGCCTCCATGTGGATCGAGCTGGCCTGGCGGGCGAGCCTCGACGGCGGCGACTGGCGCCTCTACGCCCGCCAGCGCGCCGAGCTCGCGTCGTGGGTGACCCCCGGGCAGACCGCGGAGGGCCGCCGCCTCGCCCGCGAGTGGACGCCGGCCGAGCGGTGAGGGTCGCCGCCTCGCCCGCGAGTGGACGCCGGCCGAGCGGTGAGGGCCGCCGCCTCGCCCGCGAGTGGACGCCGTCCGGGCGGTGACTGCGAGTCGGTGAACAGGAACGAAGGCTCTACGGTCCGAGGCTCCGACTCGGCTACGGCTCCGACCTCTCCGAGGATGGCTGGCCGGAACGGTTCGCTCGGGCGACCGGTCGCCGTGGCCGGCCAGCGAGGTTCGATCCCACGGCGCCGATCGTCGACCCGCGGGCTTCATTCCCACCGAAAGACCCGCGACGCGATCGCGGTGCACACGCCGAAGACCACGAATAGCGCGGCAACGTCGCCGAGGTGGGCCGACCACGGGTCGCCCTGCCAGATGCCCGACAGCAGGGACACGGCGTAGGTCAGCGGAATCACCCGCGAGATGGCCTGCATGGCGGGCGGCAGTGCGTCTATCGGGAAGAACAACCCGCAGAACGGCAGCATCGAGTAGAGCGCGAGGCTGCCCAGCGGCGGGGCGAAGCGCGCGGTGCGGACGAGGCTGGCGATGATGAAGCCGATCGACAGGATGCTCCAGGTGCTGAACAACACGGCCACCGTGAACGAGAGCAACGGGACGTCGGCGCCGGCGGGGTAGTAGCGCCGGCCCGCGAGGAACATCAGGAGAACGGTGACGGCGGTCAGGGCGAGCTTGACGAGCACGTGGGTGACGAGGATTGTGACGGGGCTGAGGGGCGTCGCCCGCAGCCGCTTGAGGATGCCGCCCTCGCGGTAGATGGCGACGATCGCGACCAGCGACAACACCGCGCTGATGGCGATGAACACGGCCACGAAGACGGGGAGGCCGGTGCGCATCTGGATCGCCGCCGGCGACATGCCTTCGGCGAGCCGCGGCCCGAACGTGCGCCCCAGCACCAGGAACATCAGCACCGGGATGACCACGGAGCCGATGAGGCCCATCGGCTCGCGCACGAAGATCTTGATCTCGAGCCAGGTGAGCTTGCCGAGGCCGCGCAGCGGAAGGCGTCCGGTCATGGGCGAACACCTCGAGCCCGGGCAGGTCGCCGGGGCGCGGGGGCTCGGGCATCGACGCGGTGGATTACGACCACTCGGGCCTGTCGTGGGCTCCGGGTCTCGAGCCGGGCGAGCCTGTCGACGCCGTGCGGCGGAAGAAGGTGTCGGTTCACGGGCATCGGAGCTCTTCCCTCGAGCCCGCGGAGAGCAAGTCGGGGTCACGCGGGTGAAAGGGCCGGTTCATGGCGTAAGGAATTGGCCTCGATTTCCGGCCGCGTCAGTCGCGGATGGAGTGGCCGGTCAGGGTGAGGAAGACGTCCTCGAGCGTCGGCTCCTCGGTGCGGAACGCGGTCACCCGCATGCCGTGCTCCGACAGGCAGTGGATGACCTCGGTCACGAGGTCCTCGCCGCGCCCGCGGATGGTGTGCCGGTCGCCGTCGCGTTCGACGGTGTCGGCCGAGTCGAGGCCCGCGAACCGGGCCGCGGCGCCGTCGTGGGCGGTGGTCACCACCACCGTGCGCTGCGGGCAGTGCCGCGCGACGAGGCCGGCCGGGGTGTCGTGGTCGACGATGCGCCCGTGCTCGATGATGGCGACGCGGTCGCAGAGCCGTTGCGCCTCTTCCATCAGGTGCGTGGTCAGGAACACCGTCTGCCCGCGGTCGCGGATGCCGCGCACGAGGTCCCAGATGGCCCGCCGCGCCTGGGGGTCGAGGCCGGTGGTGAGCTCGTCGAGGAACACCAGCTCGGGCGCGTTAATCAGGGCGAGGGCGATGAACAGGCGCTGCTTCTGGCCCCCCGACAGGGTCATGAACCACGCGTCGCGCCGGTCGGTCAGCCCGAGCTGGTCGAGCAGCCGGTCGCCGTCGACCGACGTGTCGTAGAGGGCGGCCCACAGGTCCACCGCTTCCCACACCTTGATGCGCTTCTGGAGCTGCGCCTCCTGCAACTGCACGCCGATGCGCGGCTGGAGGGCGCCGGCGTCGCGGACGGGGTCGAGCCCGAGCACCTCGATGCGCCCCCGGTCGGGCCGCCGCAGGCCCTCGACGCACTCCATGGTGGTGGTCTTGCCCGCCCCGTTCGGCCCGATCAGGCCGAAGATCTCGCCTGACTTCACCGTGAACGAGACGTCGTCCACCGCCACCGTCGCGCCGGAGGCCTTCCGGATGCCGGAGACGCGGACCCCCGGGGTGTCGCTCATGCCCGCGCGATCGTATCAGTGCGCCGTCGGCTTGACACGGGGGACGGAACCGTTTGCAATGACGCAGCACTTTCGCCGGCCGCCGAGTGCGCACGGCGGCTTTGGAATCGGAGACTCGATACCGGGGAGGTTCGCGATGAGGATTTGGAAGACGCTGGCCGCGGTGGGCTTCGCTTTCGGCGTGTTCGGGATGGCGTGGGGGCTGTCGGCCCAGGAGCCGGAGTCGCGGGTGTTCGAGCTTCGCGTCTACAAGGCGGTCGACGGCAAGCGGGCCGATCTGTCCGACCGGTTCCGCGATCACACCGCCGCCATGTTCGAGCGGGCGGGCATGGAGAACATCGGCTACTGGAACGCGGCCACCGGCGACGACACCGACGACACGTTCATCTACATGCTGGGCTACCCGACGCTCGAGGCGCGGGACGAGATGTGGGCCCGGCTCGGGGAGGACCCTGAGTTCCAGCGCATCATCATCTCGGCCGAGCGATCGGAGGACCGCGCGCTGGTCGACACCATCGACGCGCGCATGCTCGTGCCGACGGAGTTCTCGGCCATCCGGTAGGTAGCCGGACAGGCAGAAAGCGGGGCAGCGATGGCCAACGAGACGATGGCGAGAACCGGCCACGGGTGCGCGGTCGGCGTGGTGTTGCTGGGCATGCTGGTCGTGGCGGGGGTCGCGACAGCCCAGCACGGCACCGACGGCGAGTGGCGCGTACACGGCGGCGACAGCGGGTTCACCCGCTACGCGGCGCTGGACCAGATCGACGCGGACACGGTCGGCGACCTCGGCATCGTCTGGCGCCGCCCCGCCGTCGACGCGACCCTGCACGCGCGCTGGGACAACCTGCGCTACTCGAACAACCTGCGGTCGACGCCGCTGATGGTCGACGGCGTGCTCTACGCATCGAACGGCATCGGCATCGTCGAGGCGTTCGACCCCGCGACCGGCGAGACCCGCTGGGTGCAGGAGCTGCCCTTCCTCGACGACGACGAGACCCCGCGGGGCGCCGCCAACCGCGGCGTCGGCTACTGGGAGGACGACGCCGGGGCCGGCCGCCGCATCCTGTCGGTGCGGCCGCCGTACCTGCTGGCCACCGACGTGGACACCGGCCGGCTGGTTTCCGACTTCGGCGCCGGCGGCCTGGTCGACCTCCGGGTGTTCGAGGACACCGACGAGCTGGTCGACTTCAACTTCACCTCGCCGCCCCTCGTCGTCCGGGACGTGGTCGTGGTGGGGCAGGCCATGGCCGACCATCCCCTGACCATGGAGAACCGCCCCGGCTACGTCCGCGCCTACGACGTCCGGACCGGCGCCCTGCGGTGGACCTGGAACCCGATTCCCCGGGCCGGCGAGCCGGGGGTCGAGACCTGGCTCGACGACTCGTGGGAGTACTCGGGCATGGGCAACGTCTGGACGATGATGAGCGCCGACGAGGAGCTCGGGCTCGTCTACCTGCCCACCGGCGCCCCCAGCAACGACATGTACGGCGGGCACCGCCCCGGCAACAACCTCTACGCCAACAGCCTCGTCTGCGTGCGGGCCGAGACCGGCGAGATGGTGTGGCACTTCCAGATGGTGCACCACGACCTGTGGGACTACGACAACAACGTGGCCCCGATACTGATGGACATCGTCGTCGACGGCCGCGAGATCAAGGCGGTGGTGCAGCTCACCAAGCAGGCCATGGCCTACACCTTCGACCGGGTCACCGGCGAGCCGGTGTGGCCCATCGTCGAGCGCCCGGTGCCCGGGTCGGACACCCCCGGCGAGTGGATCTCGCCGACCCAGCCGTTCCCCACCAAGCCCGCGCCGTTCGACGTGCACGGAATCTCGGTCGACACCCTCATCGACTTCACCCCCGAGCTGCGGGCCGAGGCCGTCGAGATCGCCGCGCCCTTCGTGCTGGGCGAGATCTACACCCCGCCGTCGATCCGCGGCGACGGCGACGAAGACACCAAGGGCACCCTGCAGCTCCCCGGCTCGGTCGGCGGGGCCGAGTGGGGCGGCGCCGGCTTCGACCCCGAGACCGGCATGCTCTACGTCCCGTCGGTGACCGGCACCTTCGCGGCCGACCTGACCCCGGGGAACCCCGACCGCATGAACGTGCGCTACACCCGCGGCACCCGCGCGTTCCCCCAGGGCCCGCGCGGCCTCCCGCTGCTCAAGCCGCCCTACGGCCGCATCACCGCCATCGACATGAACACCGGCGAGCACGTGTGGATGGTCGCCAACGGCGACGGCCCCCGCGACCACCCGGACATCGCCCACCTCGACCTGCCCCCCCTGGGCCAGCCGGGCCGGGCGATGACCCTGCTCACCAGGAGCCTCCTCTTCGTCAGCGAGGGCGACCCCATCATGGTCCGCACCCCGCCCGGCGCCGGCCCCGACGCCGGCAAGGGCTTCCGCGCCTTCGACAAGGAGACCGGCGACGTGGTGTGGGAGACGACCTTCCCGGCCGGCAACGTCGGCTCGCCCATCACCTACATGCACGGGGGGAAGCAGTACATCGTGCTGCCCATCGGCTCGCTGGACCATCCGGGGGAGTGGATCGCGCTGGCGTTGCCGTAGGTGGGCGCCGCGATCTGCCCTGAAGTTGCGCGTAATCGTCTGAAGTTGCCCGCGGAAGCGGTTATGTGCAACCAAGGAGTGTTGTGTGCAACTTTGGGGTGGAATTTGCCGCGATGTCGGGCCGGGCAGTCCGCAGCTTCCGGAGATGGCCGCCGACGTCGATCTTCGCACCGACGTCCCGAGCTACCAGGTCTTCCGCGGGAGCCGCGGGAGCATCGCCGATCACCCACATGCAGGCCCACGTGCCGGTCACCGACCTCCGCAACGCATCGCTCGCGGTCGGCTGACTGACCGAATCAGCGCCGGTCGCCCGGCGGGCTTCAGACGGGGCTGAGAACATTCTTCAGTCCGTCGCTTCCCGGTCGACGTTGCGCTGGTCACGGTCCTCCCGTGTGCCGCGGAAGTCGGACGTTCCCGTCTCGGAGGCGGGATCACCGCGTCCGGTCGATGGCCGTGATGAGGGGGGACGTGGGCCAAGCGCTGCGGATGTTGTCGCTGTCGGTGATGACCCTGGGGAGGCCCCGGCCCACAGGGGGAAGAGTTTCGGTCAGCTCGAACATCGCATCGTAGCCCGGGTCGCCGGGCATGAGCAGCATGTACGCGAACGACCGTGCGTGCAATTCGCGGTAAACGGCAATCGGTGGTCCGGCTTCCGGATACGGTTCACCACGATGCGATGCGATTTCGATCTTGAGGTTCTTGTTGGCATCACTGTAGATGCACGGCCGAACCTCTTCGTCGGCGAATGTGCCGTCCCGGCGGCATTCGACGAGGTACACACGCTGTGTCGTCCTCGGCGTGACTCGGAAGAATCGGTCGATTACCGCTCGGTTGAGGTGGATCTGATTCCAGCGGCGGTGCCGCTTCCCAGGAACACGGGCGACAAGAAACCGACTGGTGCCGCGCACGAGAGCTTCGACGTCGGTTGCCGACCCGGAGTCGGCAAGTTGGGCGGGAGCGCCCAGGACCGGTTCGATGTCTCGTCCTTGCCGTCTGGCGGTGTTCTGCGCGGCCCGGTCGAGGGCCTCCTGGTCTATTGGGCGGACGTTATCCTCTTGGCCGGTCAGGAAGCCGTCCCACGACGACCAGTCCAGGACTTCACTCGGCACAGCGCGAACGACACTGAATGCCTCGAAGTTCTGACGGAGCCCGCCCGGAGTGAGGTTGCCGGAACCGACGATCATGGAGCGGCTTCCGTCTGCGTACTGGAACCGCGCGATTTTGGGGTGGAACAGCGCGCTCGTTGGGTTCCGGAAAACGCGCACGCTCAGATCGGCGTGTTCGGTCTCCAACTCCTGAAGACGCTGCAGCGTGTCGCGATTGGTAATGGCATCGAGGCCGATCAGCAACGACATAGTCGACCTAGTGAGGAAGCTGCGCATCTCGGGTTGCCCGAACAACGCATCGACGCCTGCGCGTGATGCGAAGGCGAAGATACCCGCGCACGACGTGGCTTCCGGGAGCGCGCCAATAATGGCCTCGAAGAGGTACACGGTGTCCGGTGTCGTCGGGTCCTGAACGTGAAACTCGTACTCCACGGATGTTCCTCATGCCGATGACTCGCCGGTGCAATCGGCCATCAGGACGTCGTATGGGACCACCTTGGGTCCTTTCGATTTCCTCGACGGCGGCTTCGAGAACACGAGAATGTACTCGTGGACGTTCTTGAAGAGGAAATTCGGCGGATACGGATAGCTGCCGAAGATGGGGCGCTGTCCATTGGCTGAACCCCAGCGGCCGCCGGTGCCGTCCTTGGACCAGACGATCTCGGTGACCATGACGAAGCCGATGTCGCGGAGAATTGCGCCGAAGTCGGCGGCCAGGGGGAACGTCAACAGACCCTGGTCGGTGTGCTGGTTGACGTTGGCAGTAACGAGGCAGCACTTGCGGCCCGGTTGAAGGACGCGGAAGCACTCTTCGAAGACCGGGCGGATTTCCTGGAGAAAGCGGCGGTAGCCGGAGATTCGGCCGAGGTTGGCGCGAGCCGAACCGTAGCGGGCCTTGTTCCAGTACGGCGGACTGGAGACGACGAGAGAGACGGATTCGGTCTCCACGAAGGAGAGGTCGCGGCTGTCGGCTCGATGCACGTCGAGCAGTGTCGAGGCCGTTGCTCGACCGTTCTTGAGGTGACCGCATTCACGACGGATGAGGTCCGCGTACTTCGCGCTCTGGTCTACGCACACGGCCCTGCGTCCGAGGGGGATGGCGGCCGCGGCGGTCGTGCCTGTACCGGCGAAAGGATCGAGAACCGTCTCGCCGTGCCGACTGAAGAGCTTGATGAGGCGGCGCGGGATGTCGACCGGAAAAACGGCCGGATGGTGCTCGTGGGTCGTGTTCGCGATGTGCCAGACGGTCTTCGTGTATTCGCGCCACTCGTCCTTGGTCAGCTTGCTCTTCACCTTGATGGAGTGGGTTACTCCGGCCATGGTTTCCCTCCATCGTTGAAATGGTCGGTGAAGCGCCGGCGCGTATCGTCATGCTCGTCGACGAACAGCAAGGTCCGTGTGAACTTGCGCAGATAATCCTGGAACGCGGGCTCCAGCCCGAGGGCTTCGATCAGCAGCGCGTCGATCTCGTCCCGGAGGTCCTCGCTGGCGTGGGGCCGATAGGAGACGGTCTGGCGGCCGCCGTTGATGCTGATGATACGTTGAGCCTGAACCTGCTGCCAGAGGCGTGAACCCAGATCGGCGAGGGCATGCTTCGCGGGCCCGGCGAACAATTTGTCGTTGACCGGCAGGTCGAGGACGAAGGAGCGTGTGACATGGAATCCGTCGGCGGTCACGTGCCAGAGCCAGTACGCGATGCGGCTGCTGAGAATGGCGAACACGCGATCCGCTTCGGGGGTGGTGGCGAGGCCGAGGCGGAGCAGTTTGCTGGAGCTCCAAGGTGCGCGGGGCTCGGGCAGGTCGCGGTGAGACCTGAAGGCGTTGAGGAAATTGTAGGCCGTGCCGGCCACGAAGACGTGCAGTCGGGACACTTGGGCTGCCGCGTCCTGGGGCGGACAGGAGTCGATGGTTGCGCACATGTTGCGCAAACGGACGGTCTGTCGCCACAGTCGGCGGTACGCTCGGGCGCAGACGTCTCCGTCGAGCTTGGGTACGCCCGCGGCGATTGGGACGCCAGGCAGCGGCGTGAAGTCCACGGTTTCGAACAGGGTGGCGCGCTGGCGGCTGGTCCACCGCCGGAGCGGTCCCGTCTCCACGGTGGTTTCGGTCGCTGGACGGCCCGAGGCGTCGGCGCGGAAGACGATGGCGTTGCGGGTCTTGACCTCTTCCCCGAAGAGGGCGTGGGGCTCGCGGTCGAAGAACGCGAAGCGCCAGCGGCCGCGGCTGCGCATGATCGCGCGGCGCGTAGCCGTCATCTGGGCTCGCCGGCTGCAGGCGAGGGACAGCGGGACGACCATGCCGGACGAGCCGCGGCCGGGGCGGGCCAGGCGCCACATCATTTCCACGAACGCGGGGAAGTGGTCCCAGGCGGCGCGGGAACGGGCGGGTAGCGAGGCGAAACGCTGTGTCAGGGCCGCGGCGTCATCGCGGGGGCCGATCGCGGCGTACGGGGGGTTCCCGATGACGGCGTGCGCTCCCTCGGCGAGGGCCGGGAACACGTCGCCGAGGGGCAGACCCCGGGAAAACAGGTCCGACGGGGTGTCGCCGGGCGGCGGAAGCGGTTCGACGTAGCAGTTGTCGAGCCGCGTCCGCAGGTCCGTCTGGGCCGCCGCGTCGTCGGCTTGGTGGCCGGCGGGCGCGACCACGCGACACGTGAGGGCGTCGGCTACATGCAGGTTGCATCGGATACGATGCCACTGGGACCACGGCGGCGCAGCCGGACCGCGATGCGGGGAACGCAGGCACTCGTGGAGCAGGACGAAACAGGCCGCGTCGACGGCCAGCGGGTCGATGTCGATTCCGTGGAGGCGGCGTTCGACGAACTCGAGGCGGTCGAGGCCGGGCCTTCGGCCGGTCGCGAGGTCGAGCACCGCCTTGAGGAACACCCCGGAGCCGCAGGCCGGATCGAGGACGAGAGGCGGGTCGACCTCGGGAGGGAGCGCCTCCAGGGTCTCGCGCACGATGTACTCGGCGACGTCGGCCGGGGTGTAGAACACGCCGGCGTCCTTCTTCGCGCGCCGGGCCTTCCCCGTACGGGGATCGCGCATGACGCTGGCTCTGCTCCCGGGGCCGTGGGCGTCGAGGACGTAGGGCAGGAGGTCGCGGAGGTCGTCGTCGTACTCGATCGTCTCGAGCTTGCGGGCGGCCTCGCGGTCGGCGAATTCGACGACGGCGTCGGAGAGGCAGCTCGGCGTGGGGATGGCGCCGACGAACCAGGCCTCGGCATCGCGCAACGATGCGTCGCGGGGCAGGGCTCCGACACTGCGACCGACGATGCGCATGCTCACGAGGGCCCACGCCGCCTGCAGGGCGGAGGGGGCGGACGGCCGGCGGGGTTCCTCGCGCCAGCGGCTCGCCAGGACATGGGCGTGCGAGGCGCCGACCGACGGCCGCTCCTCGAGGCAGCGCCGCACGCACTCGACGGCGGCCCGGACCGGGCCGGCGAACGTCTCGGTGGCGGTGACGAGCGACGTGCCCGGGGCTGGCACGGAAGGGCGGCGCCAACGCGGCAGCTCGAAGAGTGAGAGGTTCATGAGCCGGCGTCCACGTCGTTGCGCGGGAGCAAGGGGGTGCGGGAGTCTAGGTAGCGCGCGACCGCGTCTCGAACGACCCATGCGACCGACACGCGCCCGTTTCGGGCGATGTTCTTGATGTCGGCGTAGTCGCCCGGGTCCAACGACACGGACACGCGCACGGGACCGGCCTTTTTCACGCCGGTGTCGGGCTCGATCTTCTCCATCTGTTCGCTCCTGTCCCCCATAGTTCACCACAATGCACCACTTTGGTGCAAGAAGCAAGAACAGTTGGGATGCAGGGGCGGGAGCGCCCTTCGTTCCCGGGTCGTCGGCGCCGGCTCCAGGCCGCGCGGAGCGGCGCTTACGGAGGGGGACTGTGGGGCATCGGGGATCGAGCAGACGGCGGTCGGGTGCCGGTGTCGACCAGGAAGATCAGAGGTCCACCGGTCGGGACGGCAGTCGGATGCGCTCGAACTCGCCGCCGCCCTCCGGGATCGCGCGCAGCAGGTTCGGGAATGTCGGCGCCCGCGCCTTCTCCACGTGAATCAGACGCTCGTATTCTTCTACCGCGAGCACCACGACAGCGGGCCTGCCGCGCCGGGTCACCCGTTGCGGGGTGCCCGCGAGCGCGGCGTCGATGACGGTGCTGAACCGGTTCTTGGCATCGTGCAGGGGCCAATCGGTCATGGGGTGTTCCGGCCAGTCTTTATGTCTAGATCGTCGTTCTGGCCTGGTTGGCTGTCAAGATGGCCGACAGGGCCGCTGGCGCTTCACCGGAACCGCGTATACTGGGAGCCGATGACCAGACTGCCGCGAATCACGCAGGATCCCGATGTGATGGGTGGGTGTCCGTGTATTCGGGGGCTTCGCGTGACGGTCGGGACCATCGTCGGACTTCTGGCCGCAGGACACGACCAGGACGAGGTGCTGGCTGCCTACCCGTATCTCGAGCGTGACGACATCAGTTAAGCGCTCGCCTGGGCCGCATGGCGTAGCGAGGAGCAGGAAGTGGCAGTCGGATCGAATTGAAGCTCGTCATCGACATGAACCTCTCGCCTCGCTGGGTCGAGGTGCAGGACGCGGGCATCGAGGCGAGGCATTGGAGCGCCATCGGTGACGGCGCCGCTCCGACTGCGAGGTTCATACTCAGGAGATCCGAATGAGCGCATCCCATCGGCCCGTGACCATTTTGCTCGCACTGGCGTTGCTGGCGCCGGTCACCGCTGTTGCCCAGTCTGCCGAGACGCCGCGAACGCCGTGGGGCGTGCCCGACCTGAACGGCGTGTGGGACTTCAGGACCCTGACGCCGCTCGAGCGCCCGGAACGCTACGGTGACCGCGAGTTCCTGACCGAGGAAGAGGCGCGGACGCTCGAGCAGGGCGCGGTCGAGCAGAACGAGGCGGCGGATCGGGCGCCGGCCCAGCGCACCGAGGCGGGCGGGTCGATCGGCGCGTACAACCGCTTCTGGATGGACTTCGGCACCGAGGTGGTCGAGACCCGGCGGACCTCGCTCATCGTCGACCCGCCGAACGGCCGCCGGCCGCCGCGGACCGACGAGGGCCGCACGCGGTTCAGCGCGCCGGGATCGTTCGGGTCGGCGCCGCTCGAGCAGATCGAGGACCTCAGCTACTTCGACCGATGCCTGGGGACGACCGGGCTGCCCATCTTTCCCGTTGCCTACAACAACAACGTCCAGATCTTCCAGACCGAGCATCACCTGGTGATGCTCGTCGAGATGCTCAACACCACCCGCATCATCCCCATCACGGACCGTCCGCGCGGCGGCATCCGGCAGTGGCTGGGCGATTCGCGCGGCCGCTGGGAGGGCGACACCCTGGTCGTCGAGACCACGAGCTTCGACCGCTGGCTGCCCCTGGTCGGCGCGAGCCGGGAGGCCCACCTGGTCGAGCGGTTCACGCGGGTCGGTTCCGGCGTCATCGAGTACGAGTACACGATCGAGGACCCGACCATCTGGACGGCGCCCTGGACCGCGGTGCAGACGCTGCGGCAGAACCCGCTGCCGCTCTTCGAGAACGCCTGCCACGAGGGGAACTACGCCGCCGCGAACATGCTCGCCGGCGCGCGGCGCGACGAGGCCGCGGCCGAGGCAAGCCGCTGACGCCGACAGCGCTTGGTCCTACCGGCGGCAGCGGGCCGGGACTCGGGGCGTTGGGCCGTCCGAGGCGGCAGATGGCGCTCCGGTCTGCCTGAGAGGCCCGCCCTCCGTGGTACGATGCGGTGCGCCGTGTCCGAGACGATGGCCGCCCCCCAACACCGCTGGAGCCGCGCCGAGTACGACCGCGCCATCGAGGCCGGCGTCTTTGGCCCCGACGCGCGGCTGGAACTCATCGAAGGGGCAATCCTCGCCATGGGGCCGCAGGGAAGCGAGCACTTCACGGGCATCGAGCTCGTCGTCGATGCCCTGCGGGGCGCCTTCGGGGTCGGCTATCGCGTCCGGACCCAGGGCCCCCTCGCCGCCGGTGAAGACTCGGAGCCGGAACCCGACGTGGCCGTCGTCGCGGGCGATGCCCGCAGCTACCGCGACGCCCACCCGACCAGCGCCTTGCTGGTTGTCGAGGTTTCCGACTACTCGCTCCACCGCGATCGGACCGTCAAGCAGCGCCTGTACGCACGTTGCGGCATTCCCGAGTACTGGATCCTCGCCCTGCCGGAGCAACGTCTGGAGATCTACCGTGACCCGGCTGCCGACGGCTACCGATCCGTCTCGATCCACCGGGCCGGCGAGGTGGTCGCTCCCCTCGGCAATCCCGACGCGGCCATCGCCGTCGACCGTCTGCTTCCCTGATTTGGCGGAGCCAAGACCCGGCGCCGGGTGGGAGCCACCCGATATTCCGCTCGGAGTGTGATCAACGAGTTGGCACGCGCGGTGCAGCGGGCCGGAGCCCGCGTCCGGTCCAGGTGAAGGCCACGAGCAGTAGCGCGACGTTCTTCGACGACGTCGATCCCTGCGGGTGCTCCGAATTCAGCGGGCAGGAGGTCTCAGCAATCGGTGCGGATGCAGGGACCGGCGCAGGAGCAGGGTAGTGCCGGCGCAGCAGGGCGACGCCCTCCGACGACGCCGACCCCCGCGGGCTGCGATTCAGCCGGCGGGAGGCTTCGGCAAGTCGTTGCCGGATGAAGGGAGCGGCGCAGGAGCAGGGCAGTGCCGGCGACGGCCCTCCCCGCTCCTGGCCCGTCACTGCTTTCATTCCTTCAGCGCGAACACGAACATCGAGTGCCCCGCGGCGAGGGCCACGTACTGCCGGCCGTCGACCATGTAGCTCATCGGCCCGTTGGCGATCATGCCGCCGAGGGGCTTGCGCCACAGCACGTCGCCGGTCTCGGCGTCGAGGATGTGGAAGTCGCCCTCGCGGTTGCCGGTGAAGAGCAGGTTCGACGCGCTGGTGAGGATGCCGCTGCTCGTGACGTCGGTCATCGCCACCCGCCACTGCTGCTCGCCGGTGCGCGGGTCGATGGCGATCACCGCGCCGCCGCCCGCCGCGTCGGTCCAGTTGTTGATGTGCCCGCGGCGAAGGCCGGGCACGTTGGCGCCGGCCCCGAACGGGTTGGCGGGCCGGCCTCCGAGGAAGACGCGGCCGGGCTGGTACTCGGCCTCCGCGGCCTCGAACACCGAGCCGTAGGCCTCCCACGCCGAGACGTAGAACAGCCCGGTCTCGGGGCTGTAGGACGGCGAGTACCAGTTGGTGCCGCCCTGCACGCCGGGGAACGTCGTGGCCCCGGGCGGCTGCGGGGTCTGCACGGGCCGGCCGCTGTCGTCGAGGCCGCTCGCCCAGTTCACGGGCACGAACTCGGTCCCGTTGAGGAAGCGGCCGTTCTCGCGGTCGAGCACGTAGAAGAAGCCGTTGCGGTTGGCCCAGAGCATCAGCCTCAGGGTGCCGCCGGCCCCGTCGGGGGCGTCGACGAGCACCGGAATCTGCACCGAGTCGTAGTCGTAGGGGTCGTTCGGCGTGAACTGGAAGTACAACTCGAGCTCGCCGGTGTCGGGGTCGAGGGCCACCACCGAGTCGGAGTAGAGGTTGTCGCCGGGCCGCTGCGCGGGGTTCCAGTCGGGGCCGGGGTTGCCGATGCCCCAGTAGGTGAGGTCGAGGTCGGGGTCGTACGAGCCGGTGAGCCACGCCGACGCGCCCCCGGTGCGCCACGCGTCGTTCTCCCATGTCTCGTGCCCGGGCTCGCCGGGGCCGGGAATGGTGTAGAAGCGCCACGCCTGCTCGCCGGTGGCGGCGTCGTAGGCGTCGATGTAGCCGCGAATGCCGAACTCGCCGCCCGCGACGCCCACGATGACCTTGTCCTTGATCACGAGGGGCGCCAGGGTCAGGGCGTAGCCCTGCTCGGGGTCGGCCACGGTGGTCTTCCAGATGGGGGCGCCCCCGATGGCGTCGACGGCGATGAGGTTGCCGTCGACGGTGGCGAGGAACAGGGTGTCGCCGAGAATGGCGACGCCGCGGTTGACGGCTCCGCAGCAGGGCCGCGCGAGCGGCGACGGCGTGTACTCGTACTTCCAGAACACGCTGCCGCGCTTCGCGTCCAGCGCCACCACGTTGTTGACGGGCTCGGTCAGGTACATGATGCCGTCGACGACCAGCGGCGTGGCCTGGAACGGCTCGAGCGAGTTGGCCTGGAAGATCCACGCCAGCTCGAGCTGGTCGACGTTCTCGGGCGTGATCTGGTCGAGCGTGGTGTAGCGGTTGCTCGAGTAGGTGCCCGAGTACGTCAGCCAGTTGTGGGGCTCGGCGTCGGCGTTCAGCAGGCGCTCGAACGTCACCTGCGCGGCGGCGGCGCCGGGCAGGGCGGCGGCGAGCAGCAGGGGAACGAGGGTGCGGCGAAACGAGGTCATGGTCGACATCCTTGTCCGGTTCATGGGTGGTCCTCCGGCGCGCCGAGGTCATGCGATTGAAGCCGGTCTCGCCACTCCTTGGGAACGACAGTGAACCAGAACCCAAGGGCCGGCGTCGCGCCCGCAGCAGCCGTGACCGCGAATCCCGTCTCGAGATCCGTCTTTCTTGCCTTCCTTGCGGTCACGCCCATCATGCGGCGGGGTCGGGCGCCCGCGCCGTGCGCCGGCGACCGACGGTCTGGACCGCGGAGCGCTTTGGCGTTCACAGTCCCTTCAGCGTGAGCAGGTAGGCGAGCACGTCGGCCACCTCCTGGTCGTCGAGCGCGTCGGTGGCGGGCGGCATGGTCGACTCCGCGCCGGCCGTCAGCTCGCGCAAGCCGGCCTTCTCGAGCGACCGCAGGCGCTCGTCCTGGTCGATCATCTGAATGGTGTACGTGTCCTCGTTGAGCCGGCGCCCGGTCAGGACGGTGCCGTCCCCGAGCACCGCGCGCACGGGGCGGTTCACGGGCAGCATCGAGCCGGTGGGGTCGAGCAGCGACTCCTGCAGGTACGCCGCGGTGCGGACGGCCCCGATCGCGCTGAGGTCGGGGGCCACCCGCGAGCCCTCGCCGAATACCCGGTGGCACGACGCGCAGGCGCCCCTGCCGGCGAACAGCGCCTCGCCCCACGCCTCGTCGCCCAGGGTGACCGCGCTCAGGTCGACGTCGCGCATCGTCCGGAGATAGGCCACGAGGCCGGTGAGCTCGCCGGACGTGAACTCGTTGGGCGGCATGGCGGTGCCGGGGATGCCGGCGCGGAGCAGACCCATCAGCTCGGGGTCGGAGCCGGCCCGGCTGTAGACGCCGCTGGCGAGATCGACCCCCGCCACCGCGTCGCCGCTCTCGGCGTGGCACTGCACGCAGTTGGCGTCGTACAGGCGGGCGCCGAACTCGATGTCCGCCTGCTCGTACTGGCCGACGTGGTCCTGGGCGGCGGCGGGGGCGGCTCCCGCCGCCAGGGCGGCGATCAGGCCGAGCGAAGCGGCCTTCCATCCACTGGTTCTTCGTCGTGCGCTGTTCAACATCATGCGTCCTCAACCTGGGGGATCCGTGGCCGAGCCCGGCGGCGTTGGGCGATGCACGCCTGCCTGTCCCGGGCGAAGGCTCACCTCGACGCTCCCGGTTCCCACGTCGACGAGTGCCGATACCGGCCGAAGCAACGCCAGTCTGTGCGTACCGCCGGACGTTGTCAATCGCGCGGCTCGGGTGACGACGACCCGTCGTCCCGGGCGGCGGCGGCGGACGTCGCCGCCGGATTTCGACACGGCTCGGACTCCCGGCCGGGGTCAGCGGAGCGGTATCCGGTTGTCCGGGTCGGGCCGGAAGATCAGGTACTCGATGTCGGTCTCGAGCTCGCTCCACCAGTGCGGGGTGTGCCCGGGGATGATGACGACGTCGCCCTTGGTGACGCGCCGCGACACGCCGCCCCGGATGCCGGTGCCGCGGACGCTCGTGCCGCTGGGGGCCGGGGTCGGGTCGATCAGCTCGCCGCCGGTCACCAGGGTGCCGACCCCTTCTACCATGTAGTAGATCTCGGTCGTGTTCACCCGGTGCAGGTTCGCGCCGCCCAGCGGCGACTGCGGGCGGAAGACGCCGTACACGCCGACCCGGTAGTCGCCGGTGACCTCGACGGTCCGGATCGGGCGGTCGCTGACCGCGTCGCGGGGCAGCGCGTTGATGAACTTCTGGATCTCGGCCGAGGTGACGTCGGTCGCCTGCGGGGCGTCCTGGGCCCCGGCGGCGGACGCCAGCAGGACGAGCAGCAGGGCGGAGGCGGCTCTGGACATGTGGTTCTCCCTGGGACGCACGGCGATACGGATGCACGGGATTATGGCGATCGACCACGCGCCGTTCAAGCGGGGGGGCGGTTCGGACGGGGCCGTTTTCCGGTCGCCCCGAGCGAGGCGGGGTCCCGCATTCGTCTCGTCTCGCTCCGGCCTTCCGAGCCGGCTCCCGGCTGCCGCGGTGTGCTGCCGCATGGCCGTCCGGGGAGGCTGCAGCGGCCCGAGCCGCTACGCACCAGCGCCGCGCGTTCCCGGCGGGCGGTCCGCCGTTTGCGGCGCGGGGGAGTAATCGGACCGGGCCGCCGGTGCGGCGTGCGCGACGGGTTCATGGAATGGGCGCCCCCGAGCACCGTCAGGTTCCAGCCTCCGAGTCGGTGTCGGGCGCGGACCGGGGCCGCCGATGCGGCGCGTGCGGCAGATTCTCGAGAGCGTTCCCCGGGCACTGTCGGAACTTCCGTGTCGGTCTCGGCGGGCGTCTCGTTCTCTTGTCGCGCCCCCGTCGACGCGTGGACTCCGGGCGACCCGGAGTGCTATCGTGCACGCGATGGCCCCGCCGGAATGCGGCCGGGCCGGTCGTCCTTCGCCCGCGGACCGCGGAACGGCGGGCGCGCGGACCGGTCTTGTTGGCGGCATGGAGAAGCGACATGGGCAGGAGCGCTCTGGTCTTCGGCTTTCGGATCGCGGCGGTGTTGGTCGTCTGCGCGCTCTCGGCGCCGGGGGCGGCCGCCCAGGCCGGCGCCGGCGTCGGCGCGGACGAGCCGTGGCAGGTTCCCCGCACCGGCTGGGGCGCCCCGGATCTGCAGGGGGTCTGGGACTACCGCACGATGACGCCGCTCGAGCGCCCCCGCGAGTTCGCGGGCAAGGCGGTGATGAGCGAGGAGGAGGCCGCCGCCTTCACCGCCCGCACGCTCGAGGAGCAGGCCGACTACGACCGCGCCCCCAGCGTGCACGCGAAGTGGTGGCTCGACTACGGCAAGGAGCTGACCGAGGACCTGCGCACGTCGCTCGTCGTCGATCCGCCGGACGGGCGCGTTCCAGCCCTGACCGACGAGGCTCGGCGACGCAACGCCGAGCGGTCGGCCCGCCGGCGCGCGCATCCCGCCGACGGGGCCGACTACCGCGGGAACACCGAGCGGTGCCTCAGCTTCGGGACGCCGCGGCTGCCGGGCGCCTACAACAACAACTACCAGATCCTGCAGACCCCGGACCAGGTCGTCATCGTTTCCGAGATGATCCACGACGCGCGCATCGTGCCCCTCGACGGGCGGCCCCGGGCCGGCCTTCCCCAGTGGCACGGCGAGGCGCGCGGGCGGTGGGAGGGCGACACGCTGGTCGTCGAGTCCACGCACTACCGGGACGGCGCCGGGTTCAGGGGCTCGACCGGCGCGGTGCGCGTGATCGAGCGCTTCACCCGGGTGGGGCCCGACACCGTTCGCTACGAGATCACCGCCGACGATCCGTCCACTTGGGTGGCGCCCTGGACCGTGATGTTCCCGCTGAAGAAGACCGATCAGGCGATGTACGAGTACGCCTGCCACGAGGGGAACTACGGACTCGCCAACATCCTCCGGAACGCGCGGCTCGAGGAGGCGGCGGCGCGCGCGGGCACCCAGTGACGCCGGCCGACGGGGCGCGACGGGCAGGGATGCCGGCGAGAATCACGTTGCCCTGTTCCAGGCGTTCCGGGAAGGGAGCCGCGGGCCCCGCTACGCCGCGGCCGCGAAGCCCACATCCATCATCGTCATGACAGAGGAAACCAGCCCGCGGCAATCCGTGCGAGCCGCCGCCGGCAAGGCAGCGGCAAAGAAGGCGAAGAAGGCCAAGAGGGTCAAGAAGGCCAAGGGCAAGACGAAGGCGAGCATGCCCCGCGCGCAAGGCGGCGGGGCCGCTACGGTCGACGCGCCGGCCGCGGACGCGATTCCGGTCGACGCGGCCGGGGTACGCCCGGCCCACGACCCCGACGTCATCCGGCGCGTCTTCAAGGAGGGCGTCTATCCCTACTCGGACCGCATGAAGCGCGGAGCCTACGAGCGGCGCAAGGCCGCCCTGCAGGCCGAGCTGCTGAAGGTGCAGCGGTGGGTCAAGGAGTCGGGCACCCGCATCGTCGTCCTCTTCGAGGGCCGCGACGCGGCCGGCAAGGGCGGCACCATCAAGCGGTTCATGGAGCACCTGAACCCCCGCGGCGCCCGCGTCGTGGCCCTCGAGAAGCCCACCGAGCGCGAGCGCGGCCAGTGGTACTTCCAGCGCTACATCGAGCACCTGCCGGCGGCGGGCGAGATCGTCCTCTTCGACCGCTCGTGGTACAACCGCGCCGGGGTCGAGCGGGTGATGGGCTTCTGCACCGGCGCCGAGTACCTCGAGTTCATGCGCCAGTGCCCCGAGCTCGAGCGCATGCTCGTCAACAGCGGCATCCGCCTCTTCAAGTACTGGTTCTCGGTCTCGCAGGAGGAGCAGGCGCGTCGCTTCGGCAGCCGGCAGAACGACCCCCTCAAGCAGTGGAAGATCTCGCCCGTCGACCTCGCCTCGCTCGACAAGTGGGACGGCTACACCGAGGCCAAGGAGGCGATGTTCTTCTACACCGACACCGCCGACGCCCCGTGGACGGTCATCAAGTCCGACGACAAGAAGCGCGCCCGCGTCGCCTGCCTGCTGCACTTTCTCTCGAACGTCCCCTACCCCGACAAGAACCTCGAGGTGGTGACGCGCCCCGACCCGCTGATCCTCGGCCCCGCGACCCGCGTCGTCGGCCGCGACGAGCCGATGGCGGCCGAGGGGTAGCGCCGGGCGTCCGTACCGGAGCAGACGGCTCGTGAGGGGTCTGGTAGCTCCGTAGCCGACGGAGATGTGATGCGCCGCTGGGGGTAGAGCAAGCCAAGGCGCGCTTCAGCGAGTTGCTGCGCGAAGCCGAAGACGCTCCTCAAGTCGTCACCGTGCGCGGGCGACCGACGTCGGTCGTTCTCTCCACGAGAACGTACGATCGGCTGACCGGACGCAAGCGCTCGCTGGTTGAGTTCCTGAGCGCCTCTCCCTTGGCGGGCGTCCGGCTGGAGATCGACCGTGATCGGTCGTTCCCCCGCGAGGTCGGTCTCGGGCCTTCTGATTGATGAGCTGCGTTCCGTCCGAGCTGGCGACGACACCGGACGCCACAGGCCGTCGTCGACGCGGAGGACGTGCAGGAAGAGTTGCTCCGGACGGTGACGGACCCATCCACCGACCTCCTCGGCTGGCGGCTGGGCGACGGCTGAGGCTGCCTGCGCTGATGGCCGACCTGGCCCGTCACTGCCTGGGGCTCGCGCTTGAGGGCGCGGGTGGCAATAGGGCGCGGGCGGCGAAGCTGACCGGGTTGGCGAGCTACCAGACGCTCAGCAACTGGCTGCGCCGATATGGGATGATGCGGCCGGGCGCCGAGCACCGATGACGTGGGCCGTCAGTGCGGCCAGGCGGCCGGGTGGAGGAGACGGCGAGCGGGGGGCATCGGATGCCCCGGCGACCAATGGAGCGAGGGTTCGCGCAGATGTTGGCACACACTTTGCTTGAACTCGCTCTATGGCAGCTATCATGACCACAGACGAATCGCCGCGTCGTTCCGAGAGACTGGCTTCCGCTGGCGGCCAACGGTCCCAGGGGTCACGGCCCGGGCGGGAAGCGCCGCTGATCACCGCGGTCGAGATCGAGAACTTCAAGGGGATCGGCCGCCCGGTTCGAATTGACCTCCGGCCTATCACGCTGCTGTTCGGGCCCAACAGCGCTGGCAAGAGCACGGTACTGCACGCATTGTGCTACGCGCACGAGATTCTGAGTCGTGGCAACGTTGATGCTCGCGAGACCCGTCTGGGTGGCGAGCAGATCAACCTCGGCGGCTTTCACCGCTTCGTTCATGCCTACGCCCGCAACCGGGAAGTGCGACTTAGCTTTGAGCTCAACCTTCGTGGTCGGTCGGTACCATATCTGGCGGATGCAGACGAGGCGCTGGCGCCGCCCCCATGGAATCGCGGGGTCTTGAGCGGTCTACATGAGGGGTGGTTAGTGCTGAGTGTCGTCTGGTCGGACGACAGGAAGGCGCCAGTCGTCCGCGACTGCGAGGTCGGTGTCGACGGACAGATCCTCGGTTGCATCTCACGCGCGGGGGGAGCGGCTGCAGACCTTTTGGTGAACTCCGGGCATCCGTTCGCTGAGTACGCGAAGGCACTGCTGGCCGGATTCGGGCGCTTGGTTCGCGACGAGTTGAGTCAGCTTCGGTACGTCGGCCCACTGCGTAATCGGCATCCGTACACCGTCGCAGGGCAGGCCACGCCAGCGCTCGGGCGATGGGCGGATGGATCCGCAGCATGGCATCTGCTGAACGACCATGCCAGCGAGGGCGGTGACGAACTGGTTCGTAGCGTGAGCGACTGGTTGTCGCGAGATGATCGGCTGGCCACGGGCTATGCACTGCGCGTGGACCAGCTCCAACCTCCCGACCTTCCCGAAGACGACTTGGTTGGATGGCTGAGCTTCGAACATGGTGTTCTGACGAACGCCGAGTCCTCCCAAGAGCGGCTGGCCGAGGTACCGCAGGGGAACACTCCTGGTTCGTCGGGCTGCGGGGACGCAGTGCCGAACTCCATTGCGTACAAGGTCAACCTCGGTACGGGCGTACTCGGGACGGACGTAGCGGAGCGAAATGTGCGACGTATCGTCCATGTCGTGAACACGTGGGTCGGTAGATCCGCGGGAATGTCCGACGTTGGTACCGGCATTTCCCAGATCCTGCCAGTTATCGTTGCGGCTTTGGATCCAAACCGGCCAGGCATTACCGCCATTGAGCAGCCCGAGCTCCACGTCCATCCCCGGCTGCAGGTCGAGCTCGGCGATCTTTTCGCGCACCGAGTCGAGCGGGGCGGGATTTTCCTACTCGAGACCCATAGCGAGCACTTGCTCCTGCGTATCATGAGACGCATGCGGGAAACCAGTGCGGGAACGTTGCCTGACGGTGGTCCTGGGCTGAGCCCCCAAGACGTCAACGTGCTGTTCGTCGAACATCACGACGGGCAAACGGTGATTCGAGAGATGCCCCTCAACGAACGCGGAGAGCTGGTGAAGGCGTGGCCGGGCGGTTTCTTCGAGGAAGACCTGCGGGAGATCTTCTGATGGCGCTGCTGGCCGACTACGCCATCACCCCGGACGTGTTCGACATCACCTCGTACTCGACAGAGGAAGAGTGCGAGGCGCGCCTCGGCACGATTCGCGAAGCGATGCTCACCGAGGGACTGGTGCGAGACCTCCGTGACGGAGCGTGGAGCGATTTCCTCCGTTCTGGCCCTCGACCATGGCATCGGAGGGGGCGGGAACTGCTCAAGAAGATGAAGACGCAGGGGCGACTCCTGCGCTTCGAACCTGCGTTGCCAGACCCCCCAGCAGACGATCGAGCCTGGTGTGCGGAAGCGCTGGCGACGGATGTCGAGCGGCCGTTCCAGGGCGGCGTCATCACTACCAGCTCCGTCAAGGAGGCGTACGCCAATGAACGGCGGGTCGCGAGAATTGACCGGCTTTCGAGCGCGCGGTGGTGGGTGTCCCGCAGCCCATCCGTGCGGGTGAAGCGCGCACTCGCCGACTACGAGCAGCATCTCGATCTGGTGCTGAGATTCTCCAACTCCCTCATGTTCATCGATCCGTACTTGGATCCCCGGAAGCCGCAATACGGTTCCTTCGGGACGCTCTTGGAGCGGGCGGGGCACAGGGCGCCGGCGCCGAGGATCGAGATTCATCGCGTCTGCCACGAGGGATCGAGGTGGCCGTTGACAGAAGACCCCACGTACTTCCAGCGCAGGTTTCGTGATACGCTCGGCGGTCTGCTACGGGTCGCCGGGTTGCATGCCGAGGTGTTCATCTGGAGACGCTTTCACGACCGCTACCTGATCAGCAACGTGGTCGGGATTTCGTTGCCGAACGGTTTCGACGTTTCCCGAGACACACTTGACTTCACAACCTGGACACGCCTCGGACGAGGAGATCGCGACGACGTTCAGCGCGAGTTCGACCCTGGTGCCGGACGGCACGGGTTGGTGGACCGCTTCGACGTGCGGCCATAGGCGTTCGCCGCCGCCGTCGCTTCACCTGCAGCGCTCGGCCCGCGTCTCTTCGACCGCGAGCGCCATCGCGTCATCGTCGCTCAGCCCGGATCGCTCGGCGGCGGCGATGACGAGCGCCGCCGCACTCTCCGTGGTCTTGACGCCGTAGAGGTCGAGACTCTCCTCGATGATCCGACGGATCGTCGTGTTGCGGCGGGCCGCCGTCTCCTTGAGCGCCCGATGATGCTCGTCCGAGAGCGTGATGGTCAGTCGTACCATGGTGACTCCGCAGCCTGATACGAACGCGCCGAACACCATATCACCGCGATGGAGGCGGGGCGGCGTTCGTCCGGTATCCGCGCAATGCTGGACGGCGTGTATCATCTTCGCCAGCCATGTCGAACCCATCCGACTCCAGCGCCCGCAGCCCCCTGTGGGCCGCGTTCGGCCCCGGCATCCTGTGGGCGGCGACCGCCATCGGCGTGTCCCACCTCGTGCAGTCGACGCGGGCCGGGGCGTCGGCCGGCTTCGGGCTGGCCGGGGTCATTCTGATCGCCCTCGTCCTCAAGTACCCGTTCTTCGAGTACGGCCCGCGCTACGCGGCGGCCACCGGGCAGAGCCTGGTCGAGGGGTACGCGCGCACGGGCCGGTGGGCGCTGTGGCTGTACCTGGTCATCACGGTGCTGACCGGCGGCGTCATCCAGGCCACGGTGGTCATGTTCACCGCCTACCTGGTGGGGTTCGCGCTCGGCGTCGACTGGCCGCTGGCGCTGCTCGCGGCCGCGGTCATGGCGCCGGGCTGCGCGCTGCTGTGGTGGGGCCGGTTCCGCGGGCTCGACCTGTCGATCAAGGTCGTCGTGCTGCTGATGGCGGTGTCCACGCTGCTGGCCGCCGCCGTCGGCCTGCCGCGCGCCGACTTCTCGACGGTGGCGCTGTGGCCGGGGGAGCTCGTCGGGGCCGGAGTGCCGTTCCTGTTCCTGCTGGCGCTGGCGGGGTGGATGCCGTCGGCCATCGACATCTCGGTGTGGAGTTCGCTGTGGACGCTGGCCAAGAACGAGACGTCGGGGCAGCGGTGCTCGGTGGAGACGGCCCGGCAGGACTTCCTCATCGGCTACGTGGGGACGGCGGTGCTCGCGTTCACCTTCGTCGTCCTCGGCGCCGCGGTGATGTTCGGGTCCGGCGGGGAGTTCGCGGCGCAGGGGACGCTGTTTTCGACGCAGCTCGTGGACTTGTACGCCGCGACCCTCGGCGCGTGGACCCGGCCCGTGGTGCTGGTGGCGGTGGTGACCACGATGCTGTCGACGACGATGACGGTGCTCGACGGCGGCCCCCGCGCCATCGAGCGCTCCATCCTGGTCCTGCGCTCGCCCGGCACGCCGGTGCAGCCCTGCGGTCCGCTCTACTGGTGGACCCTCGCGGCCCTGGTCGCCCTGACCCTGGTCGTGATGGCGCTGTTCATCGGCAACCTCACCACGATGATCGACTTCGCGACCACGCTGGCGTTCCTGACCGGTCCGGTGCTGGGCTATCTGAACCTGCGCGCCGTGACCTCCCCCGAGATGCCGCCCGAGCACCGGCCCGGGCCGGCGATGCTGGCGTTGTCGTGGATCGGCATCGTCCTGCTGGGCGGGACCGGGATCTTCTACCTGATCACCTTGGTCGGCTGAGGCGGCTGCCGCCCGCGACCCGACCGCGGGCAGCCGCTCAAGCGTTGCCGCGCTTGCCGATCCAGTCGCGAAGCGCTTCGTCGATGCGCGTCTGCCACCCGCGCCCGCCGGCCTTGAAGTGACCGATCACGTCCTGCGAGAGTCGGATGGTGGTCGATACCTTCGGTCTGGCGACGGGCGGTCGGCCGCGACGAACGGTCGCTCGGGCGAACTTCTCCGGCCAGCCGTCCGTCGAGAGGTCCGGCGCGACGTCGTCTTCAGAATCTGGGCTCGTAGAGTGCTCGTTCCCGTTCATTGGCTTTCCTCATGCTGATGATCCGACGCGCGTGGTTGCGAGGCGTCCAGACGAGGACCACCAGAGTACCGTCGAGAAACCCGATGGTGATGAAACGATCCTCCCGTAGTCGCGTCGGTCGTCCTCAACGGTCAGGGTGGCACCCGCCAGCACTTCCTCGGCCCGGGCCATGTCCAGACCCCTGGCGTCAAGGGGTGCACGTCAGATTTATGGGACCCGCCTCTGCCGCCGCGAGCACTTCGCCGAAAGCCACCCGTTCGAACGCCAACCTGGCCCCGAAATGCTCGCAACTGCGAACCTGCAACTTTCCTGACGTGCACCCGGCGTCCAGGGTGGCCTTGCGCTTTGCTGCGTCGAACTCGATGGGCACAATAATAATGTTACTACAATAAATAAAGCAACCCAGACGCTCGGCAGCGAAAAAAAGCGACCCGCGGGCGAACCGGCGGGTGTATAACTGGCCGTGACGGAGCATGATCTCGACGCGTCGAAAGGAGGTCGTGATGGGCACGCGGTTCAGGGGCCTCGCCCGGATACCCATGTCTGTTCTGGCGGCGGCCGCGGTGGCGGTCGGCCTCTCGCCCTCAACCGCCGCCGCCCAGACCGCGGAAGCGGAGTACGTGGCCCCCCGCCTGCCGGGCACGGACCGTCCCGACATCAGCGGCATCTGGCAGGCGTTCACCACCGCCAACTGGAACCTGCAGGACCACGGCGCCGAGGCGGGGCCCTTCCCCCGGCTGCTCGGGGTCTGGGGAGCGCAGCCGCCGGGGCAGGGCGTGGTCCTCGGCAACGAGATCCCCTACCGGCCCGAGGCCCTCGCCCGCAAGCAGGAGAACCTCGAGCGGCGGCTCGCGGTCGACCACGACAACGTCAACACGGTCGGCGATCCCGAGGCGAAGTGCTACCTGCCGGGGGTGCCGCGGGCCACCTACATGCCGTTCCCGTTCCAGATCATCCAGAGCACCGGCAAGATCATCATCGCCTACCAGTACGCGAGCGCCAGCCGCACCATCCCCCTGAACGGGACCAGCGAGGCGCCGGTCGACAGTTGGATGGGCTGGTCGAACGGGCGCTGGGAGGGCGACACCCTGGTGGTGGAGGTGAACGGCTTCAACGACCTGTCGTGGTTCGACCGGGCCGGGAACTACCACAGCGCGGCGATGGAGGTGGTGGAGCGGTACACGCCCATCAGCCCCTGGCACATGATGTACGAGGCGACGATAGAGGATCCCGAGGTCTTCACGCGGCACTGGACGATCCGGCTGCCGCTGTACCGCCGCATCGAGGACGACATGCGGCTGCTCGAGTTCAAGTGCGTGGACCTCGCCGAGGAATACGTGTACGGGGGCCTCGTCGACCCGGAAGGAGGTGGACGGTGACACTTCGAGGATGCGCGCTCCTGGCCGTGGCGATCGCGATGGCCGCAACGGCGCCGGCGGGGGCGGGGCAGGCCCAGGAGCCCGGCCAGGCCGAGTACGACGCGCCGCGGACCGCGTGGGGCGATCCGGATCTGCAGGGCATGTGGGACACCCGGACCTACACCCCGATGGAGCGGCCGCCCGAGTTCGGGACGCGCGAGTTCATGACCGAGGAGGAGGCGGCCGAGCGCGAGCGCCTCGGGCTGCGCCGGGTCGTCAGCGACGACGACGACGATGCGATCGCCCAGGAGCTGGTGCAGCAGGACGTGGTGCGATACGCGCGGTCCGACGCTCCCGACGACGGGCGGCCCGGCTACCGCATCGCCGGCGCCGAGTACAACGCGTTCTGGAGCGCCGACCCGACCACGCCCCCCATCTCCCTGCGCACGTCGCAGATCATCGATCCCCCGGATGGGCGCATGCCCCCCCTCACCCGCGACGCCCTCGCCGTCTGGGAGGCGCGGGAGGAGGCGCGGCGCGACCGCAGCCAGGCCGACGACTGGGAGGACCGCGGGCTCTCCGAGCGGTGCATCACGCGGAACGGCCTGCCCGGCGAGATGCTGGGCAGCAGCCAGCAGCCCCTCAAGGAGATCGTGCAGACCCCGGGCTACGTGAGCATCGTGATGCCCTACGGCTACGTCCGCATCATCCCCGTCGGCACCGCGGACACGGGTCCGCCGGGGCCCCTGGGGCCGGACATCCGCCAGTGGAACGGCGACTCGATCGGCCGGTGGGACGGCGACACCCTGGTCGTCGAGACCGCCAACTTCAAGAACACCGTGAGAAACGCCGTGCCGGCCCACGGCGGCCCCTTCGGCGGCTCGGCCCACGTGCACTACGACCCGGGCGAAGGCGACACGCTGCGCCTCACCGAGCGCATCCGCCGCCTCGACGCCCTGACCCTGGAGTACCGCTACACGGTGGAGGACCCGGCGGTGTTCGTGCGGCCGTTCACCACCGTGAACTACTTCACGCTCGATGCCTGGGCGACCGAGGGCAACCAGGACCGGCTCTTCGAGTACGCCTGCCACGAGCACAACTACGGCATGACGAACGCCATCCGCGGGGCGCGGGTCGACCGCCAGTGGGCGCTCGACGAGGCGGCCCGCGAGGCGGCCATCCGCAGCCGCGAGCTCGAGGAGAAGAAGGCGCTGCTCGACGCGTGGGAGGCCGAGCGGCAGGACGGACGGTAGGTAGCCGCGCCGTCGAGGCGGCCATCCGCAGCCGCGAGCTCGAGGAGAAGAAGGCGTTGCTCGACGCGTGGGAGGCCGAGCAGCAGGACGGACGGCAGGTAGCCGCGCCGTCGAGGCGGCCATCCGCAGCCGCGAGCTCGAGGAGAAGAAGGCGTTGCTCGACGCGTGGGAAGCCGAGCGGCAGGGCGGGCGGTAGGGCTCCGCCGTAGATCGGCGCGGACTCCCGGCGTCGTCGCGCTCCGTCGAGAGGTCAGGCGCCCGGGGTCGAACCGCCGCCGGCGCGGCTCCCGACCGCGGCGACCTGGTGGGCCGGTTGGGCGCCCGGCGAGGCGGAGGCGACGAGAAGTCTGCGCCGTAGAACGGCGCGGATTGCCGGAGGGTACTGGTCGGGCGTAGCGGCAGCCGACGATGGCGGGCCCGGCCCGCGATGGCGATGAGGAGGTCGGAGATGCGAGCAAGAACAGTCGTGTCGATAGCCGTTCTCGGCGGGCTCGTGGCCGCCGCCGGGGCGCAGGCGGTGGCCCACCACGCGTTCGCGGCCGAGTTCGACGCGAACGCCCCGATCGAGATGGCGGGGACGGTGGTCAGGATGGAGTGGGTCAATCCCCACACCTGGATCCACATCGACGTGGCGCAGCCCGACGGCACCGCCGAGCGGTGGATGATCGAGGGCGGGCCGCCCACTTCGTTGTTGCGGCGCGGGTTCACCAAGCGCTCGCTGCTGGCCGGCACGGAGATCTTCGTCGAGGGCTTCCAGGCCAAGGACGGGTCGAACAAGGCGAACGGCCGCGACGTGACGTTCGCCGACGGCAGCAAGCTGTTCCTCGGCTCGTCGGGCACCGGCGCCCCGCGGGACGGCCGCGACCCGACCGAGCCGCCGCGGTAGCGGCCCGCGGGCCGGAGAGCCGCCATCCGCGCGGCGGGCGCCGTGCGTCGCGATGCGGGCGCGACCCTGTCGACGGGGGACGCGGTCGATCGCGGCTTCCCGGACCGATGCCCGCGCGGGAATGCACTACAATGGCGACACGTCTTCAACCAAGGGGGAGTCCAGTCCAGTGCGTACCGCCATCATCGCGTTCCTTGCAGTCGTCCTCGTAGCGTTCTCAGTCTCGCCGGCGGCCGCGGAGTCGCCCGCGGCGGCCCTGCAGCAGGATGCCGGTGGGCAGCTCCGGCTCTCGCAGGCGCCGGCGCCCGGCCCGATCGATCCGGATCGCCTGCGGCAGATCAGGACCGAGCGCACGCGCCAGTTTCTCCTGGGCGCGGGATTGATGGCGGCGGGCGGTGCGGTGGGTTTCTCCAAGCAGAACTGGGTCATCGAAGAGGGCGTGCTCGGCATCGCCATCGCCGCCCTCGGCCTGGCGGCCATCATCGAGCCGGTGACGTGGCGGAACCTGGAGGTCAGGACGTCCGCCAGCGGCCTGTCTCTGGCTTGGTGAGGCGGACGCCGCAGGGTCTTCGCGGCTTCCGGCCGCGGTGACCGGCGGGCCGCAGACAGCCGCTGGCAGGCAGGCGCCGGGGCGGGACCGACGCCCCGGCCGCGGCACCGGTCGTGTCGGCTCCCGCGTCGGCGCCGCACGGTTCGACCCGCTGCCCAAGGAAGCATCGGTTCTCGCGCGCACGAAGGAGAAGCATCATGCGGAACCGGAGGATCGCCCTGATCGTCGCCGCCGTCGTGGGTCTGCCCTTCGTCCTCGCCGGTTGCGCGGAGATGCCCGCCCCGGCGGCCGAGGGCGGGTCGACGCCCGCTCCGTCCGCCCCGCCGACGGAGGACGCGGCCGCCCCGGCCGGCCTCCCGCGCGGCCCCATCGTCGGCACCTACCGGCTCGCCGGGCGCAACGTCAAGGACGAGAGCGGCGCGTGGGTCCCCGTCGAGGACTTCAACTCGCTCGGGTACATCACCTACAGCGACACCGGGTACATGGCGGTGAACGTCATGCCGCTCGATCGGGAGCCGTTCTCCGACGACGGGCCGACGCCGGAGGAGGTGCAGGCGGCCCTGGAGGGCTACACCGCGTACTACGGCCCGTTCAGCGTCCAGGAGGACGACGAGGGCGGGTTCCTGGTCCACCACCGGATCGGCCAGATCAATCCCGGCGCCGAGGTCGACGCCAAGCGGTTCTACGACATCGACGGCGACCGGCTCATCCTCACCCCAGCGGCGGCCGACGGGACCAAGAGCGGCGGCAACCGGCAGGTCGTGTGGGAACGGCTGCCCGACGCCGAGCTGTCGGAGGAGGCGCAGCGCTTCGTCGGCTTCCGCCAGCTCCTCTACACGGACCGGTACGAGGATCGCGGCAGCGAGTTCTGGCGCGGGGACCGGAACGACGGCCGCGCCGGGTCCTGGATCATCTACACGCCGACCGGCCACATGATGGTGCACCTGATGGCGCGCGAGGGGCGCACGGCGTACGCGGAGGCGACCCCCACGCCGGCCGAGGCGATGGCCGCCTACCGGACCTACGGCGGGTACTTCGGGACGTTCACCGTTCACGAGGACGCCGAACCGCAGTACGTCGTCCACCACCAGGAGGGCCGGACCCGTCCCGTCGAGGGGGTCACGGACGCCGAGCGGCTCTACCACCTCGAGGGCGACGTCCTGCGCCTCGGCGGGCGGCCGCGAACCACCGACGACGGCGATCTCGTGGGCGGCAGCCTCTACTGGGAGCTGCTGCCGCACCGGCCGGAGTAGCGTATCGGCGCGGCGTTCGCGGGCTGGCGGCCGGGGGCGCGGCTCCCGGCCCCTCCACTTCCGGTCGGGCGCTTCCTTGGTCGCGCGTCGCACGCCCGGCCGACCGGCGTCTTCCACGTCCCGGGCCTTCGGCGCTTCCTTCGCCCGACCCGTCCTCGATCTCGCTCGGGGGGCCGCGGTTTCGAGACGCCGCCCTCGCCGAGGTCGTTCACCGTCCACACCTTCTGCTCCGCGTCCGGGTTTCCTCCGCGACGGGTATCGACCCGGGCCGCCGGCCGCGGGGCATGCGAGAGTCCGTGGGGGAGGTCGGCGGAGGCCGCGGCCGGGTGGTCAGGATACGCGGCGTACCGTCACCCGCAGGCCGTTGAAGGCGGCGTTGCCGCTCAGCGTGTCGAGGTGGCGGTCGCTCGTCACGTCGTTCGCGCTCTCGCCCGCGTGCACCGCCGCGACGGCGAGCCGGACGCCGCCGCGGTGGTGCCCCCACCCGTGCGGCAGGCTGACGACCCCGGGACGCACGGTGTCGCTCACCTCGACGGACACGTTCACGGCGCCCGCCTCGGAGGCGAGCTCGGCGAGGTCGCCGGCCGCGAGCCCGCGCGCCGCGGCGTCGTCGGGATGGACGAGCAGGGTGCAGCGCCGCGGCCCCTTCACCAGGCGCGGGCTGTTGTGCATCCAGGAGTTGTTGCTCCGCGCCTCCCGTCTCCCGATCAGCACCAGGTCGCTGGACGCGCCGCCCTCGGCCTCGGCGACGAGCCGGTCGCGCGCTTCCTGCAGGAACTCCTCCGGAGCCGCGTCGATTCGGCCGTCCGGGGTCGCGATGCGGCCGGCGACGCGCCCCGGCTGCAGGGGGCCGAGGTCGAGGCCGTGCGGCGCCGCGCGCAGCCGGGCGAGGGTCAGGCCGTAGGGGCCGGCCCGCAAGAGGAGGTCGAGGAGCCGTTCCGGCCGAAGCGCTCTGGCCGCCCCGACGACGAGCCGGCGGAGCGGGCGCGGCGCGAGAGCGCGCGCGCCCAGCTCGGCCAGTATCTCCCAGTCGTGACGCTCCCCGTGCGCCGGCGCGACGACCGGCTCGACGTACTTCGCAACGTTGCGCACCGCGAAGGCGTTGAGGGCGAGGTCGTAGTGTGCGCGCGCGAGGGGCGGGACGGGCGGCAGCAGGACGTGGGCGTGGCGCGTGGTCTCGTTCAGGTAGGGGTCGACCGCGACCACGTGTTCCAGGGTGTTCAGAGCGCGTTCGAGGCGACGCCCGTTCGGGGCCGACAGCACGGGATTGCCGGCCACCGTGATCAGCGCGCGGACCGACCGCGGGCCGGCGGACTCGATCTCGTCCGCGAGCCCCGCGACCGGCAGCTCGCCGCCGAACTCCGGAAGACGGCGGGCCGGGCTCCGCCACCGGTCGAACGTGCCGCGCGAGCCGAGGCGGGCGGAGATGCCCAGGACGTCGACGGCCGGCGTCGGCAGCAGCATGCCGCCGACCTCGTCGAGGCGGCCCGTCACGAGGTTGATGGCCTGTTGCAGCCACGCCGCGAGGGTCCCGTGACGCTGCGTGCAGAGCCCGACGCGCCCGTAGCACGCGGCGCGCGGGGCACCGGCGAAGTCGGCGGCCACGCGGCGGATGGTCCCGGCGTCGAGCCCCGTGCGCCGGGCCACGCGCTCGGGAGGCAGGTCGTGGACGAACGCGGCCAGCGCGTCGAGGCCCCTCACGCGGTCCGCCAGGGGGCCGAGGCGCACCCCGTCCCCGGAGAAGACGACGTGGAGCATGGCCGCGAGGAGCAGGGCGTCGCTTCCGGGGCGAATGGCGAGATGCTCGTCGGCGCGGGCCGCCGTCTCGGTGCGGCGGGGGTCGACGACGGCCACGCGCCCTCCACGCGCGCGGATGCCGTCGAGGCGGCCGCGCATGTCGGGCGCGCTCATCAGGCTGCCGTTCGAGACGACGGGATTGGCGCCGATGACGAGGAAGAAGTCGGTCCGGTCGACGTCGGGCACCGGAATCGGCCCGAAGTGCCCGTACATGCGGAGCGCGGCCAGCATCTGGGGAAGCTGGTCGGCGGAGCTCGCCGAGTAGAGGTTCCTCGTGCGGAGCGCCTGCCTGAAGGCGAGCCCGTGGGTCAGCAGCCCCAGGTTGTGGGCGACGGGATTGCCGTAGTAGAGCGCGACGGCGTCCGGCCCGTGCCGGCGGCGGATGGCGGCGAGCCCCGAGGCGGCCCGGTCGACCGCCTCCTCCCAGGACGCCTCGCGCCAGCCGGATCCGGCCCGGACGAGCGGCTTGCGGACGCGGTCCGGATCGTCGTGGAGGTCCGGGAGCGCGGCCGCCTTGGGGCAGACGTAGCCGCGGCTGAAGGGGTCGTCGGGATCGCCGCGGACCGACCGGACGCGCTCGCCGTCCACGTCGACGAGCACGCCGCACATCGCCTCGCAGAGGGGACAGGTGGCGGGGGAGGTTCGGGGTTGCGGGTTCATGCCCGAAGGAACGAGACGGGACGTCGGGAGGGGACTGGAATCTGGCGGCGAGGGCGCAACGGGCACGGCGGCGGGGCCGCCGTGCCGCGATGCGTCCCGTGGGCGGGCTACCCGAGCGCGCTCTCGAACCGGGCGAGGCGCCGGATCCACGCCCGCTCCGCCTGCGGCTCGTTGTAGACCTGGGTGTCGGGCGGGCACCAGCCGTGCAGCGCGCCCTCGTACACCTCGATCTCGGCCGGCAGCCCGGCCTCGTCGAACGCCTCGCGGAGGACGTTCTTGGCCTCGGGCTCGTTCTCGTCGTCGTTCTCGGCGATCGCGAACAGGAAGTGCGCGGTCATCTGCGGCACGAGCAGGTGCGGACTCTCGGGTCCGTCGGTCACGAGCCCGCCGCCGTGGAACGACGCGCCGGCCCCGATGCGGTCGGGCAGGGCCGCCGCGGTGCGCATGGTGATGGGGCCGCCCATGCAGTAGCCCATCGTGCCCATCTTGCGGTTGCTGTCGACCGACGCCTGGCTGTCGAGGAAGCTCACGAACGCCCGCGCGTCCGATACGTGGGTCTCGGGGCTCAGCGTGGCCATCAGCGGCCGGACGATGCTGGCGACCTCGGCGAAGTTCGTGCTGTCGACGATGGGCACCCGCTGCGACCGGTAGTACTGGTTGACCACGAGCACCGAGTAGCCGGACTCGGCGAGCCGCTTCGCCATCTGCCGCTTCGCCGGCCGCAGGCCGAACGCGTCGGGCCAGATGAGGACGCCGGGGTGGGCGCCGCTCGCGGGATGCACGAAGTAGCTGTCGCAGACGCCGTCGGGGGTCGTGACGTCGATCTCGGACTCGGTGACGGCCTGGGCGTTCGCGGCCCGGGGCAGCAGCATCGCGAGGCCCGCGCCCGCCGACACCGCGCCGAACTGCCGCCGGGTCATCTCCCGCGCGCGCAGGTACTTGGTGGTGTCCGCATCGGTTCTCTCATCACACATGTCGATCTCCTTGGTGGTTCTCTCGTCGGGGCGCCTGATACGTTTCGCGCCGGCCCTGATTCTACGTGAAACTGCCTACCGGCAACAGGAGACGGCGACATCGGCCGCGCACCGGCATAGCGCAAGGAACCGGAGGAGTGCTCGCGGGCATGGAAGCTGCCCGAGGGAACGCGAGCCGTACCAGGATCCTGCTCCAGCTCCGCGGCCGGAAACTCCGGCAAGGGATCGCCGACATGCGGCGGTCCCGCGAGGTTCTGGGAGTTCCGGGGCTGGGAAGCCCGGCAGGGGCCTGGTCGTGCGGGGCGAGGCGTGTTCTTCACGCTCCGGGGCCGGAGACGTCGGCAAGGCACCGGCCGGACCGCGAAGCTGGGGCTCGCGAGACGGGCAACCCTCTCCGTGAGCCCGGGCCGAGAGCCGATGATTCCAGAAAACCGGGATCGTGCGTGAGAAACCGTGTTGTTCAGGCAGGACGGAACACAAGGCTGGCACAGTCGGGTACGGATTGCGAAGGGGTCTTGCGGTTGCGACTGCCGCGGACCATCATGGTGCGGATTCGCCCCGGTCGTTCGCCGCCACGCTCCGTCGCGCCGGAGCGTCGTGGGAGGCGAGGAGAGGAGTGTCCGGTGAGTGCAGCGAGACAGGCGATGCGATGGACGGCGATGCTCGGCGCGGGCGTTTTCCTGGCCGGCGTCGGCGCGGCGGCGGCACAGACCCGGGATGCGCGGCTGTTGGTGCTGCTGCGGGACGCCAGCGCCCTCGCCGTCGTGGACCCGGCGGCGGGGACGGTGCTCGGACAGGTGGCCACGGTGCAGGGCCCCCACGAGGTGGCCGCTACGCCGGACGGGAAGCTCGCGTTCGTGGCGAGCCCGAGCGACGGCATCTCGGTGATCGACCTGGAGACGATGACCGAGCTGCGCCGGCTCGACGTCGGCCGCGGCAGCGTGCCGCACGACGTGCGCTTCGCCGGCGGCCGGCTGTACTTCACGGTGGAGGGCTACAAGGCCATCGGCCGCTACGACCCCGAGGCCGACGAGGTCGACTGGCTGCTCGGACTCGGCCAGGACGGCGCTCACATGATGGTCCTGAGCCGGGACCGCGACACCATCTTCACCGCCAACCGGGAGTCGGACACGCTGAGCGTGGTCGAGGGCGCGGCGGCCGGCCCGCCCGACTGGCGGGTGACCACGATTCCCGCCGCCGGCGCGTACCCGGAGGGGCTCGATCTCTCGCCGGACGGTGCGGAGCTGTGGACGGCCACCCGGAACGACGGCGGCGTGTCCATCGTCGACGTCGCTTCGAAGGCGGTCACCGAGCGCCTCGAGCTGGGCCTGGCGGATCCCAACCGGCTCGCCTTCACCCCGGACGGGGCCCGGGTGCTCATCTCGGACTCGGCGACGAGCGTGGTGGTCATGGACGCCGCGTCGCGGACCGAGGTCGGGCGGCTCGACCTCGCCCCCAACGCGGTGCTGGTGCGGCCCGACGGCGCGGTGGCCTTCGCCGCCCTGCGGGGTGACGACCGCGTCGCGGTGATCGACCTGGAGAGCCTGGAGGTCGTGGCGGAGATTCCGACCGGCGAAGGCTCGGGGCCCGGGTGCATGTTCTGGCTGGCGGGAGATTGACGACCGGCCGGGGGAGAGACTGACGACCGGTTCTGGCTGGCGGGAGACTGACGATCGGCCGGGGGCGAGACTGACGACCGGCCGGGGGCAAGACTGACGACCGGCCGGGGGCGAGACTGACGACCGGCTGGCGCGAGACTGACGACTGGCCGGCGGAGGCTGACCACCGGCTTGGGTAGAGGTGGACGACTCCCGCCGGGGGCGACTGTCGATTCCGGGAGGGCGAGACTGCCGGTTCGGTGGGGGCAACCGTCGATTCCGGGCGTGATCGGCGATTCCCGGTCGTGGGAGATTCGCGATTCCGGCTGGGAGGAGATCGACGATTCCGGCCGGGGGAGAGTGACGATTCCGGCTGGGGGAGAGTGACGATTCCGGCCGGGGGAGAGTGACGATTCCGGCGGGGGGGAGAGTGACGATGGGTGGGGCGCCGGGGGCGAGACGCGGCGTGCGGTGGGCCGGGGCGGTGGCCATCGCGGTGGGGCTGACGCTCGGGCCGGGAGTCGGTAGTGAGGCCGAGTGTTGCGCCGAGACCGCAGCGGCGCCCGCGCGGCCGGGAGCCGGCACTGCGACGGCCCAGCCCCGGGCGGTCGGGACGGCGGACAGGCGGGCGATGCTCGAGGCCGTAGCGGCGATTGCGGGCGAGCCGCGCATCGTGAGCGCGGCCGGAGTGGCCCGCGACGAGACCCCGCTGCTCACCCTCGAGAACCCGTCGCCCTTCGACCCGTCGCGGGCCGAGCGTCGCCTGGTGCTGGTCGGCGGGCTCGACGGCGACGCCGACGCGGCGGCGCGCATCGTGCTCGACGCGGTGCGGTGGTTCAAGACCGAGGCCCCCGAGGAGGAGCGCACGCGGTGGGCCGTGAGCGCGCTGCCGATGGCCCATCCGTCGCCGGACGGACCGGGTCGGCCCGGCGGGTTTCCCCCGGCCGGCGGGTTCTTCGACGACCCCGACCGGCCCGAGAGCCGCTACGTCTGGCGTTGGGTCGCCTACCAGGCCCCCGACCTGGTGGGGGAGGTACGGGCCGGGGACGGGCTGCGCATCGTCTCCCGCGCCGCCGGCGAGGGGGGCGGGACGGTCGGCGACGCGAGCGTGCCGGCCGGCTCGCTGGCCGCGGCGATGGCGGACCCGGCGAGCCAACCGGATCTCGGTCCCGTCGCCACGATGCTCGCCACGGCCGGCGCGTCCGACGGGGCGGCACTGATGCGCGAGGCGCTGGCCCGCGCCCCGAACGGGCGGTCGCCCCTGCGCGTCGCCTTCGCCGCGCGCACGGGGCGCGACCCGCTGCCGGTGGCGCGCGTCCTCGCGCGTCGCTATCCCGGCACCCCGAGCATCAGCTACATTCCCGCCCTCGCCTGGGTGCACTCGCTGCGGCTGGCCGAGCTCGACGGCGACGAGTCGCTGCGCGACAAGGTGATGCGAGAGGTCGGCCCGTGGCTCTCCGGCGAACGGCCGCTGTTCGGCGACCGCATCAGCTTCGCGGCGGTGGCGGGGACGATGATCTTCAGCGAGCTGGCGCAGTCGCCCGGCGGCGATCGCGACGCGGCGGCCCGGCTCGCGGCCGAGGGGGTGGTCCTGGCGCGGGCGGAGGACGCGCCGGGCGTCCCCCGCCACGGCTCCGGGTGGAGCGACGACTTCTTCCTCGGTACCATCGCCGCGGTCCGCGCCGGCGACCCCGAGGGCCTCGCCGCCGCAGTCCGCCTCGTCACCACCTACGCCGCGCGCCTGCAGCAGCCGGACGGCCTGTTCCACCACGACGCCGGCGCCCCCGTTGCTTGGGGCCGCGGCAACGGCTTCGGCGCCCTCGGCCTCTCCGAGCTCCTGACGGTCCTGCCCGCCGACGATCCGCAGCGGGCGGCGGTGCTCGACATCCACCGCCGGCACCTCGCCGCCATGCGCGCCCGCCAGGCCCCGGACGGCATGTGGCGGCAGGTCGTCGACGAGCCCGGCAGCTACCGCGAGACGAGCGTCACCGCGATGACCCTGACCGCGATGGCCCGGGGCCTCCGGCTCGGGTGGCTCGACGAATCGTACCGGCCGGTCGTCGAGCGGGCGTGGCGCGCGCTGCTCGGCCACGTGGCGGAGGACGGCACGCTGGTCGACGTCTGCATCGGCACCGGAGCGGGTCCGACCCGCCGCTACTATCTCGACCGCCCCGCCGTCAACGGGGCCGACGACCGCGGCGGCGCGATGGCCCTGGGCGCGGCCTTGGAGTATCACTACCTGCGGGAGGCGGATTGAGTCCGGATCCGCCGAAGTGCGCTACGCTGACATTCCGATGTCGGGGAGGAGACCATGGCCGGATCGCGACGCGCTGCGGGAATCGTCGCCGGTATGACGTTGATGGCCGCCTGCGGCGGAGACTCGGGAATCGACGTGCCGCCGCCACCGCCCACCGAGGTCCGGGAGGTCGTCGACACGCTGCACGGCGTGGAGGTGCCCGACCCCTACCGCTGGCTCGAGGACCAGGAAGCGCCCGAGACGCGCGCCTGGATCGACGCGCAGAACGCCCACACCGACGCGGTGCTGGGCGCCCTGCCGGGCCGCGACGAGCTGCGGGCGCAGGCCGCGTCGGTGCTCGAGCGCGACGTGGTCGGCCTGCCCAACGAGCGCGGGGGGCGCTACTTCTACAGCAAGCGGCGCGCCGACCAGGACCTGTCGGTGATCTACGTGCGCGAGGGGCTCGACGGCGAGGATCGGGTGCTGATCGACCCCCACCCGATGAGCCCGGATCACTCCACGAGCGTGGCCCTGTGGGACATCTCCGACGACGGGGCCCGGGTGGCCTACGCCGTGCGCGAAGGCGGCGTCGACGAGGTCTCCATCCGCGTCCGCGACGTCGACACCGGCGAGGACCTCGACGACGTGCTGCCGGCGGCCCGCTACGGCGGGGTGACCCTGGCCGCGGACGGGGGCGGGCTCTACTACGAGCGGTACGGCGACGTGACCCCGCGGGTGATGTACCACGCGTTCGGCACCCCGATGGCCGACGACGTGCAGCTCTTCGGCGAGGGGTACGAGCGCCACCAGATTCCCGTCAGCGTCGTCTCCGACGACGGGCGCTGGCTGGTCGTCCACGTCATCGAGGGCTCGTCGGGCCCGACCGAGATCCACGTCAAGGACCTCCGGCGGGACACGCCGTTCGTGACCGCCATTGCCGACGGCGTCTCCGAGTCGTGGGCCTCGTTCGCGGGCGGCGAGCTGGTCATCGTCACCAACCTCGACGCGCCGAACCGGCGGGTGGTGCTGGCCGACCCCGCGGACCCCGGGTTCGAAGGCTGGCGCGAGGTCGTCCCCGAGCGCGACGACGTTGTGGTGGAGGGGGCCGCCGCCCTCGGCGGGAAGCTCGCGGTGTCGTACCTGCAGGACGTGCAGCCGCGGGTCGCCGTCCACGAGCTCGACGGGACCCACGTCCGCGACATCGCGTTCGACACCCTCGGCTCGGTCGGCGGCGGGGCGGGGCGCTGGACGAGCGACGAGGCCTTCTTCACGTTCCAGACGTTCCACGTGCCCAGCACCATCTACCGCTACGACCTCGCGACCGGCGAGCAGTCCGTGTGGGCCGAGCCCGAGCTGCCCGTCGACCCCGCCGCCTACGCGGTCACGCAGCGCTGGTTCGCGTCGAAGGACGGCACCGAGGTGCCGATGTTCGTCGTCCACCCGCCCGACGTCGTCCTCGACGGCGGCAACCCGACCCTGCTCACCGGCTACGGCGGCTTCAACAACGCCATGACGCCGGCGTTCTCGGCCCTCGCCACGACGTGGCTCGAGTCGGGCGGCGTCTTCGCCCTGGCCAACCTGCGCGGGGGCAGCGAGTTCGGCGAGGCGTGGCACCGCGCCGGCATGCTCGAGAGCAAGCAGAACGTCTTCGACGACTTCATCGCCGCGGCCGAGCACCTCGTCGCCGAGGGCTACACCAGCCCCGAGCACCTCGCCATCCGCGGCGGCAGCAACGGCGGGCTCCTCGTCGGCGCGGTGTCGAACCAGCGGCCCGACCTGTTCGGGGCGGTGGTGTGCACCTATCCGCTGCTCGACATGGTGCGCTACCACCAGTTCCTCGTCGCCAGCTTCTGGGTGCCCGAGTACGGGTCGAGCGACGACCCCGAGCAGTTCGCCTACATCCACGCGTACTCGCCGTACCACAACGTCGTCGACGGCGGCGACTACCCGGCGACGCTGTACCTGTCGGGCGACGGCGACACGCGCGTCGCCCCGCTGCACGCCCGCAAGATGACGGCCCTGATGCAGGCGAGGAACGGCTCGGGCGACCCGATCCTGCTGCGTTACCACACGGCCGCGGGCCACTCCGGGGGCCAGCCGGTGAGCCAGCAGATCGACGAGATGGTCGACACGGTGAGCTTCCTGCTCTGGCAGGTGGGGCGGGATTAGCGCGACCGCCCCTCGGCTTGCGCGGCCGAGACTTGGCGGCTGGCCGAACCCGCGAGTCCGTGACCCCGGCAACGGACTCTTGGGGCCTTGCCGGGAATCACCTTGCCGCGTGCCAGGTGCAGAAGCCGCTGAAAGGCGGGCTGCATCCGGGTGTGGTGGGCAACCCGGTATCGATCAGTGTCCTCGGAATGCGCTGGGGGAGCCCGAACACGGCGCCGCGGGTCCGGCGGTCGCAGAGCCGGCGACGCCGGACCCGCGCCCGAATCAGGGGCCGACGTTGACGGTCACGTCCTGGTGGGTCGCGAGTCCGCCGTCGTGGGCGAGGGCGCGGATCACGTAGCGGCCCGGCCGATGGAAGGTCGCCTCGACCACCCACGTCCCGTCCTCGGGCGGCTCCGGCGTCTTCCAGCCCGGCGCCCACGGCGAGTCGGCGCCGGCGCGGTAGTCCTCCCAGACCTTGAACTGCGGCGGATCGAACGTGACCGCGCCCGGGCCGCGGTAGACGATCCAGGCCACGCGCAGGCCGCTCGCGCTGTTCGGGGTGCCCGCCCCGATGCGGGTGGTGCCGATGCGCGGGGCCGGCATGTTCCGCGTCCTCGGCACGCCGTCGTCGGTTGCGTGCGCCCGCAGGACCACGGGCTCGCCCACGGTGGTGCGGCGCACCGACAGGCCGTCGACCTCCAGCTCCGGCCGCTGGTTGCCGAAGATGTTGTAGGCGCCCCCGGCCGGCCCGCCGGCGCCGTTGTTGTTCATGATCGCGACGTCGTCGAGAAAGTAGTCGGGATGCAGGGTCGCGTAGGCGCGCTCGGTCTCGCCGCGGCTCGTGAGCGTCCAGACCAGCTCGCGATCGCCGAAGTCGGCCGGCACGCGGACCCGGAAGACGTGCCGGTTCCGCCGCGGCTGGAAGCGCGTGGGCTGGCCGCGATCCGGGCTGCCCGGCTCGATGCGGTTGTCGAGGCCGATGGGGACCTCGGCGGGGTCCCAGCTCCGGTTCATGTAGCCGAAGACGAGGTTGAACGACCCGTCGTCGTTCCGCTCCCAGCCTTCGTAGGCGGGCGAGATGCTGATCTCGCGCCCCGGCCGGTCCTCGGCCTCGCCCTGGTCCTGGGCCTGGACCGCGACCGGCGCGGCGACGACGATGACCGCGGCCATCAGGGCGGCGGCGCTCGCCGCCACTCGCGCCCTTCGCAGTTCCTGCGTCGGCGTCGTGCTCACCATCGCCGCACGGCGCGCCCCTTCGCCTCGGTCGCCACCCCGACCAGGCGGCTCCGGCGTCCGCGTCATCCTCGCCATCGCTACTGCCCCCCGGTGTTGTCGGCCGCGGCCGGCACCAGCTCCGACGGGTCGGGGTAGCCGCACAGCGGGCAGCCGATGACCGTCTCTCCCGGCGCGAGGCCGAGGCGCTCGCGGCGCGCCGCCATCTCGTCGGCGAACTCCTGGTCGGTCAGCGACACCGCCTGCCCGATGTTGATCATCATGTTGTCGATCGAGCGGTGGCCCAGCCCCGACCAGTTCCGGGGGTCGGAGACGTTGGGGTTGCTCGGGGTGTTGTCGAAGTAGCCCCTGATGCGCAGGATGGTGCCGCGCGGCAGCAGCGGCGCCGCGTCGTCCTCGAAGGTGTACACCCGCACCCAGTTGTGGTTGTAGCCGGCGCAGCTCAGGGTCTCGACGTTGTTCTGCCAGATGGCGTCCAGGCACATCCGCACCCCCGCCGCGTGCATGTGCGGCTCGTACACCATCATCTTGGTGTGCTCCATCAGGGTGCTGAACGCCTCGAACTCCTGGTCGGCCTCCATCGTGCGGATGTCGAGCTCGACGGTGGCGGGACCGATGATCTGCACCGTCCGCGACGGCTCGTAGCCCTTGGGGTGGAACTTGAACCCCATCTCGAGCTGGGCGCGGGTGTGGCGGCCGTTCGAGTGCAGGTGGGCGGACGGGAACAGGATCTTCGAGCCCGCCTTCAGCAGCTTGCCGGCGTCGGGGTGGAAGACGTCGGGGTTGCGCCCCACCTCGTGGACCGGCCAGAAGCCGGCCTCCTCGACCGGCCGACCGTCGGGGCCGACGGGCAGCATGACGAGGTGGTGGATGACGTAGAGCCCGCCGATGGTGTCGCGCTCGGCCGGGCCCTCCCAGGTGCTCGCCTCGCGCATCTCGACGGCCGCCACGTAGCGGTCCTCGGTCAGGCCGGTCTCGGTCTCGCCGATCGGCCCCCACCAGTCGGGCGCCGTCGCGGGGACCTCGATCTCCGGGGACCTGACGACGAGGTCGGGCTCGCCGATCTGCCAGCCCGACGCGTCGACGACGCGGGTCACGGCCGGCCGGTCGACCGGCTCGCCGCGCGGGGCGCCGTCGTCGACCCACGCCCCGATGAGCGCGATCTCCTCCGCGCTCAGCGAGATGTCGCCCTTGTAGTCCTGGATGCCGACGTCCTTCTCGATGTACCACGGCGGCATCACGTCCGGCTTGCCGACCCGCCCGGTGCGGTACTTGATGGACCGCGCCCACGGCCGCACGTCCTCGTAGGTCAGCAGCGACATCGGCGCCACCGACTCGGGGCGGTGGCAGTTCTGGCAGCTCCGCTCGAGAATGGGCGCGATGTCCCGGTGGTAGGTGACGGCGTCCGCTCCTTCGGCGGACTGGGCCGCGGCCGGCGCGGCGATCATGGCGATGGCGGCGGCGGTCAGGCCGGCCGCGAAACAACGTCCCCGGAAGCTCGATGCAGGCATCAGGACGGCCTCCTCGCGTGGCGATGTAACGGCGATGCGGGTGCGTAGTCCTATCGTAGTGGACCGGTCCGGCGGAATCAACGTGCCGTCGCCCGCGACGCTGCGGTAGGCTACCGGGCAGGGGCCGGCCGGTGGGTAACGCGGCAATCGCTCGGCATCGGTCGTCACCGCGAATCGCGCTCGGCGGGGTCGCACCGGAGCTGCGGCGGCGCGGGCGCTGTCGCGAGATATGGATGCGCGTGCGCATGCGACAGTGGTGTCGTCGCTGACGACGCCCGGTCCGGTGGGCTTCCGTAGCTTGCTCGGTTGCCGGGGAAGCTCGACGATCCAGACTGCGATGACACTGGACGAGTGGCGCGTGCTGCGTCGGCGGGCGAAGGCGATCCACCGCGACGAGGAGCCCAACGTGCTGGCCCCGGCAGAGGTCTTCAGCGATCGCCGGGCCGACGGGAGAATCCGCGACGAGTACTTGCCGGGACACGATCCCGCGGCAATCCGGGAGCGAAGCGCCACGGTCCGGAGCCGCATCGGCAGCAGTTGCTGCGGCTGGGTGGTCCGGCCGACCAGCGCGGAATTCTACGACGCGATCCACGCCGAGAGGCCGACGACGCGCCAGCGAGTCCTGATCCGCATGTGGGCCCGGGAGGCGGAACCCTCCCAGATCGTCCTGGCCTGGGCCGAAGAGGTGTACACGCTTCGCGAGCTGATCGCCGCCTTCCACCGGGCGCAGGCCGACCACCCCCAGGTCGCCAAGGCGTTCAACCGCCTGGCGCGACCATGAACACGCGGGAGGTCGCGAGGTGGAAGACCTGACGCTGCCGGAACCGGCCCGCACCCTCCTGGGCCGGACCCGCGCGGCCCTGGACGCGTATGTGACCCCGTGCACGCCGGACCGCAGCGGCTGGCAGATCGGGGGAGGGACCATCCTCGCCGCGCGCTGGCGGCACCGCGAGAGTCTCGACATCGACCTGCTCGTCCATCCGCGGACGGAGACGCGGTTCCTTCACCCCGAAGCCGCGCCGGAACTTCACCGTCGGCTCGAGGCGGCCGGCGCCAGGAAGATCACGTTCGGTCGATTCAGTCAGATCCTGTTCGAGGAATCGCGGATCGAGATGCTGGCCGCGGACCCGCAGCCGCAGGTCGGTCATCGACGAGCGATCGTCGACGGCAGCGAGGCGACCGTGCTGGCGTCCAGCCAGATTCTCACCGGCAAGTTCAGCAATCGCTCCCTGAACCCGCCTGTCCGGGACCTCTATGACTTGGCGGTTGCCGGAACCGCCGCGCCGCGGGCGCTCGCTATAGCCGTCAACGCGTTGGCGGGACACGATATCCGCTGGCGGTTGGCGAGCTGGGAGATGGAGCGCGAGAAGTTCGCCGAGGAAGGGCTCCAGCAACTCCACGGCGTGCCGCCCCGGTACGAAGCGATGCGGACTGCTCCGGCCGACCACGCGAGACAGGCGGTGATGGCGGCGGTGTACCGACATATGCGGTTGCTCGCGTACGACGGGGCGGCGATCGTCGAGACCAGGACCCGACTCGGCCGCGAAACACGCACCTACGACAGGCCCGACGACCTCGCGGAGCAATTGGAGGGAGACGGGGTCAACGCGGCGCTCGCGGCGGCGGGGACCGACCCCGAGAGAATCTGCCGCGAAACGGCGACGGCGATGCGGAACGGCAAGAGCGCCACGGTGTTCGAGCTCGACCAGGACCAAGCCGCATGGGGATGGTAAGCTGCCGGGCGAACGCGCGACCGCCGGAGCGAACCGGCCTGCACTCTTGCGGGGCGACGCTGTCGGGCGCTCTGGGGAGTTCCGCGGTGCCGGCCGTCACCGAGCGATCGCGGGCCGGCCGACGGTGGCGAGGCGGCCGCGGGGAGACGGACCAATGTCACGACAACAGGACGTGCTCGGCGACGCGGGTGTGCGTGCGGCGGCGGTGGTGATGCTCCTCCTGCTCGGCGCGCCGGCGGGCCTCGCCCAGCACGGAGCGGCCGGCGGCGAGTGGCGGACCTACGGCGGCGACCTGGGCAGCACCCGCTACGCGCCGCTCGACCAGATCCACGCCGACAACTTCGACGACCTCGAGGTCGAGTGGCGGTTCCGCACCACCAACCTCGGGCCGTTCCCCGACTTCAACTACCAGGCCACGCCGCTGATGGTCGACGGCGTGCTCTACGCCACCGCCGGCAGCCGCCGCAACGTCGTCGCGCTCGACGCGGCCACCGGCGAGCTGCTGTGGGTGTACCGGCTCGACGAAGGCCAGCGGGGGATGAACGCCATCCGCCGCATGTCGGGCCGCGGCGTGGCCTACTGGACCGACGGCGCGGGCGACGAGCGGATCTACCTGGTCACCATCGGCTACCAGCTCGTGGGACTCGACGCCCGGACGGGCCGGCCCGTGCCCGGGTTCGGCGTCGACGGCATCGTCGACCTCAAGCGCGACAACGACCAGCCCATCGACCCCCTCACCGGCGAGATCGGGTGGAACAGCGCCCCCGTCGTCGCCCGCGACGTGGTCATCGTCGGGGCCTCGCACCGCTCCGGCGGCTCGCCCCCGAGCCGCGAGAACGTCAAGGGCTACATCCGCGGCTACGACGCCCGCACCGGCGAGCGCCGGTGGATCTTCCACACCATCCCCCGGCCCGGCCAGTTCGGGCGCGACACCTGGCTGAACGACTCGGCCGTCTACACCGGGAACACCGGGGTGTGGACCAACCTCACCGTCGACGAGGAGCTGGGCATCGCCTACCTCCCCATCGAGATCCCCACCGGCGACTACTACGGCGGGCACCGGCCCGGCGACAACCTGTTCTCGGAGAGCCTCGTCGCCGTCGACCTCGAGACCGGCGAGCGGCTCTGGCACTTCCAGTTCGTGCACCATCCCATCTGGGACTACGACGTGCCGTGCCCGCCGATCCTCGTCGACATCACCGTCGGCGGGCGCGAGATCAAGGCGGTGGCCCAGCCCGTCAAGCAGGGGTGGGTGTACGTGTTCGACCGCGTCACCGGTGAGCCGGTCTGGCCCATCGAGGAGCGGCCGGTGCCGGCGGGCAACGTCCCCGGCGAGTGGTACTCGCCCACCCAGCCGTTCCCCACGAAGCCGCCCCCGTTCGAGCGGCAGGGGTTCACCCTCGACGAGCTCATCGACTTCACCCCCGAGCTGCACGCCGAGGCCCTCGAGATCGCGTCGCGCTACCGGACCGGGCCCGTCTTCACCCCGCCCATCGTGCGCGGGCAGGACGGCCTGCTCGCGACCCTCTTCGTCCCCAACGGCGCCAACTGGCCGGGCGGCTCGTTCGACCCCGACACCGGCATGCTCTACCTCTACTCCCATACCCTCAACCGCGCCATCGGCCTCGTCAACGACGCCGAGCGGTCCGACATGGACTACATCAACGGCCGGCTGCGCCCGCCCACGGTGCGGGGGCTGCCGATGATGAAGCCGCCGTGGGGCCGCATCACCGCCATCGACCTCAACGAAGGGGAGATCGTGTGGCAGGTCGCGCACGGCGAGACCCCCGACTTCGTGCGCAACCACCCCGCCCTGCGCGGCCTCGACATTCCGCGCACCGGCCGCACTGGCGGTGCCGGCGGCAGCTCGGGCGGCATCGGCACGCTGACGACGAAGACCCTGGTCATCAGCGGCGAGGGGGGGACGGTCACCACACCGTCGGGGGCGCGCGGGGCCATGCTGCGCGCCTACGACAAGGCGACGGGGGGGGAGCGGGGGGCGGTGTATCTGCCGGCCGCGCAGACGGGGTCGCCGATGACCTACATGCTGGACGGGCGGCAGTATCTGGTCGTGGCCGTGGGCGGCGGGAGCTACCATGGGGAGCTCATGGCCTTTGCGCTGCCGGAGTGACCGACCGCGAACGTCGCAAAACGCTCATCTCGCCATGTCGCAAAACGCTCATCTCGCCATGATGTCGTGCACCTCATCGAGTTGATCCAATTTCCGGGAAATGGGGTAAAATACGCGCGGATTCGACTACCCGCACGCTGGAGGCCCGGATGACCGGAGGCCCGGAACGGATGCCAGGAGGTCGGTTCGTGCGGCGCGCCCTCGTCGTCGCCGGATGTCTCGCCCTGGCGCCGGTCGGCGCCGAAGCGCAGCCCGCGTCGTCCGCGTCGGCCGGCTTCGCGTCGCCGGCCTCCGAACGGGCGGTCGTCGACCGGTACTGCGTGACCTGCCACAGCGATCGCCTGCAGACGGGCGGCCTGTCGCTCGAAGGCGTGGATCTCGCCGACGTCGCCGCGCACGCCGACGTGTGGGAGAAGGTCGTCCGGAAGCTGCGGGCCGGCGCCATGCCGCCCCGGCCCCGGCCGCGTCCCGACGCCGAGACGCACGAGCGCCTGCTCGCCTACATCGAGAGCGCCCTCGACGAGGCGGCGCGGGCCAACCCCGACCCCGGCCGCACCGAGACCTTCCGCCGGCTGAACCGGACCGAGTACCAGAACGCCGTCCGCGACCTGCTCGCCCTGGAGATCGACGTCACCGCGCTGCTGCCGCGGGACGACGCCGCCTTCGGGTTCGACAACGTGGCCACCGGCGGCCTCTCGCCGACCCTGATGGAGCGCTATCTCGCCGCCGCCCGCACCGTCAGCGAGCTGGCGGTGGGCAGCCGGGCGCCGGCCCCGGGGAGCCGCGTCGTCGTGGTGCCCGCCGACCGCACCCAGGAGGACCACGTCGACGGCCTGCCGTTCGGCACCCGCGGGGGGACCGTCGTCGAGCACGTCTTCCCGTTCGACGGCGAGTACGAGATCCAGGTCCGCCTGCAGCGCAACCGCAACGAGAACGTCGAGGGGCTGACCGAGCCGCACGAGGTCGAGCTGACCCTCGACGGCGAGCGCCTGGGCCTGTTCACCATGGAGCCGAGCACGAACATGGTGATCCAGGCCAACGCCGAGTACTACGCCGACGAGGGCATCGACAACCACCTGAACGTCCGCCTGCCGGTCACCGCGGGGCCGCACCGGGTGGGCGCCGCGTTCATCAAGAAGAACTCGGCCCTGCTCGAGACGACCCGGCAGCCCTACGACGCCCACTTCAACATGGACCGCCATCCCCGGCAGCAGCCGGCGGTGCGCACCGTGTCGATCGCGGGGCCGTTCGAACCCACCGGCATCGGCGAGACGCCGAGCCGCGACCGCGTCTTCTCGTGCCGGCCCGCGGACGACACCGCCGCGGAGGCCGAGGCGTGCGCCGCCGCCATCGTCGCCTCCCTGGCCCGGCGCGCCTACCGGCGGCCGGTCGACTTCGGGGACATCGAGCAGTTGACGGCCTTCTATCGCGAGGGCTACGCGGAGGGCGGGTTCGAGGCCGGGGTCGAGACGGCCCTGAGGGCCCTGCTGACGAGCCCGGAGTTCCTGTTCCGCATCGAGCGCGACCCGGCGGGGGCGGAGCCGGGGACCGCGTACCGCGTCAGTGACCTCGAGCTGGCCTCGCGCCTCTCGTTCTTCCTGTGGAGCAGCCTGCCCGACGACGAGCTGATCGACATGGCGGCGGCGGGACGCCTGCGCGAGCCCGAGGTGCTGCGGGCCCAGGTGCGGCGCATGCTGGCCGACCCCCGCGCCGAGACGCTGACCACGAACTTCGCGTCGCAGTGGCTGCACCTGAGGAACCTCGACGCCGTCACCCCCGACGCGCGCAACGTCCCCGACTTCGACGACAACCTGCGGCAGGGCTTCCGCACCGAGACCCAGCTTCTGTTCAGGAGCGTCGTCGACGAGGACCGCAGCGTCACCGACCTGCTCACCGCCGACTACACGTTCCTCAACGAGCGGGTCGCGACCCACTACGGGGTGCCGGGCATCTACGGCGACCACTTCCGCCGCGTCGCCCTGCCCGCGGGCAGCCCCCGCGCGGGCGTGCTCGGCCACGGGAGCATCCTGACCGTGACGTCCTACGCCACCCGGACCTCGCCGGTGCTGCGCGGCAAGTGGATTCTCGAGAACCTGCTGGGGACGCCCCCGCCGCCCCCGCCGCCCAACGTGCCGCCCCTCGAGGAGAGCGCGTCGTCGACCGGCGTCCTGTCGATGCGCGAGCGGATGGTCGCCCACCGGCAGAACCCCGCCTGCGCCGTCTGCCATCGCATCATGGACCCGGCGGGGCTGTCGATGGAGAACTTCGACGCCATCGGCCGCTGGCGCGACGCCGAGGGCGGGGCGGCCATCGACGCGTCGGGGAACCTGCCCGGCGGCGAGCTCTTCGACGGCGTGGCCGGCCTGCGCCGGGCCGTGCTCGACCGTCCGGACGTGTTCGTCGGCACCGTCACCGAGAAGCTTCTGATCTATGCGCTGGGGCGCGGCATCGAGCCTGCCGACGGCCCCGCCGTCCGGGCGATCGTCGACGCGGCGTCCCGCGACGACTATCGCTTCTCTTCGCTCATACTGGGAATCGTCGAGAGCCCGCCCTTTCAGATGAGGAGATCGCAGTCATGATGATCACCAAGATGGCCCTGCCGCGGCGGACGTTCCTGCGAGGCGCGGGAGCGGCCTTGGCCCTGCCGCTGCTCGACGCCATGGTGCCGGCGTCGTCCGCGCTGGCCAACACCGCGGCGGCCGCCCCGCGGCGGCTCGGCTACGTGTACATCCCGATGGGGATGAACCCGGTGCCGTGGACGCCGTCCGAGGTGGGCCGGCTGACGACGCTGTCGCCGACGCTGTCGCCGCTGCTGCCGAACCTCGAGAACGTGACGGTGGTGACCAACCTCGAGATCAACGACGCGCACATCTCCGGGAACCACGCGTCGGCGAACTCGGCGTTCCTGACCTGCGTGCGCCCCAAGCGCACCGAGGGCAGCGACTACGTCAACGGCACTTCCGTCGACCAGATCGCGGCCCGCAAGGTCGGCCGCGATACGCCGCTGCCGTCGCTCGAGATCGGCACCGACCTCATCGCCCAGGTCGGCAACTGCGACAACGGGTTCGCCTGCGCCTACATGAACAGCCTGTCGTGGGCGTCGCCGACGGCGCCGAACCAGACCGAGGCGGACCCCCGCATCGTCTTCGAGCGCCTCTTCGGCAAGGGCGGCACCCCCGAGCAGCGCAAGGCGCAGCTCCACCGCGACCGCAGCATCCTCGACTGGGTGCTCGACGACATGTCCCGCCTGCAGTCGCAGCTCGGCGCCGGCGACCGCAACAAGGTGGCCGAGTACCTCGACACCGTCCGCGAGGTCGAGCGCCGCATCGAGCGGGCCGAGGCGTCGGCGGCGTCGTCGCCGCTGAGCGACCTCACCCGCCCGACGAGCGTGCCCGACGTCTGGGAGGACCACGTCAAGCTGATGTTCGACCTCCAGGTGCTCGCGCTGCGGGCCGACCTGACCCGGGTAGTCACGTTCCAGATGGCGCGCGAGGCCAGCACCCGGACCTATCCGCAGATCGGTGTCCCCGAGCCGCACCACCCGACGTCGCACCACCTCGACAACCCCGAGAAGCTGGCCCAACTCGCGAAGATCAACCAGTACCACGTGTCGCTCTTCGCCTACATGGTCGACCAGCTCGCGGCCACGGAGGACGGCGACGGCAGCCTGCTCGACCACACCACCTACATGCTGGGTAGTGGCCTGGGCAACCCGAACGTGCACGACCACCGCAACCTGCCGATCGTGGTGGCGAGCGGCGCGGGGTCGCGCATCGCCGGCGGGCGGCACGTCAAGTACGACGAGCTGACGCCGATGGCCAACCTGCACCTGACGCTGCTCGACGACGTGGGGGTGCACCTGGACGACTTCGCCGACAGCACCGGCCGCACCGGCGAGATCGTCGAGCCGTTGTCGCTGTAGCGCTCGGCGGGAGGCTGCAGCAGGAAGATCGCGGGCTGTCGGCCTCCCGGGGCCGGCAGCCCGCGAGTCGTTTTCGGTCGTGGAGACCGCGGCGGCAGTGATTGCGGCCGAGTCGAGACCGGAGCCTGCTCCGCGCCGATGGCTTGGCGCGGCGGGGGAGCGAGGGCCGGAGCGTCGTGAGAACGTCCGCGCGATGTCACGGTGCGGGGGGGCGATGGCTGCCGATCCACGCGGGGCCGGGACGTCCGTGGTCACGTTGACCGGCCCCCCGGCCCGGTTGCCCCGGCTGGCGAGACCGCGTCTCCGTTCCGAGTGATTGGCGCCGTTCACGGGAGGCATTCCATGCGTTGTTCCATTCTCCGGCCTGTGACTCGTTCGATTGCCACGTGGTTGATCGTCACCGGCGCCGCAGGTGTCGGTTCCTCCCGCGCCGTCGCAGCCGAAGCGGTCGATCCCGGTTTGCTTGGCGCCATCAAGGCGGTCGACGCAGCCGGGGTGCGCGAGGCGATCGAGCGTGGCGCCGACGTGACCGCAACCGAGCCGGACGGCACGACCCCACTCCACTGGGCGGTGCACGCCGACGACGCGGACATCGTCGAGCTGGTACTGGAAGCGGGAGCGGACGCCGCCGCGACGAACCGCTACGGCGTGGCGCCCATCGCCCTCGCGTGCGTGAACGGCAACGCCGCCATCGTCCGGCTGCTGCTGGACGCCGGCGTCGACCCGAACACGACGCTGGCCGAGGGGGAGACGGCGCTGATGACGGCGGCGCGGACCGGGGCGCTGGACGTGGTGGAGCTGCTGCTCGACCGCGGCGCCGACGTGAACGCGGCCGAGGCGTGGCGCGGCCAGACGGCGCTGATGTGGGCGGCGGCCGAGGGGCATGCGCACGTCATCCCGACCATGCTGTCCCACGGCGCCGAGGTGAGCGCGCGGTCCGAGCGCGGCTGGACCCCGATGCTGTTCGCGATCCGCGAGGGCGAGATCGGCGTCGTGCAGACGCTGCTCGAGGCCGGGGTGGACGTCGAGGAGTCGCTGCCGGTCATCGAGGAGCGGCGCCGCGGCGGCACCAGCGCCGAGCGCGGGGCGACGGGGCTGAACGCCTTCCTGCTCGCCGCCGCCAACGCCCACTACGAGCTCGCGGCCCTGCTCGTCGACCGGGGCGCCGACGTCAACGTCGCCTCGCGGGGGTGGACGGCCCTGCACCAGGTGTCGTGGGTGCGCAAGGCGGGCATCGCCGGCAGCAACAACCCCGCCCCGAAGGGCTCGGGCAGCATGACCAGCCTGGAGTTCGTGAAGAAGATCGCCGCCGCCGGGGCCGACCTGAACGCCCGGGTCACGACCCGTCCGCCCGCCGGCATCACCCGCCTGAACTTCATCGGCGGCACGCCCTTCCTCCTCGCCGCGCGCACCGGCGACGCGCCCCTGATGCGCCTGCTTGCCGAGCTCGGGGCCGACCCGCTGCTGCCCAACGAGGACGGCACCACCCCCCTCATGGTGGCGGCCGGCGTCGGCACCTCGTCGCCGGGCGAAGACCCGGGCACCGAGCCCGAGGTCCTCGAGGCGGTCGAGGTGGCCCTGGCGCTCGGGGGCGACCTGAACGGGGTCGACGAGAACGGCGAAACGGTCATGCACGGCGCCGCCTACACGCACGTGCCCGAGGTCGTGGCGTTCCTCGCCGAGGCGGGGGCCGACCCCGCGGTCTGGAACCGGCCGAACTCGCGCGAATGGACCCCGCTCGACATCGTCGAGGACGTGCCCCTCGGCCGGGGCATCCAGGACAACCCGGCCACCGCGGCGGCCATTCGCGCCG
>JAJEFC010000201.1 GCA_022820675.1 Vicinamibacteria bacterium | reverse complement strand
GTCGCGGCGCCGAGGCGGAGGCACCGTCGCTGGCGCAGCGGCAGGCGGATGCGCTGGGGGTGATTGAGGAGTGCGCGCTGTCGGGCGGGCTCGACCGGGGGACGGCGGGCGACCGCTATCAGGTGGTGGTGCACGTGGACGCGGACGCCCTGACCGAAGCGCCCGACATCCCCGAAGCACTCCACGTTCCCGCGGGAACGTCGGAGACGGCCGCGTCGCCGCAGCAGGCCGCGTACACTCCGGCCGGCCGCCGCCAGACGGTGCTGGAAGAAGCCGGGGGCATCCACATCTCGGCGGAGACGGCGCGGCGGCTGGCCTGCGACGCGGCGACGGTCGGGATGCAGCACGGCCCCGGCGGCGAGGTCCTCGACGTCGGCCGCCGCACGCGGACCATCTCGCCGGCCCTGCGCCGGGCGCTGCACGCCCGCGACCGCCAGTGCCGGTTTCCGGGGTGCCGGAACGTCCGGGTCGATGCCCACCACATCAGGCACTGGGCCCACGGCGGGGGGACGGCGCTCGACAATCTGGTGCTCCTGTGCCGACGGCACCATCGGGCGGTGCACGAGGAGGGGTTCCGCGTCACGCTGGATGCAAGCGGAGACGTGGAGTTCGTTCGGCCGGACGGCCGGCCGCTACCGGAAGCGCCGGCGCCGCCGGACTGGACCGGCCGGCCGTTGGCGCCGGTGAAGACGCGGCTTGAACGAGACGGCATCTCCATCGACCCCGACACCCTCACGCCAGACTGGCGCGGCGAGCGTCTGGACCTGGATTGGGTGATCCACCAGTTGTGGCGTCCGCGCCCGCAGGCGGAGGCGACCTGCGAGCGGCAGGCGCCCGACCAATCTTGACCGCGAGCGTCGCGGCGGCCGTTCCATGGCAGGCCGTGTGGATCAGGCTCGCCATGCCTGCGTCCGTTGACTGGCACGCCACGCGGCGGCGGCGCGGGCCAGCGGCTCTCTCGCAAGGACAAGGTTCGGTCTCACTTGTCGGGCACCCCAACCGGCACGCGACCTTGGTGTCGCCAATCGAACGAAATACAATCGTCACTTGACGCCACCATTCCCGGGAACCCACGCATGAACCTCCAGGCCTACGCCAACCCCGCGGAAATGCCCGCGAGTGAAGCCATGCGGGTGGGGCGGCTGCTGGCGCTCGATCGGTCCGACCGCCTGAGCGACGTGCAGCTCGCGCGGCGCGTTGCGGGCGGCCTGCCGTCGCAGGCGGCGCTCGCCCTGGCCGAGACGCTGGGCAGGAAGCGAGTGGTCGGCCCCGTCGTCCCCGAAGCCACCCTCAGGCGGGCGCACAAGGCGAAGTCGCGGCTCTCCCGCCAGGTCAGCGAACGGCTCTACGAGATCGGCCGGGTCGTCGACGCCGTCGGCCGCGCCTATCGCGGAGACCGGGACGCCATCGAGGCGTTCCTGAGCCGGCCGCATCCACTGCTGGAAGGAGAAACGCCGTTCGACCTGGCGCGGTCCAGCTCGGCGGGGGCAGAGGCGGTGCTGAACCTGGTGCGCAGGGCCGAGGCGGGCATCGCACCCTGAAACGATGCCGCGCGTGCTGCGGGAGGCGGTGCGGGCTTGGCGCATCGGCGATCCCCAGGGAGAGTTCCCCGTGTGGAGCGCGGAAGGCGCCCGGCGGGTCTCCGGCCGATGGCACGAGGCCGGGTCCGACGTGATCTACGCCTCGGAGAGCTACGCCACCGCCATGCTCGAGAAGCTGGTCCACTGGAACGGTGTGCTGCCTCCGAACCAGCACTTCATCGAGATCCGCATCCCGCCCGGCACGAGCTGCGAAGTCGTGACGCCCGATGCGATTCCCGGCTGGGACGACGCGGGAGGCGAAGAGGCTCGCCGCTTCGGCCGCGCCTGGTACGCCGAAGGCCGAAGCGCCCTGCTGTTCGTTCCGTCCGTGGTCGCGCGAATGGAACGCAACATCATCATCAACGCCCGGCATGCAGACTTCGACGGCTTGACGGTCGGTCCGGAAACGCCGGTGTGGTGGGATCGTCGCCTCTTCCGGCGACCTTGAACCGGGCCGGCGACGCGTGGCAAGGTGCGGGCCGCTTCAGCGGCGGACGACGGGCTGCAGCAGGCCGGCCAACCCCGCGAGGGCGTTCCGCTTGCCGTCGCGCTCGATCGGATCGTCGCCCAGGTAGACATCGAACAGGGCGCGGCAGAGAGCCCGCGACTCGATGGGCGGCCGCTCGGCACCGTCCACGGTCATGGCGAGGCGGCCGGCGGGGCCGCACGAGAAGACGATCTCGGCGCCGCGCCGCACCTCGTCGACGTCGAGGTAGCCGCGCAGCCGCGCCAGCGCCGCCGCGGCGTCGTTGCCGTCGGCGCCGGCCGCGGCCCGCGGCATGCGCGGCCGCAGGGCTTCGTCGAACGCGTCGGCCACGTCGCCGCCGCTGACCGTGCGCGTCATCACCAGCCGCAACGCCATCCCGAAGTCGAGATCGAGCAGGCGCCGGGTGAAGCGCTCGTCCCGGCGAAGCGCCTCCACGGTGGCGCCGGCGAAGTCGGCGAGCGCGGTCCGGGCGGCGTCCGCGTCGACGTAGAGGCCGAAGGCGTAGACCTTCACCCGGAAGATCGTCCGCTGCCGGATGCCGGTCCCCATCAGCCAGTGCGGCGTCGCGCTCTGGGGCGGCGTGAGGGCGAGGGGGAAGGTCACGCCGCTCTCCGGCTCGCGGACCGTTTCCGGAACCGCAGCCTGGGTCGCGGCTCGCGCGATGGCCGCGAGGGCGGCCGATCGCGGGACGGCCGCGAGGGTTGCCGATCCCGGGACGGCCGCGAGGGTTGCCGATCCCGGGACGGCCACGAGCGGTGCCGATCCCGGGACGGCCACGAGCGGTGCCGATCTCGGGACGGCCGCGAGGGCTGCCGATACCGGGACGGCCGCGAGGGCTGCCGATCCCGGGACGGCCACGAGCGGTGCCGATCCCGGGACGGTCGCGAGGGTTGCCGATATCGGTGCGGCCGGCGTCGCTTCAGATCGGCCCGCGGCCCGCGCGACGGGCACCCGCTCTGCGCTCTCTGCCGTCCGCGACACCGCCGCCGTCGGCCCGGCGGCAGCCGCCGCCGGCCCGGCGACGAGCCCGAGCATCACGACGGCACCGCACAGCCACCGCGGGGTCATCTCCCCGGTCCCCCACTTGGGTTCGGCGGCGCGGTTTCCGTCCCCACGGGCACCGCCGGCGACGAGGGCGGCGCGGTGTCGATCTCCGGGTACAGCCACGAGTGCTCCAGCCCCGGATGCCGGTCCCCGTAACGGGCCGGAATGTCCTGCGTCCAGTTGCTCGGAATCGTCAGGCAGAACGCCAGCAGGCCCGCGAAGGCGAGGCGCTGCGACAGGAGCGGTGGCCCGGGCTGCAACCGCCCCGCCCGCGCCGTGTCGACGACCCCCCACCCGGCGCTGCCCTTCAGCCGGCCCAGGCGGCGCAGGCGCGAGCGGTAGAGGGCGGCGGCCCCGACCACGGCCATGACGATGTTCAGGGTCTGGCCGGTGCCGAGGACGAGCCGGTGGGTGGGGTACTCGCGGAAGAGGTCGATTAAGAAGCGCGGGAACGCGTACCAGAAGACGAAGCGGGCGGCGAGCGCGCCGGGGGTCGGGTTGACCCGCCGCACGTGCAGCAGGTACGCCATGAGCAGCAGGTTCTTGGCCCCGTCGTAGAGCACCACGGGATGGCGGAAGCCCTCGGCGTAGGGGAACTCGACCGCCCACGGCACGTCGGTCACCGCGCCCACGATCTGGCCGTCGATGAAGTTGCCGATGCGCCCCACGCCCATCAGGAACGCGGCGGGAACGACCAGCGCGTCGGCCACGAGCAGGAACGGCCTGCCGTAGCGGCGCGCGAACAGCGCCGCCCCCAGCGCCCCGCCCAGCAGCAGGCCGTGGGTGGCCATGCCGCCGAGCCACCACGCCGGCAGCAGGTGCAGGTGCTCGCGGTAGAAGGGCCATTCGTCGAACGCGATCTCGAGGGCGCGCCCGCCCACCAGCACCCCGACCGTCATGTAGAGGCTGAGGCTCCACACCTCGCGCGGCGACAGCCGCAGTTGCCCGCCGCCGCGCCGGAGGAAGAGGTGGAGCTCGAGGAAGCCCAGGGCGAAGCCGAGGCCGTACCACCAGAGGTGAACGCCGCCGATGTCGAGCAGGATGGGGTCGATGCGGTGGGTGTACGGGCCGAGCATGGCGTCTCTTCACCGTACCACGCGCGGTCCCCGATGACGCAGCGGCTCGCCGGGAGGGAGCGGCCGCGTCGCCGGCAACGGCTCGACGGCCCTCAGCGGATCGGCCGCCGGAACGAATGGAAGGGCGGCCCGGCGCGATTGTCCTCGCTCGTCTCGCGCCTCCGGCTCCTTCAGGCGCCGCGAAACGCCGCTTCCATCGCGGCGACATCCAGCTTCCGCATCTGCAACATCGCCGCTTGCGCCCGCCCGGCCGCCGCCCTGTCAGCATCGCCCAGCAGGCGACCGACGGCCCGGGGCACGATCTGCCAGGACACGCCGAAGCGGTCGACGAGCCATCCGCACCGGCTCTCCCGGCCGCCATCGGCCGTCAGCGCCGCCCACAGCCGGTCCGTCGTCTCCTGGTCCTCGGTCGACACCGAGATGGAGGCCGCGGGCGTGTGGGTGTACTGCGGGCCGCCGTTGAGAGCCATGTACGGCGCGCCGGCCAGGGAGAACTCGACGATGAGCGCGGGGCCGTCGGACCCCGGACGATGGACGCCTTCGATAGCGCTGCCCGGCAGCAGGGAGACGTAGAACCGCGCCGCTTCCTCGCCCTGCCCGTCGAACCACAGGCACGTGCGAACGCTCGTCGTGGACTTCATCGAGACCTCTCTTGCCGGCAGCCGAACCGACCATCGGCCGGGCGGCGGCGCGCCCGGGGCTCGTCGCGCAGGATCTCGCCCGGATGCACCAGCCGCATGCCGTTCTTCTGAGGCATCGCCTTGCCCCGCCTTGTCTCCAACGAGGAGCGCCATGCGTTGTGGGCCGCCATCATCAGCCGGTGCCTCTGGGTGCGCGTGTACTATCTCTGGCGACCGAAATCTGCCCGACGAGGCGGACAATCATGTCGTCGAGCTGGCCGTCGCGGGGAACACCGAAGCCATCGTCACCCACAATACGCGAGACTTCCGGCAAAACGAGCTGCGCTTCCCCGGGTTGACCGTCGTCACGCCGGGCGCGTTGATTGCCGAGAGCTGAACCATGTCGACCCTGACCATCCGCCTCCCCGACGATACCCACGCCCGGATGAAAGCCCTCGCCCGTCATCGCGCCACAAGCGTGAACAAGCTGATGGAAGAGCTGTGCACCATCGCCGTTACTCAGCATGATGCCGAAACCCGATTCCGTGCGCTGGCCGCGCGCGGCTCCGTGGACGAAGGGCTGCGCATCCTCGACAGACTGGACGCGGCCCTCGGCGCCGGGGAAGCCGAGTCGTCGTGAGCTGGGCGGTAGGCGCTATCTCCGTGGAGAGGATCTCCGGCGTGCTCCGCGTTCGTCGGAGGTGGAGCGTGAGGCTCTGCGAGAGCCTCCGGCGACGGGGCGCTACGGAATCGACCTCGGGACGTGAGCGCGCCTGCGTCAACGGTTCGGCAGGACGCGGTAGCCACGTCCAACCAGCAACTGCTCGTCGGAGGTCACGAGTTGAAGATCGAGAGCTGCCGCGGTCGCGGCGAGAAAGCGATCGGCAGGGTCGCGATGCGGCGTCGTGATGGAATGGAGCGCACGTACTATTTGGCGCGTCAACGGAGCCTCCCGCATCGGGGCCGCGCGTAGCGCGTCGTCGATCCACGCGTCCAGCCGGGCCGGCAGCTCGATTCTTCCCTTCTCGACCAGAGTCCCAAGCTCCCAAAGGGAGATCGGCGACAGCCACAGCTCCGTCTCCGTCGCCCCGAGAGCCCGAACCACACGGGGCGTAAGCCGCGATGTTTCGCCGAGACTCCAGAGCCAGATGTGGGTATCGAGAAGGAGCCTCACGATTCCTCGGCGTCCCACGGGAGGAGCTCGCTACTCGGCACCGTTATGTCCCCCCGGATGCGCATGCGATCGGACATCACGCCGAGCCAGCCATCCGGTCGCTCTGGCGGTCCGGGAGGCACCACGTCGGCGATGGGTTCGCCGCGGCGAGTAATCCGAACCGTTTCGCCGGTGTCGCGAACGCGCTGCAGAACGGCCAAGCAGGTCGCCTTGAACTTCGAGATCGCCATCGTCTCCATCAGTCCTCAACGTACCATGGTCAACAATCATGGTCAATCCATCGACAAGCGGACTCGGCCCGATGCCCTGCCCGCTGGTACGGGCACTCTCGCTTGGTGCCCGTGGACGCGTCTAACAGCCTGACGCCTGTAGAATCTCAGGCAACCGTTGCGAAACGGTGGCGGAATCCGACCGGGCAATCCGCTCCGACCCGACGGGCGCGTTCCGCTTCAGCGGAATCCGTGCTCCACTTGAGCGCAATACGCACCGGCGCACTTGAAGAATGGCCGACCCGATCGACTGGTACGACGCCAACGCCGACGCCGCCGCGGCGCGGTACGAGGGTGTGCCTCCCGAGCGGCTGCACGACTGGCTCGCCGACCTGCTGCCGGCGGCACCGGCCGCCGCTCTCGACGTCGGGGCGGGGAGCGGCCGCGACGCGGCGTGGCTCTCGTCCCGGGGCTACGACGTGATCGCCGTCGAGCCCTCGCCTCGCATGCGGACGCTCGCGCGCGAGCGCCACGCCGAGCCGGCGATTCGGTGGCTGCCGGACTCGCTGCCCGCCCTGCGACACACCGTCAAGACCGGCTTGGCGTTCGACGTGATCCTGCTCAGCGCGGTCTGGATGCACGTCGCGCCGTCCGACCGGGCGCGGGCGTTCCGGAAGCTCGTCAACCTGCTCAAGCCGGGCGGCCTCATCGCCCTTACCCTGCGCCACGGACCGGCCGAGGCCACCCGCGCCATGCACGCGGTCTCGGCCGACGAGATCCGACGGCTGGCCCGCGATCACGGCGCACTGGTCGAGCGGTGCTCGGCTGCGGAAGACCATCTGGGCCGGGAGGACGTGCAGTGGACGCAGGTGGCCGTCCGCTTGCCGGACGACGGAACCGGCGCACTGCCCCTCCTGCGCCACATCATCCTGAACGACGACAAGAGCTCCACCTACAAGCTGGCGCTGTTGCGCGTGTTGTGCCGCATCGCGGACTCCGCCGCCGGCCTCGCGCGCCATCCCGACGACGACCACGTCGCGGTGCCGATGGGCCTCGTCGCCCTGACCTGGCTCCGACTCTTCAAGCCGTTGATCGAGGCCGACTTGCCTCAGAGCCCCGGCAACCGGCGAGGTGGCGACGGCTTGGGCTTCGCCAAGGCCGCTCTCCAGCGGCTCCGCACGGACCTGTCGCATCACGATCTCCGCGTCGGCATGCGGTTCTCCGGCGACATCGGCAAGGCGCTCCACGGGGCGATCAGGGACGCGGCGCGCACCATCGCGACGATGCCGGCCACCTACCTGACCTACCCCAACGGCGGACGGATCCTGCCCGTCGTGAAGGACCGCACGATCCGGCGCTCTGCGCGGGTGCTGCTGGAGCACCATTACCTCTCCGGCTTCGGAACGATGCACGTCCCCATGCACCTCTGGACGGCGCTCCAGCGCTACAACGTCTGGATCGAGCCGGCACTGCAGGCCGAGTGGATCCGACTGACGAAGAGGTATGCCGAGAGGCAGGGACGACAGATCGACGATGCTCGATTGGCGGCAGCGATGACGTGGTCCGATCCCGATCGCGACGTGAGCGAGGCACGTCGGGAGGCGGAACGCCTGCTCGCGACGGGCGACCTCACCTGCGTCTGGAGCGGCAGGCGCCTGTCGGCGGGTCGTTTCGACATCGATCACTGCTTCCCCTGGGCCATCTGGCCGTGCGGAGACCTGTGGAACCTCATGCCGGTCCACCGGCCGGTCAACCAGCACGAGAAGCGTGACCGACTGCCCGGGGACCGAATCCTGCGTTCGGCGCAGGATCGGATCCTGACCTGGTGGAACTCGGCCTATCGGGACCGTTCCAGGCCGATCCTCGCCGAGCGCTTCACCATGGAGGCGGCGGCGAGCCTGCCCGGCATCACCTCGACGACGCCACACCTCGACGACGTGTACTCCGCACTGAGCCTCCAGCGCATGCGGCTCAGGCAGAACCAGCAGGTCCCCGAGTGGAGCGGCGAGAAGTACCTGCCCGCCTGGTGAAGTCCGCCCACGAACTTCTCAAGGCGTCCCGCGGCACCCTGGGATTCCAGGCTGAGCCGTCCTACGCGCTCGCGCCTCGCGCAGGGGAGCCACCGGCGCATCCAGCCCTTGGTCTCTCGCGTGGAACGACACGCGCGCGCTCACGAGCCGGTCTCCAACACGAAGGCCGACACCTTCGCGTCGTAGTACAGCCGCTCGATGAAGCAGTGGTGTATGGGTGGCCTCTCGGCGAGCTCCCGTGGGCCCATCCCGTAGCAGCCCACGCAGATCGCCCGGTAGCAGGCCTCGGCGGTCGTCTTCGGATCGAAACTGCCCGTTCCTCACCACCACGCCTCCTATCCGACCCTCCTCCGGGAACTCCGCGCCGGCGCTCACCACGTCGTAAGTGCCGTCGGGCACGCCCGCCGTCAGGTCGAGCTCGGTAAGTCCGAAGGGAACGCTGCAGTCACACTCTCCCTTGTAGATGGACCAGCGCATCGGCAGGTTCATCCGCGTCCACTCATCCTCGATCACGTCAGACGCTCCTTCTCCACATGACGCTCCAGCCGACGGCCGCCAGGCATCCTCGGGCCCAGGCGGCACGAAATTAAGGATAACCAGAATAGCGTCAACATGATATAAGGTGGCACATTTCGAGGCGGAAGGACGAGCGCATGCGCTGCCTTCACGACTCGCAGCGGTCGGTCAGCGTGGTGATCGAGGTGAGATTCAGCAGATCCGCGCCGCCAGCGTCGGCGGGATTGAGCAGACCCTTCGCCCACACCTTGTGACCGGCGCGGGCGGGCACCCCGAACTCCTCCAGGGTGCCGACGAGGCGGATGGTCCGCGCGCCGAGCGGCGTGTCGGCCGGCGGCTCCTCGGGCATCCGCTCCTGCAGGGCCTCGGGCTCGGTGGCGCGCACGAGGTGGAAGCGGCCGTCGTCGCCGCTCTCGACGCAGCCGACGGTCGCCATGATGGGCATGGGCTGGGCGGCCGGCGTGCTCGGCAGGAGCGGGAGCAACGAGAAGAGCAACGCGGCGCCGAGCGAACGCCAGCCGGGAAGTCGCCGTGGGAGCGGACCGGTCATCGCCCCTCCGCTCCGCCTCCGGTCACCCCGGAGATGTCCTTGGTCCACCACGCGGTGCCGAAGTTCCGGAACGGGCCGCCGTCGACCGAGATGCGCGACTCGACGCGGTAGTTGACCGGCGACACGAGGCGGGTCACCAGCCGGAGCTGCACCTGCTGGCCGTCGACCTCGAAGGGGGGCGTCTCGTAGTGGATGGTGTAGAAGCCGCCGAGGTCGCCGCCGACGCGGCCCGCCTTGAAGAGCTCGAAGCCGCGGCTGTCGACCTCGTGGCGGGCGAAGACCTTCTGCTCGGCGAGGTAGACGATGCGCGAGTCGGCGGTGAACGGGCCCTCGGGACCCTCGGCCTCGATGCGGCTGGTGTAGTAGCGGCCGTCGCCGGTCGAGAACGTCTCGGTGCCCTCGATGCTGCCGCCGGGGCCGAGGGGGCTCTCGGGCACCCGCCACTCGAAGTTCCAGACGCCCGGGAAGTAGGCCTCGTAGTCGAACAGCGGAATCTCGTCGCCGCTCTGGGTGGGGCGGCCCCGGTCGGGTATCTGCCCCTGGGGAAGTTGCGGCTGCGGCTGGCCCAGCGCCGTCGCCGACGCGGCGAGCCCCAGCACGAACGACAACGCCACTACCCGCCGCATCGAGTCCTTCCTTTTCCGGCTCCGTTGCCGCCTGGCGCCGGTCGGTCGGGCCGGTGAGCCTGGCGCCCGACGCCGCGGCCCGCCGCCCGTCGAACCGGTCGTTCCCGGCCCCGCCAAACTCGTCGGTGACCGCTGAGCGGGGCGACGGGCCGCGCCGCGCGTGCGCCGCCCTCGCCCCCCGCCGCGTCTCGAACCGTCCCGGCGTCCGCCCCGCTACTCGTCGTCGGTGGTGGCGAGCTTCGTCAGGTCCTGGCTCTCGACGGTGTACTCGGTGAACGCCTGGTACATCTCGTCCCAGCTCTGCTGGCCCCAGTACACCTCGAGGTGCGGACCGGGGTTCCACCGGTTGCCGAGCGAGTTGTCGTAGACGCCGATGCCGGTGATCTTGCTGCCGGCTGGCAGGTACAGCGGCTCGGCCAGCTCGTAGTGGATCTGCCAGTTGAAGTCGAACTCGGGGACGTCGAGAATCGTCTCCTCGCGGCCGTCGGGGTACGTCACCACCCACCGCAGGCTCTTGCCCCGCAGGTGCATGTGGGGCGAGAGGCCGTAGAGGGTGATGGCCTCGCTGATCGGCGTGATGCCGGTGATCTTCCAGTCGTCGGTGTAGGGCGGGATGTTGGGAATGGCCCCGCGCCGCACGCGGCCGGTCTCGGGGTCGCGGACCGGCTTCACCTCTTCGCCCTGCACGATGTAGATGTCGGTGCCGAACGGGTCGGTGGGGAACGCGTTGCCGGCCTGCCGGGTGAGCACCTCGTGGGTCACCGGCCGGGTGTTGAACCAGATGCCGAGCTTGCTGCGCTCCTTGGCCTCGACCCCGATGGGGTTGTAGTGCATGGTCCAGCGAATCCACTTGTCGGCGGCGAGCCGCTTGCCGGTGCCGGGGCGGTGGCGCTCGACGCCGCGGCCGGGCACGTAGGAGAGCAGCTTGCTGGAGCCGGGCAGGTTGACCTCGTTGAAGACCTGCTGCGCGACCTGGCCGGACGACTCGTCCGCGTCCTCGGTCTCGGGCCGCTTGGGCAGCGGCGCCCGCAGGAGGGAGTTGCCCTCGAGGTCGTGGAGCACGCCGTCGATGACCTGGGTCCCCCACGGGAGGTCGACGGTGTAGGCGCCCGAGTGGTGGACGACGCGGTAGTCGCTGGGCCGCATCTCGAGGACCTCGGCGAAGCGGTCCTCGTCCCACGGCATCTCGGTGTAGAAGTCGATGTAGTCCTCTTCGCCCTCGGCCGCCACCGTGTACTCGACGGGCAGCTCGAAGACGTAGTCGGGCTCGCCGCCCTCGTAGGTCCAGCCGGCCGGGAAGTCGGGCGGCTCGGGCCGGTCGGCGGGGTTGCCCCGCGGCGCCCCGGCGTCGACCCACGCCGCGATGGTGTCGATCTCGTGCTGCTCGAGGTACCGCTCGTTGCGGAACTTCATGCTGTTCTCGGGGTCGGCCGGCCACGGGGGCATCTCGCGCGAGACCACGAGGTCCTTGACGGACCGGGCCCAGGGGCGCACGTCGGCGTACTCGATGAGGGTCATCGGCGCGATGTTGTTCGGCCGGTGACAGGTGACGCAGTTCTCGTAGAGGATGGGCGCCACGTCCTTGGCGAACGTGGGGGCCGCCTCCGCCGACTGCGCCGCCGCGCTCCCCGCGCCTCCGCCGAGCACGACCGCCAGCACCGCCGCCGAAATGCGTATCCGCATGGCAACTCCTCCAGGCCCCGGCTGCATCGGTCGACTCGTCGAAGTCGATCGCTCAGCCGATGGCAGGCGAGACGCTTCTGATGGCGTCGATCACCAGCGCGCGCAACTCCCGAACGTCGCTCTGGACGTTGTCGATCCGGGAGTTCAACTCGTCGATCCGGGAGTTTACCTCATCGAACCGGGAGTTGACGTCGCCGAACCGGGAGTTGACGTCGCTGAACCGCGCGTCCACGCTCCTGCTCAACTCGTCGAACCGCGCGTTGACGTCGTCGAAACGCGCGTCCACGCTCCTGCTCAACTCGTCGAACCGCGCGTTCACGCTCCTGCTCAGCTCGTCGAACCGCGCGTTGACGTCGTCGAAACGCGCGTTCACGCTCCTGCTCAGCTCGTCGATGCGCCTGTTGACGTCACTGATCCGGGCGTTCACGTCATCGAAACGGGCGTTGATGCCGCTCGCGATGATCGCCATGAACCCGACGATGACGGTGACGACGGCGATCCCGGTTCCGATGACCGAGACGACGATGGTTCTGGTGTCCGTCACTGGCTCCTCACGATACCACGGTTCCGAAGTGGTCGAGGCGTGCGCCTGAACGGGTTCTTCGCCGGACAGACCACGCAGCCCTACGCGCCGCCCTGTCGCCGGTCGAGGATGGCCTCGATGCGGTCCATCGTGCGGTCCATCCGCGCGACGAGGGCGTCGTAGGGAGCGTGAGTTGCCAGATCCATGCCGTACTCGCCGAGCAGCTCGCAGGCGTAGCGCGAGCCGCCGGCCGAGAGCACCGCGAGGTAGTCGTCGCGCGCCCCCGCGTCGCCGCCGCGGAAGCGCTCGGCGAACAGGGCGGCGGCGGCGATGGAGGTGGCGTACTGGAAGACGTAGAAGTTGCCGTAGAAGTGGGGGATGAACATCCACTCGACGGCATAGGCGGGGTCGATGGCCATGACCCCGTCGTCGGCGCCGTGGTAGCGGCGCAGCAGCGACCCGTAGAGGCCGGTCATCTTCTCGCCCGACAGGGCCTCGCCCTTCTCGACGGTCTCGTGGATGGCGAGCTCGAACTCGGCGAACATCACCTGCCGGAAGAACGTGCCGCGGATGCCCTCGAGCACCGTGCCGAGGTAGAAGAGGCGCTCGTCGTCGCCGATGTCCTGGGCCAGCAGGTGCTCCTGCAGCAGGATCTCGTTGGTGATGGAGGCGATCTCGGCCGTGAACGTGGGATAGCCGCACGTCTCCCAGGGCTGCCGCTCGTTGGCGAGCCGGGTGTGGATGGCGTGCCCCCACTCGTGGGTGAACGTCGAGAGGTCGGTGAATCGGCCGTTGTGGTTGAGCAGCACGTAGGGGTGCACGTCGTAGACGTCGCCGAACATGTACGCGCCCGGCGCCTTGCCGGCCTGCGGGTAGACGTGCATCCAGCGGCCCTCGAGGCCCTCGCGCAGCAGCGCCTGGTAGTGGGGGCCGAGGGGCGCGGTCGACTCGAGGGTGAGGGCGGCCGACTCGTCGATGCCGAACTCCCGGTCGAGCGCGGCCAGCGGCGGGTAGATGTCGTAGTAGTGGAGGTCGCCGAGCCCCAGCATGCGCCGCCGGATGCGGAAGTAGCGGTGCAGCGACGGCAGGTGGCGGCCGGCCGCGTCGAGCAGGGTGTGGTAGACGGCGGCGGGGATGTTGGGGCCGGCCAGCGCCGCCTCCAGCGCGCTGCCGTGGCGCCGCACCTTGGCGTGGAAGGCGTGGGCCTTCACCTGCGTGTCGAGAAGCTGCCCGAAGGTCGCCTCGTAGGTCTTCCAGGCGCCCCAGAAACGGTCGAACACGAGCTTGCGGTCGTCGCGGTCGGGCGACGCCCGGTGCAGGGTGTAGGCGGCCTGGTCGAGGGTCACCTCCTCGCCCGTCGACAGGGTGACGGTGGGGAACGCCATGTCCGAGCTGGTGAGCAGGGCGTAGATGCGCTCGGGGCCCTGCACCACGGGGCCGGTGGCCGCGATGACCTGCTCGGACTCGTCCGACAGGGTGTGCGGGGCGTGGCGCAGGGTGTCGCGCAGGTTGAACGCGTGGGGGGCGAGGCCCGGCTCGGCGGCGATGAAGCGCTCGATGGTCTCGGCGCCGACGCGCAGCAGCTCGGGCGAGACGAACGCGACGGTCTCGCCGAACCGCGAGCGGAGGTCGGCGGCGAGGCCGCGGCGTTCCTGCGCCGCCGCCACCCGGCGGTCCTCGTCGGCCTTGAGGAACGCGTGGACGAAGAGCCGCGACAGCTCCTTGTCGGTGGCCGAGACGGCGTCGAGGGCCTCGCGCAGGGTCGCGGCGCTCTCGCCGAGGCGCCCCTGGTAGCCGGCCAGGGCCGCGACCCGCGTCTCGAGGTCGGTCCGGGCCGCGTTCCAGGCGTCGACATCGGGGTAGATCTCGCCGAGGTCCCACTCGATCTGCTCGGGCGGGGTCGGCTCGACCTCGGTGGCGGTAGCGGTGGCTGTCGTGGTCATCGTTCGCGGTTCACCGTGCCTGCCCGTTGCCCGCGAGCTGGCGCAAGACGTACTTCAGGATGCCGCCGTGGCGGTAGTAGGCGAGCTCGTCGGGGGTGTCGATGCGCACCCGCGCCGCGAACTCGCGGGACGCGCCGTCGGGAGCGGTGGCGCGTACCCGCACCTCGCCGCGCGGAACGAGGCCGTCGGCGATGCCGGTGATGTCGAACGCCTCGCGGCCCGTCAGCCCGAGGCCGGCCGCGCTCTCGCCGTCGCGGAACTCGAGGGGCAGGACCCCCATGAACACGAGGTTGCTACGGTGGATGCGCTCGAAGCTCGCGGCAAGTACCGCGCGCACCCCGAGCAGCCGCGTGCCCTTGGCCGCCCAGTCGCGCGACGAGCCCGAGCCGTACTCGCGGCCCGCGAGGACGACGAGGGGCACGCCCGCCGCCTGGTAGCGCATCGCCGCGTCGTAGATGCTCAGTTGCTCGTCGTCGGGCTGGTAGCGGGTCCACCCCCCCTCGGTCCCCGGCGCGAGCTGGTTGCGCAGCCGGATGTTGCCGAAGGTGCCCCGCATCATCACCTCGTGGTTGCCGCGGCGGCTGCCGAACGAGTTGAAGTCCCTGGGCTCGACGCCCTGCGAGACGAGGTACGCCCCGGCGGGGCCGTCGACGGGGATGGCCCCGGCCGGCGAGATGTGGTCGGTGGTGACGCTGTCGCCGAGCAGCGCGAGCACCCGCGCCCCCCGCACGTCCTCGGGCGGCGACGGCTCGGGGGCGAGGTCGTCGAAGAACGGCGGGTTGCGCACGTAGGTCGACGCGTCGTCCCATTCGAACCGCTGGCCGCCCGGGGCCGGCAGCCCCCGCCAGCGCTCGTCGCCGTCGAAGACGCCGCGGTACTTGTCGGTGAACTGCTCGGTGCGGACGGCGGCGGTCATCGCGGCCTGAACCTCGGCCGCCGACGGCCAGAGGTCGCGGAGGAAGACGTCGTTGCCGTCGCGGTCCTGCCCGAGGGGGGCGCTGGTCAGGTCGACGGTCATCGACCCCGCGAGTGCATAGGCGACGACGAGGGGCGGCGACGCGAGGTAGTTCGCCCGCACCTGGGGCTGCACGCGGCCCTCGAAGTTGCGGTTGCCGCTGAGCACCGACGTCACCACGAGGTCGCGCGAGCGCACCTCGGCGGAGACGGCCTCGGGCAGGGGCCCGCTGTTGCCGATGCACGTGGTGCAGCCGTAGCCGACGAGGTTGAAGCCGAGCTCGGCCAGCGGGGCCAGCAGCCCCGCCGCCTCGAGGTACTCGGTGACCACCATCGACCCCGGGGCGAGGCTGGTCTTGACCCACGGCTTCGGCTTCAGCCCCCGCGCCGCCGCCTTCTGCGCGAGCAGTCCGGCCGCGATCATCACGCTGGGGTTCGACGTGTTGGTGCAGCTCGTGATGGCCGCCACCACCACCGCCCCGTGGTCGAGGCCGGCCCCGTCGCCGGCGGGGCGGACGGTGGCGCCGGGCAGCAGCGTGTCGAGGGCCCGCGTGAAGGCGGGCGCCGCCTGCCCGAGGGGCACCCGGTCCTGGGGCCGCTTGGGCCCCGCGATGCTCGGCTCGACGCACCCGAGGTCGAACTCGACGACGTCGGCGTAGACGGGGTCGTCGGCCGGCGCCCCGAACATGCCCTGGGCCCGGGCGTAGGCGTCGACCAGGACCACCTGCCCCTCGTCGCGCCCGCTCAGCCGGAGGTAGTCGAGGGTCATCTCGTCGATGGGGCAGACGGCCACCGTCGACCCGTACTCGGGCGACATGTTGCCGAGGGTCGCCCGGTCGGCGAGGGTCAGCGAGGCGAGCCCGGGGCCGAAGAACTCCACGAACTTGCCGACGACCCCGTGCTGCCGCAGCCGCTCGGTGATCGTCAGGACGAGGTCGGTGGCCGTGGTCCCCTCGGGCAGCCGGCCTACGAGCTTGAACCCGACGACCTCGGGAATCAGCATCGAGATGGGCTGCCCCAGCATCGCCGCCTCGGCCTCAATGCCGCCCACGCCCCAGCCGACGACGCCGAGGCCGTTCACCATGGTGGTGTGCGAGTCGGTCCCCACCAGGGTGTCGGGATAGGCCATGGGCGGGCCGCCGCCGTTCCCGCCCACGCACACCGCCCGGGCCAGATACTCGAGGTTGACCTGGTGCACGATGCCGGTGTCGGGGGGCACCACCCGGAAGTTGTCGAACGCCTGCTGGCCCCACTTGAGGAACGCGTAGCGCTCGCGGTTGCGCGAGAACTCGAGCCGCGCGTTCAGGTCGAACGCGTCGGCGCCCCGGTAGTGGTCGACCTGCACCGAGTGGTCGATGACGAGCTCGGCCGGCTGCAAGGGGTTGATGCGCGCGGGGTCGCCGCCGAGGCGGGCCACGCCGTCGCGCATCGCCGCCAGGTCCACCACCGCGGGCACCCCGGTGAAGTCCTGCAGGAGGACCCGCGCCGGCATGAACGCGATCTCCTTGGTGGCGCCGGCCGCAGGGTCCCACTCGGCGAGGGCGCGGACGTCGTCGGCGGTGACGCGGCGCCCGTCCTCGCGGCGCAGGAGGTTCTCGAGGAGGACCTTCAGCGAGTACGGCAGGCGCGCTACGCGCGGGAACCCGGCGCGCTCGAGGGCCTCGAGGCTGTGGTACGAGACCGCGGCTTCACCGGCCGACAGGGTGGAGAGGGTGCCAAACGTGTTGCTCATGAGCTTCTTTCGTCAGGGACGGTCCACCGGGCCGTCGCCCCGCGACGCGGGGCGAACAACCTCCCATTGTCGTTCACTGTCTCGACCGCGCGCAACCTGACCGGCCGGCGCGGCAGTGACGCGTCAGGAACCGTTGCAGTCGACCCGGGGGTCCGGGCTCTCCGGCGGTGCTGATAGGATGGTTTCCGGAGGTGCCGTCGGTGATCTACTGCGTCATCGGAGAGCTGCAGAAGACCGTGGGGAAGCTGACCGGGACCGTCGAGGGCCTGACCCGCACGGTGGAGAAACAGTCCACGAAGATCGACGCCCTTCGCGACGACCTGACCAAGGTACTCGCCTCGATGAGGACTGCGTACGTGATTCTCGGCGTCGTCGGTTCGTTGATCGCGTTCGCACTGTACCGATTGCCGACGGTCATCGAGAGGCTGCCGGCGATCATGGAGGCCCTCCGCGCGGGAGCCCCGGGAGGCAGCCCCTGAAACAGGCCCCGGCGGCGTACCCGAGCGCCACATCGGGGCATTGCGTCACTTCGCGCCGGCAGGGTCGAACGGCGGCGCCTCCTCGAACACCTGCGCCTCGAACGTGTGGACGGCGGCGGCGGTCCGCCACGCGTCGGCCGGCAGGCCGGCCTTGACGCAGGCCTGCGAGAGGAAGGTGTCGCGGTCCCAGCCCCACTCCGGCGCCACCTGCGGCAGCAGCAGGGCGCGGTGCGGCCCCTGCTCGACCATCACCCCGTGCCGGCCCACCTCGGTCTCGGCCGGATCCGCCACCCGGCGGAACGGGGTGAGCACGGAGATCTCCAGGCGCACGTCCGGCAGGTCCGCGGGCGGCAGGGGCGGAAAACGCGGATCGCGGGTCGCGGCATCGCCCGCGCAGCGCGCCACCACCTCGTGAAGGGACTCGTCGTCCTCGACCGAGCCGATGCAGCCCCGCAGCCGGCCGCCGAGCCGGATGGTCACGAACGCCGCGGCCGGCTCGTCGAGGGCCCCGGGGGACCCGAGTGGTTCGAGCGGACGTTCTTCGAGCCTCGCCGCGATGGCGCGGCGCGCGTGGCGCAGCAACCGCTGCTGATCGTGCGGCGTGAGCATCAGCCAATGCCGGGCGCGCTGCTCGCGGACCGCGCGCCATGATCGCGGCCCCGCTCGAACGTCGCCGCGAGGTAGCCGACCACGGCGGACTTGTCGCCCGAGACGTCGCCCGAGTCGGCGCGGCGCAGCACCCGCGCGCGGTCGGCCCCGAGCCGGGCCGCGGCGAGCATGACGGCGATGGCCGCGCCGCCTCCGCAGGCCACGTAGCGGCCGCGGTCGTTGAGGGGATAGCTCTCGTACTCGGCCAGCAGGCCGGCGGCGTCGAAGCGGTCGACGTGGTCGACGACGACCTGGTCGAGGGCGGCGGCGCGGGCCGCGTCGAAGTAGTGCGACAGGTCGGTGCTCGCGACCAGCAGCGGCGAGAGCCCGGCGCACGCCTCGGCGAGGGCCTCGGCCAGCGCTTCGATGGTGGGGCGCTCCTGGTAGCCGAGAAGCAGCGGCACGATGGGAACGTCCGGCAGCACCTCCTGCAGGAACGGAAGCTGCATCTCCAGCGCGTGCTCGCGGTCGTGGGCCGCCGGGTGGGTGCCGACGACCGGCGAGGCGAGCAGCCGGTCGGCCACGCCGGCGTCGACCGCGACCCGCCCCAGCGGCGTCTCGAACGCTCCGGCCGGCCAGATCGCCACCCCCTCGAAGCCGTGGTAGTGGGACGGGCCGAGGAGGAGGACCACGTCGTAGGGGCGGCCCGCCACGGCTCGGTAGGCGTGGGCCGCGACGGGGCCGGAGTAGACGAGCCCGGCGTGCGGCGCAATGACGGCGACGACGTCGCCCGCCGGGGCCGGCTCCGCCTCGGCCAAGTGCCCGTCGACCGCCGCCCGCAACGCCCCGGGGTCGCCCGGATACCAGGTCCCCGCCACCGCGGACGGGCGGAACGCATCGGAAGACTGGCGAGTCACGGCGCAGACACCTCGTCAGGGTTCGGGCGCATCCCGCGACGGCGGTCCCCTCTCCGGCTCGGGAAGCGGGGGGACCGCCCCCGCGGGATCGCTCGGCGGCACCCCGAAACCGAGCGACAGCGCGATGCGCACGCCCACGTAGACGAACAGCGTGAGAATCGCCGGCGCCCCCATGACGAGCCAGAACGGGTCGAGGGTGAGCCCCACGAAGAGCGACATCGCGCCGAGAATCAGCATGATGCCGACCATCCACGGCGGGTGCTTGAACAGCGGTCGCTCGTCGCTCATGGCGCCGACCGATTGTCGCATACCGCCCACCCGCGGTTCAGCCGGGTGCTAGACTTGTCGTCGCCCCCGCGCGAGGACGAGCCGGTTCGGGGGGTTCGGGAGAGATGCCATGAGAGCGCGCTTTGTCTGGTTGGTGACGATGGCGGCACTGACGGGTTCGGGGATCGGCGCCGGCGCCGCCAACGACTACGCCGAGGAGATCGAGGCGTGGCGGGCCGACCGCGAAGCGCGGCTCAAGGCCGACGACGGCTGGCTCACGGTGTCGGCCCTGTTCTTCCTGCCCGAGGGCGAGAGCCGCTTCGGGTCGAGCCCGCGCAACGACCTCGTCCTCCCCGCCGCGTTCCCGGCCGAGGCCGGCGTGCTCGAGCGACGCGGGCGCACGGTGTCGGTGCGGGCATCGGGAGACCGGACGCTGACCGTCGACGGTGAATCCGTCGCCGCCGCCCAGCTCTATCCGGCCGAGGGGCGGGTGACGCTGACCGCGGGCCCGGTGTCGTTCTGGGTGCACGAGAGCGGCGAGCGGCTCGCGATCCGGGTGCGGGACACCGAGTCGGCCATCCGCCGGAACTTCACCCAACTGGAGTGGTACCCGGTCGACGAGAGCTTCCGGGTGCGCGGGAGGTTCACGCCGCACGCCGAGCCGCTGACCGTCAGGACCATGAACATCCTCGGCGACATCGAGACCTACCAGAGCACCGGCCACGTCACCCTGACGGTGGCGGGCCGCGAGGTGCGGATGCTGCCGGTGAACTCGGGCGACCAGCTCTGGTTCATCCTGCGCGACGCGACGAGCGGCGACGAGACCTACCCGGCGGCGCGGTTCCTCTATGCCGATGCCCCCGACGCCGACGGGTGGACGACGGTCGACTTCAACAAGGCCTACAACCCGCCGTGCGCGTTCAACCCGCACACGACGTGCCCCCTGCCCCCGCCCGACAACCGGCTCGAGGTCCGGGTGGAGGCCGGAGAGAAGAACTACGGCGGCCCCGGCGCGCACTGACCTTCGCGGCCCCGGACCGGCGCGTGCGGCAGCGGCGGGGAACGCCTCTCTGGGAAGCACCGCAGACGACGCCCCTGCGTGCGTGGCCGGCACGGCCGCCTCGCCCCGGCCATCACGGTAGCCATCCACCCGCGGGCGCCAGGGTGCGATCCCGGCCATCCGGCACGTCGGCCGCGGGGCGGCGCGCAAAGGCCGCGGCCCTGACCCGGCCGATCCCGGCGAACGGCGCCTGAACATCCCGGACGGTCGGTTGTCCTTCACCGGTCGAAAGCTGCCGGTAACGGTCGGTTATCCTTCACCGGTTGGAGGCTGTCCGTACATGTTTCAGAACATCGCATCGCACCATTCCATGGGGCACGCCGGCGGATGCCTGCTGGCCGTGCTCGTCGCCGCCGGCGCCGGCGCTCAGACAGGTCAGTCGAACGGCCCGTGGCAGAGCTACGGCACCGACGACGGCGAATGGCGGAGCTACGCCGGCGACATCGCCGGCACGAAGTACTCGCCGCTCGACCAGGTCGACGCCGCCAACTTCGGGCAGCTCGAGGTGGCCTGGGAGTGGACGACGGCCGACGCCGTGCTCAGCCGGTCGACCCCGGGGGGCGGCGAGTGGCGGGCGCCGCGCGAGGCCATCGTCGAGTCGCTGGTGGCGGACAAGCCGGACCTGTACCGGGAGGGCCAGTCGCCGAACCCGTCGCGGCTGCAGGCGACGCCGCTGATGGTGGACGGCGTGCTCTACTTCAACACGCCCCTCTCGCAGGGGGTCGCGGTGGACGCGGTGACCGGCGAGACCCTCTGGGTGTTCAACCCGAAGAGCTACGAGGAGGGCACGCCCTCGATGAGCGGCCCGTGGACGCAGCGCGGCGTCGCCTACTGGACCGACGGCGAGGGCGACGAGCGCATCTTCTGGGGCACCGGCAACGGCCACCTCGTCTGCGTGCGGGCCGGGACGGGGCGGCCCTGCCCCGACTTCGGGCCGGACGGCAGCGGCCTGGTGGACGCGACGGTCGGCATCCCGCGGGTCGACCGCGAAGCGCGCGACTACCTGAACGCCATGCTCTACGCCATCAACTCGCCGCCCATCGTGGTGCGCGACCGGGTGATCCACGGCTCGCAGATCGCCGACGTGCGCATCACGAAGGAGGCGCCGCCGGGTTGGGTGCGGGCCTGGAACGTGCGGACCGGCGCCCACGAGTGGGACTTCCACACGGTGCCCGACAGCCCCGACGAGTTCGGCGCCGACACGTGGCTGAACGAGTCTTGGCGCTACTCGGGCAACGCCAACGTGTGGTCGATGCTGGCCGGCGACGACGAGCTGGGCCACGTGTACCTGCCCACCGGCGCCCCGACCAACGACTACTACGGAGCCGACCGGCCCGGCGACAACCTGTTCTCGCGGTCGATCGTCGCCGTCGACGTCGAGACCGGGCAGCGAGCCTGGCACTTCCAGGCGGTGCACCACGGGCTGTGGGACTACGACTTCCCGACCCACCCCAACCTCGTCGACGTCACCGTCGACGGCCGCCCCGTCAAGGCGCTGGCGCAGGTGAGCAAGCAGGGGTTCGTCTACGTCTTCGACCGCGTGACCGGCGAGCCCGTCTGGCCCATCGAGGAACGGCCGGTGCCGCAGCACACGAACCTGCCGGGCGAGGTGCTCGCGCCCACCCAGCCGTTCCCCACCCGGCCGCCGCCGTTCGAGTACCAGGGGGTCACGGTCGACGACCTCGTCGACTTCACGCCCGAGATCCGGGCGATGGCGCTGGAGGCGGTGGCCGACTTCCAGCTCGGCCCGCTGTTCACGCCGCCGCTGCACAGCGTCGAGGGCGGGGTCCAGGGCACCATCCAGCGTCCCGCCATCGACGGCGGCGCCAACTGGGGCGGAGCCGGCGTCGACCCCGAGACGGGCCTGCTCTACGTGCCGTCGCAGAACCGGTTCTCGGTGCTGCACTTCTACACGCCGGACCCCGCCGCCGGCGGCACCATGCGGTTCACCCAGGGTCCGTTCGGCGGCGGCCGGCAGCCGCGGATGCCCCAGGGGCTGCCGCTGTTCAAGCCGCCGTACTCGCGCATGACCGCCATCGACCTGAACACCGGCGACATCGCCTGGATGCAGCCCAACGGCGACGGCGACCGCTTCCGCAACCACCCCCTGCTGCGCGACCTCGACCTGCCGCCGCTCGGCGGCGACGGCCGCGGGGGGCCGCTGGTGACGAAGACCCTGCTCGTCAGCGCCCTCACCGCCGGCGGCAGCGACGGTGGGCCGCGCCTCGTCGCGCGCGACAAGGCGACGGGCGCCATCGTCGGCTCGGTCGACCTGCCGAGCGGCGCCATCGGCACCCCGATGACCTACCTGGCCGGCGGCCGGCAGTACATCGCCCTCACCATCGGCGGCGGCCCGCGGCTGATCGCGCTGGCGCTGCCCGAGTAGCGCGTCTGCTACGATCTGGCGCGTGTCCAACCCCCTGACGCGGGCCGACGTCGACCGCATCGCGCGGCTCGCCCACCTCGAGCTGACCGAGCGGGAGGCGGAGCAGTTCACCCGCCAGCTCGGCGACATCCTCGCCTACTTCGAGCGGCTGAACCGCATCGACACCGCCGGGGTCGCGGCCACCACCCACCCCGTCACGTCGGCCCCGGCCATGCGCGACGACGAGCCGCGGCCGTCGTTGCCCGTGGACGACGCGTTCGGCAACGCGCCGGACCACGGGGGGGAACGGCTGTTCAGGGTGCCCAAGGTCATCGGCTGATGGAGCTCTCCTCGCTCGCGACCATCGCGGACGTCCGGGCCGCTTTGCGCGACGGCGCGACCGCGGTCGACGTGTGCACCGAGTTTCTCGGCCGCATCGCGGCCCGCGACGGGGACCTGCGGGCCTTCAACCACACCGCGGCCGAGCCGGCCCTCGCGCGGGCGGCGGCGCTCGACCGGCGGGGGCCCGACGCGCCGGACCTGCCCCTGCTCGGGGTGCCGATCGCGGTCAAGGACAACATCTGCACCCGCGGGCTCCCGACCACGGCGTCGTCGCGCATCCTCGCCGGCTACGTCCCGCCCTACGACGCGACCGTCGTCGAGCGGCTGACCGCGGCCGGGGCCGTCGTCGTCGGCAAGACCAACTGCGACGAGTTCGCGATGGGGTCGACGACCGAGCACTCGGTGACGGGCCCGACCCGGAACCCGTGGGACCCGGCGTGCGTCCCCGGCGGGTCGAGCGGCGGCTCGGCCGCGGCGGTGGCGGCGCGGCTCGCCCCGGTGGCGCTCGGCTCGGACACCGGGGGCTCGATTCGCCAGCCCGCCGCGTTCTGCGGCATCGTCGGGCTGAAGCCGACCTACGGGCGGGTGTCGCGCTACGGGCTGCTGGCGTTCGCCTCGTCGCTCGACCAGATCGGGCCGTTCGGGCTGACGGTGGCCGACGCCGCCGCCGTGCTGCAGGCCATGGCCGGCCCCGACCCCCGCGACGCCACGTCGGCCGACGCCGCGGTCCCCGACTGCGGCGCCGGTGCGGCCGAACCGATGCGGAGACCGACGATCGGGGTGCCCTGGGCGATACTCGAGAACGGGGTCGACGCCGGCGTCGCCGCCGCGTTCGCGACCGCCGTCGACGCCCTGAAGGACATGGGGGCGACCGTCGTCGACGTCGCGCTCCCCCACGCCGAGTACGCGGTGCCCACGTACTACATCGTCGCCCCGGCCGAGGCGAGCTCCAACCTGGCCCGCTACGACGGGGTGCGCTACGCCTACCGCGCGCCCCTCGACGAGAAGGACGCGACGCTGGACCGGATGTACGACCGGACGCGCCGCGACGGTTTCGGCGACGAGGTCAAGCGGCGCATCATGCTCGGGACCTACGCCCTCAGCGCCGGCTACTACGACGCCTACTACCTGAAGGCGCAGCAGGTGAGGACGCTCATCCGCGACGACTACGACGCCGCCTTCGAGCGGGTCGACGCCGTCGCCATGCCGACCACCCCGACCACCGCGTTCCGGCTCGGCGAACGCGCGGACGACCCGCTGCAGCTCTACGTGGGAGACGTCTTCACGGCCAGCGCCAACCTCACCGGGCTGCCCGCCGTCAGCTTGCCCTGCGGGCGGGACGACGCGGGGCTCCCGGTGGGCCTGCAGCTCATCGGGCGCGCCTTCGACGAAGTGACGCTGCTCGGAATCGGCGCCGCGTACGAGGAGCAGGCGCCGTGGTGGCGCGAGCCCCCGACCGCCGGCGCCGGCATGCCCCGCGACGAGGCGCCCGCCTCGTAGGACGGCGCGGACGGCAAGGTCGGCTCGGCGGTGAGCCCCCCCCGCGGACGGCGTTCTCCGGAATCCCAGCAGGACGGCGCGCACGCCTGCGAGGTCGGCTCGGCCGCGAGCCCGACCGCGGACGGCCCGACCGCGGGCGGCGTTCTCCGGAATCCGAGCAGGACGGCGCGTACGCCTGCGAGGTCGGCTCGGCCATGAGCCGGACCGAGAACGAATTCTCCGGAATCGGGGATGGGACGGTGCTTCATCCCACCGGCGAGATGCCGGCGAGGCACGGTGGCGCGTCCGGGCCGCGAGCCCCGGGCGTGGCCGGCGCGCGGTCGATCACTCCTGGCTGGCGGACTGTTCGAGCAGCTCGGGAGTCTTGAGCTGGTCGGCGGGCCCCCGCGGCACGCTCGGCGGAAGATAGCGCGACCCGGAGCCGAGGCGGTCGTCGAGGCTCCGCACGACGCGGCTGCGCTTGTCGATGGGCCGGAGCTTGGTGAGGCCGACGAGGACGCAGAACCCCAGGAACACGGCGAGGAGAAAGACGGTCGAGAAGCCCAGCCCCTGCAGCAACCCCAGCAAGACCGACTGAATGTCACTCACGAGATGGCCTCCGGCAGCTCGTAGACGACGAGGCCCTGCTCGACTTCTTCCATGGCCACGCGTTCGAGGCGGATCGACACGTCCGGACGCTCGCCGGTCTCGGGGTCGGGCCGCAACGGCTCGAGCCGGGGCAGGGCCCCGCGCCTCAGTTGCTTCGCGCGCTGCGCGGCCACGTCCACGAACAGGAACCGGTTCTCCACCGGGGGCATCGGCTCGTCGGGAATGCGCGGCATGGGAACGGGCTGGGGGGCCCCGGCCGGCTCGTCCCGGTCTTCCGACAGGCCGTCGAAATCGTCGTCCATGAAGCCGGATCGTACTCCAAAAGGCGCCGCCGCGTCGACCGTGGGGCCGCCGCGGGCCCGCTTCGGCCCATCCGCGAACGAACCGGCGGTGAGGGCGCGGAGGTCACGCCGGCGTCGCCTCCGGCGCCGGGGCGGGAGGCGGTGCGGGCCTCCCGGCGAGCGGGACCGCCCGGTACCATTCGCCGTCGAGCAGGTAGTGGGTCGGCCGGTCCTGGAAGTAGACGGTGAGGCCGCCGTGGGAATCCTGAACCGTCACGATGTCCCGGGCGTCGACCGCGGCCATCGGCCCCGGCACTCTCGGGGTCGGGGATGGAGGCATCCTTTGACTCTCGCTCGTCGTCACGGCCGGGCAGGCTGCGGTGGCCCCGGCGGCACGGATTGGCTCTCGGACGGAACGGCCGCAGGACCGTTCATTGCGGGTTCGAATAGTACAGCCAAAAATTAGCATTTGTCAATAATCAAATCTTATAATATAACGCTCAACATATAGCTTCTTCGGCGGGCGGCCATCCTGTGCAATCATGGAATGGAGGCGCGACCCGATGCGGGGGACGAAGAACCAGCCCCGCCGGGCCACGACGAATACCGTCCGCTGCACCACCATGCGGGCGCCGTGGATCACATGTCCGTAGTCGGCACCGGAGACCCGAAGCGGCCGGTGAGCGTCCCGCGGTCGGAAGAGCTCCGCACGGCCGGGAGGAAGGCGCGGCACGGCAGGGGCGGCTGGCGAACCGCCCGGAGTCTGCGCCGTTGAACGGCGCGGACTCCAGGCGGGTTGGCCGGGGGCCAGGCGGAGTCGAAGGCGAGGATTGGCGGGCTGGTCGAGCAGGCCGCCCGCGACGGCTCCACGGCCGCACCGATGCCATGGCCGCACCGATTCCATGAAGATCCTGTTCATCGGCGACATCGTCGGAAAGGCCGGCCGCGCCCTGACCCGGCGCGGCGTATCGGCGCTCGTCGAGCGGCACGGCGTCGATCTGGTGGTCGCCAACGTCGAGAACGCGGCGGGGGGCAACGGCATCACCCGCGAGATCGGCGAGAGCCTGCGCGACCACGGCATCGAGGTGATGACCTCCGGCAACCACATCTGGGACAAGAAGGAGGCCCTCGACTACATCGAGCTCGAGCCGCGCCTCATCCGCCCCGCCAACTACCCGGACGGGGTCCCCGGGGCCGGTCACGTGGTGGTCACCGCCCGGTCGGGCGAGCAGGTCGGGGTGATCAACGTCATGGGGCGCGTGTTCATGGCCCCCCTCGACAACCCGTTCGCGGTGGTGCGGCGCGAGCTCGAGGCGGTCCGCGACACCGCCCGCGTCATCCTCGTCGACTTCCACGGCGAAGCGACCTCCGAGAAGATCGCCATGGGCTGGCACCTCGACGGCGAGGTGACGGCGGTGGTGGGCACCCACACCCACGTGCAGACGGCGGACGAGCGGGTGCTCCCGAAGGGCACCGCGTACATCACCGACGTGGGCATGACCGGGCCCCACGACTCGGTGCTCGGGGTCGAGAAGGAGGTCGTGCTGCGCCGGTTCCTCACCGCCCTGCCGGGGCGCTTCGACACCGCCCGCGGCGACCCGCGCCTGCACGGCGTCCTCGTGACCGCCGACGCCGCCACCGGACGCGCGACGGCCATCGAGCGGCTGAGCCTGACCCCCGCCGACCTGGAGGCGCCGCCGGCGCCGCGCCCCTCGTGAGCGCCAACCCCACCCTGCCCTTCGACGCCCCCCCGCCCGGCCGCCGGGCGGCGCGGCAGGTCGTCACCGTCAGCGAGCTGACCGGCCGCATCCGGACGCTGCTGGAGTCGGCGCACGCCAGCGTGTGGGTCGAGGGCGAGATAGCCAACTGCCGCTTGTGGAAGACGGGGCACGTGTACTTCACCCTGCGCGACGAGGGCGCCCAGATCCGGGCGGTGATGTTCCGGTCGGCGGCGCGCTACCTGCGCTTCGCGCCCGAGGACGGGCTGCGGGTCGTCGCCCGGGGCCGGGTCACCGTCTACGAGCCGAAGGGCGAGTACCAGATCGTCTGCGAGCACCTGCAGCCGCAGGGCCGGGGAGCGCTGCAGCTCGCGTTCGACCAGTTGAAGCGCAAGCTCGACGCGGAGGGGCTCTTCGACCGCGAGCGGAAGCGTCCGCTGCCGGTCCTGCCGCGGCAGATCGGCGTCGTGACCTCGCTCGACGGCGCCGCGGTGCGCGACATCCTGCAGGTGCTGGGGCGGCGCCACCGCACCGCCCACGTCGTGCTGCGCCCGGTGCGGGTGCAGGGCGAGGGCGCGGCCGACCAGATCGCCCGCGGCATCCGGCGGCTCGCCCGCGAGGACGGGGTCGACGTGGTCATCGTGGGGCGGGGCGGCGGCTCGCTCGAGGACCTCTGGGCATTCAACGAGGAGCGGGTGGCCCGGGCCGTCGCGGCGGCGGAGGTGCCGGTCATCTCCGCCGTCGGCCACGAGATCGACGTCACCATCAGCGACCTCGTGGCCGACGTCCGCGCCGCCACCCCGTCGGCCGCGGCGGAGCTGGTGGTGGCGGGGCGCGGCGAGCTCGTGGAACGCATCGACCGGCTGGGTGAACGGCTGCGGACCGCGGCGCGGTACGCGGCGGCCCGGCGCCGCACCCGGCTGCTCGACCTCGAACGGCGCCCGGGCCTGGCCGGCTGGCCGGCGCGCCTGGCGATGCGGGGCCGTCA
>JAJEFC010000229.1 GCA_022820675.1 Vicinamibacteria bacterium | reverse complement strand
CCCGCCGGCGGCGCCTCCCGCCTCGTGCCCCGCCCTCCGTCGCCCGCGGCGGCGCCCGGCGCGCGGCCAGCCGCTCCGGACTCTCCGAAGCAACGAGCCCTAAGTTACCATCCCGGCCCGCACGAACCGGCCGGCGCCGGCGCGGGCGATCCGCCCCTGGAGCTCCAGGTCCGTGAGCCGGGCGAGCAGCGAGGCGCTGTCGAGGCCGCTCCGGGCGGCGAGGTCGTCGACCCCGTAGACCTCTCCCGCGTCCATGTGGCGCAGGATGGGGTCCGGCGCGTCCCCGGGTCCGGCGTCGTCCCGAGGCCCCGCCCCACCGGCCGCTCCCGCCGCGCCGCCCACCGGAAGGCCGAGCTCCTCGACGACGTCGTCCGCGGTCTCGACGATCCGGGCGCCGTCCCTGAGCAGGGCATGGGCCCCGCGGTTCCGGCCCGTCAGCACGTTCCCCGGCACCGCCATCACGTCGCGACCCTGCTCGAGCGCGAGCCGGGCGGTGATCAGCGATCCGCTGCGCTCGGAGGCCTCCGCCACGACCACCGCCCGGGACAGGCCGCTGATGAGGCGATTGCGCAACGGAAAGTAGGCCGGACGCGGGGTGGTCCCCGGCGGAAGCTCGCTCACGAGCAGACCGCGCACCGCGATCTCGCCCGCGAGGCCCGCGTGCTCGGGCGGATACACGATGTCGACGCCGGACCCGAGCACCGCGATCGTCCGCCCGCCCGCCGCGAGCGCGCCCCGATGCGCGGCGGAATCGACCCCCCGCGCCAGCCCGCTGACGACGGCGACCCCTCTCGACGCGAGATCGGCTGCGAGGTTGCGACTGACCTCGCAAGCGTAGGCCGTGCCGGCGCGAGAGCCGACGACCGCAACCGCCGGTCCGTTCAGGGCGGTCAGGTCGCCGCGGAGCCACAGGACCGGGGGCGGGTCCGCAATCGCGGCCAGCAACGCCGGATACCGCGGGTCCGGCCAGGGAACCGCCTCGATGCCGACGGCCGTCGCCGCGGCCATGGCGGCCCCCGCCCGGTCCCGCGCCGCCGACAACCGCCCGGGGCTCGCCAACCGGGGAGCGATTCCCGCGACCACGGCAGGCAGCGCGGCATCGGACGCGCGCCCGAGGCGGGCGGCGCCGTGCGGGTCCGAGAGCCAGCTCGCGATGGCGCGGCGGCCGCGGCCGCGCCACCAGAGCATGGCCAGGGCGACCCAGTCGTCGAGCGTCATCGTCCTCGCCTCCCGGGGCCGCGGCGCCACGGCCCGGCGGATCGGGCCGCGAGCGACCCCACCGCGCATCGCACGACGGCACCGCCGATGAAACGGCGTTGAGCTGAGGAGACGCCCGGACGGATCCGCCCGGCGAACGGCACCCCGACCGCGTTCAACGCGCAACCGGCGTGCCCGACCTGCTCCGCAGTATACCGCGGGGCCTTGCCGCGGGGCTCCACCCCGCGTTTCGAGCCTCCCCCGCGCTCAGCAGCCCGTGGGGAAAGTCCCCGCTGCATTCGAGCGGCGATGCATCCCGCCTGCGCCCGGCAAGCGTCGCCTTCGGCTCCGATTGCCGCCCAGCCACGCCTGCCGGCAGTCTGCGCCGTGACCGGCGCAGACTGCCGGCTGCGTTGTTCGTCGGTTACATATGCCCAACATGCGCCCTCCTCACGCCTTGTCAGGCGGGCGCCTCGCCGCTCTCGACGCAACGCGGGGCTTTCCCCACGGGCTGCAGGCTTGCGTCGACGGTGGACGACTGGCTATAGTGGATTCGAGCGGATGCGAACGACACTTGCCGTACTGACCCTCGTCATCGCCTGCGGCGCGACCACGCCCCGCGCCCAGGACCGGTCGGAGGCGCAGGCGCAGGTCGACTTCGGCATCGAGGTGGCCCGGCGCGGCCTCTGGAACGAGGCCATCTTCCGCTGGGAGCGCGCCGTCGACATCGATCCGACCTACGCCGAGGCCTGGAACAACCTGGCCATCGCCTTCGAGCAGCAGGGGCTCCTGGACCAGGCGCGCGAGGCCTACGAGACCGCCCTCGACCTCGCGCCCGACAACCTGGCCATCGAGCAGAACTACGACCTCTTCCTGGAAGTGAGTGACCGTGTCAGCCAAAGCTCTCGCTAGTCTCGGTTGTGTCGGGCTGCTCGCCGGGTGCACCTCGTTCTACGACGTCGCCATCGAGACGCCGCTGACGCCGAAGCTGGACATCTCGCGGTTCCAGCGGGTGCTGATTGCCGGCTTCGTCTCCGGCGGCTCGGAAGACGTCGACGCCAACCTCGAGACGGCCCGGCTGCTCCGCAGCCAGCTCCGCCGCAACTCGGACCTGCAGGTCGTCGACGCCGACGTCCTGCCGCTGCTCGAGATCGCGGCCGAGCAGGGAGGCGGGCCGGAGCCGCGCGGCGACTCCGCCCCCGACGGTTTCGCGCCGGCAGAAGGGTCCGACGACGTCGAGCCCATCGAGGACGACGACTCGATGAGCGAAGAGGATCTGGAGAGCTACGAGACGATCTTCGCCAACATCGGGTTCTGGCGCGATCTCGGCGAGGAGTACCAGGATCCGCTCATCCTGACCGGCACCATCTACTTCTCTCCGCACGCCCGTTCGGGCATGGTGACGAGCCAGCGAGAGGTCTACGACTCGTTCGGGCGCCGCCGCACCGTGCCCATGCGCACCTATCGCGACCGCCGCGGCTTCGTCCTGAGCCCGAAGTTCATCTTCATCGACGGCTCCGACGGAACGACGCTCTACACCGAGCGACACCGCGAGGAGATCCTCTACGACGCGTCGCAGAACACGCCCGCCCTGTCGTCCTACTTCGAGCTGATGGACCGGCTGCTGCCGTCCGTGCTCGGGGCGTTCAGCACGCAGAGCGTACGGGGAACCCGCACCCTGCTCCGCTGAGCCGGCTTTACAGGCACGCCGGTCGCGAGTACCCTGTAGCGTTGGTACGAGGTGCCCGAGCGCCTCCGCAGTCGAACGAAAGGTCCAAGCGCGTGTACGCCATCATTCAGGCCTCCGGACACCAGTACAGGGTGGAGCCGGGGCAGGTTCTCGATATCGACCGGATCGGCAAGGAGCCCGGGGAGTCGGTCACGTTCGATCAGGTGCTGCTGGTGGGCCGGGACGACGGCTCGGTCGCCGCCGGCAACCCCACCGTGCCCGGAGCCACCGTCACCGGGTTCGTCGACTCTCACGACCGCGGGTCGAAGATCCGGGTGTTCAGACACAAGCGGCGCAAGGGAATGCGGCGCACGCGCGGACATCGCGCCGACCTCACCCGGGTCCGCATCAGCGACATCTCCGATTCCGACTGAGGCAGTCATGGCGCACAAGAAGGGACAGGGCAGCTCGCGAAACGGCCGTGACAGCAATGCCCAGCGTCTGGGAGTGAAGCGCTTCGACGGCAACATCGTCACCGGCGGCTCGATCCTGGTGCGGCAACGCGGACAGCGGTTCCGCCCGGGCCTCAACGTCGGCATCGGCAAGGACGACACGCTCTTCGCCAAGATTGCCGGCCGCGTGCGATTCGAGGACCACGGCGGCCGGGGACGGGCCATCAGCGTGTTGCCGCTGGAGTCTGCGCCCTAGGAGTCCGCGCCGTGGAACGGTGCAGACTCCCAGCAGGGTTGGTTGGGCGGTGAGCGGAGCCGCGGGCGGCGCTCTCCGGGCTGGAACGTCGCGGACTCCTGCAGGTTTGGTTGAACGCCGAGCGGAGCCGCGGGCGACGATGGGCGGGCCGGGGGTCGGCGTCCTGCCGCGCCCCGCGGACGCGGCCAATCGCAGACCGACGGTCGGGAATCCGTACTCCTTCAGGCATGTTCGTCGACGAGGTCGACATCCACGTGACCGCCGGTGACGGCGGGCACGGGTGCCTGAGCTTTCGTCGCGAGAAGTCGGCGCCTCGGGGTGGACCCGACGGCGGCGACGGCGGCTCGGTCTACCTGGTCGCCAGCCCCCACCTGAACACGCTCGTCAACTACCGTTTCCATCCGACCTACACGGCGCAGCGCGGCGCCCACGGCAGCGGGTCCACACGCACGGGCCGCAACGGCCGGGACCTCCAGCTCGAGGTCCCGCCGGGCACCGTCGCCTTCGAGCACCGTGACGACGCGCTCGTGGAGCTGGCGGACCTCGTCGAGCCGGGTCAGCGCGTGATCGTCGCCCGCGGGGGCCGCGGGGGCCGCGGCAACCGGCGCTTCGTCAGCGCCACCAATCAGGCCCCGCGGCGCACCGAGCCGGGCCGGCCGGGAGAGCAGCGGCAGCTCCGGCTCCAGCTCAAGCTTCTCGCCGACGTGGGGCTGGTGGGCTTCCCGAACGCCGGGAAGTCGACGCTCATCGCCCGCATCTCCGCCGCGCGGCCGAAGATCGCGGACTATCCCTTCACCACCCTGAGCCCCAACCTCGGCGTGGTCGACCTCGGCGACGACCGGAGCTTCGTGGTCGCCGACGTCCCCGGCCTGATCGCAGGCGCCCACGCCGGGCACGGCCTCGGGGACCGGTTCCTGGCCCACCTCGAGCGCACCCGCGTCCTCGTGCACCTGGTCGACGTCTCGTCGCTCAGCGGGAGGGACCCGTGCGAGGACTACGAGGTCGTCCGCCGCGAGCTGGCCTCCTTCCGCGACGACGGCGCCGGCGACGGGATTCGGGAACGGTTGTCCGACAAGCCCCAGGTCGTGGTGGCGAACAAGGTCGACGCCCTCGACGAACCGGACCGGCTCGAACGGCTCCGCGCCCTCGCGCGACGCCGCGGGGTGGACCTGCACGCGATCTCCGGGGTCACCGGAGAGGGGGTCGCCGGCCTTCTCGAGGCCGTCTGGGCCCGCTTCCGCGACTCCGACGGCGAAGCCGCGACCAGGAGCCCGCGCTACCGCGCGGGCCGGGCCCCTGGAGGGTCGGTCGGGCGGCAGACGGAACCGTCAGGCGACGATTGGCGGGGCAGGAGTCCGCGGGGTGGAACGGGGCTGGCCCCCGGGGGGGTGGCCGGGGGCCGGGCGAGACCGTCGGGCGACGATTGGCGGGCCAAGCCCGAATGAGCGAGACAGCCCGGCGCACCGGCATCCTGGGAGGGCGATTCGACCCCGTTCACCGCGGTCACCTCGCCACCGCGTCGGTGGCGCGGCGGCGCCTGCGGCTCGACCGCGTGCTCCTGCTGCCCTCCCGGCTCTCGCCCCACCGGAAGCGGCCCGCCCGGGCCGGCGACGCCGACCGGCTGGCCATGGTGACCCTCGCCGCGCAGGACGACCCGTTCCTGGAGCCGTGCAACCTGGAGCTGACGACCGACGGCCCCTCCTACACCGCAACGACCCTGCGCCGGCTCCACGAGCGGGGGCATCCCCGCACGTCCCTGTACTTCATCGTCGGGGCCGACGCCTTCGCCGACATCGCCGCCTGGCACGACTACCCGCGCCTGCTCGACGCCGCCCACTTCGTGGTCGTCTCCCGTCCGGGATACCCGGCGGCGTCGCTCGCCGATGCCCTCCCGGCGGTGCGGCCGCGTCTGCGGGTGCTCGCGAACGACACGGATCCGCCGGCGGAAGAGGTCCTCCGCACGCCGGTCGTGTTCGTGATCGGCGGTGACACGCCGGACATCTCGTCGAGCGACATCCGCACGCGCCTGGCGAACGGATGTCCGCTGGAGGAACGCGTGCCCGCGGCGGTGGCCGCGTACATCGACCGCCGGCGGCTCTACGTGGGCGACCCGCCGGCAAGAGAGTTGCATGACTGACCACGAGGCGGCTTCGCCCGGAACGGCGACGGAATCGCTGCCGGAACCGCTGCTCGATGCGGTCGAAGCGGCGAGAGATCGGAAGGCGGACGACCTGCTGGTCCTGGACCTGCGCGAGTCCGACGCCTTCACCGACCATTTCCTGATCTGCTCGGGCCACAGCGCGCGGCAGGTCACCGCGATAGTCGACGGCATAATCGCCAGGCTCAAGGCGGTCGGCGTGCGGCCCTCGAACGTCGAGGGCTACACGGAAGCCAACTGGGTGCTGATCGACTGCTTCGACTTCATCGTCCATGTGTTCACCCCGGACACCCGACGCTTCTACGCGCTCGAGCGGCTCTGGGGCAGCGCCGTCCGCCGGGAGATGTAGCCGCGCGCCGGCG
>JAJEFC010000284.1 GCA_022820675.1 Vicinamibacteria bacterium | reverse complement strand
GCGGTGCTCCACCCCCGACGCCCGGCTCGAACGCATCCCGCCGCGGGCGGGGTACAGCCAGTTGCGCGTGGATCCGCGAGCCGAGCGGCCCCTCGTACGTCGTTGCAGGATGGTCCGCGGTGATGGCTCCCGGAGTGTCTTGCGGCCGCGGCGGTCCCGACCGCCCGCAAGTTATGATGACACGTCGACGTTGGGCCATGACCAGACGCAGACTGCCTGTCGGCATGCAGACGTTTCGGGAGGTCCGGCAAGGGGGGTGCTACTACGTCGACAAGACCGCCTACGTCCGGCGGCTGCTCGCGGAAGGGAAGCACTACTTCCTGTCGCGCCCGCGGCGCTTCGGCAAGAGCCTGCTCCTGGACACGATCAAGGAGCTGTTCGAGGGCAACCGGGCGCTGTTCGAGGGGCTGGCCATTCACGGCGACTGGGACTGGTCCGTCCGGCATCCCGTCCTGCGGCTCGACTTCGGCGCGGGCAGCTACCAGGAGCCCGGGGGCCTCCACGAGGACGTGATGGCGCAGCTCGAGGACGCGGCGGAGGCGGCCGGCATCGAGCCGCGCTACGACACCGCGCCGGTCCGGTTCCGCCATCTGATCCGGGCGTTGCAGCGACAGACCGGGCAAGCCGTCGTCGTGCTGGTCGACGAGTACGACAAGCCGATCCTGGATGCGCTCGATACCCCCGACATGGCCCGGGGCAACCGCGGCTATCTGCGCGGGCTGTACTCGGCCATCAAGTCCAGCGACGCGCACGTCCGATTCAGCCTGCTCGCGGGCGTCAGCAAGTTCTCCAAGGTCAGCCCGTTCTCGGGGCTCAACAACCTCAGGGACATCACCCTGGACCCGCGGTACTCGTCGATCTGCGGCTACACCGATGCCGACCTCGACGCGGTGTTCGCTCCGGAGCTCCCGGGGCTGGACCGCGACGCCATCCGCGACTGGTACAACGGTTACGGCTGGCTCGGCGAAGACCGGGTCTACAACCCGTATGACATCCTGCTGCTCTTCGACAACCGCCGGTTCGACGCCTGGTGGTTCGAGACCGGCACGCCCGCGTTCCTGGCCGAGACGCTCTACGAGCGCCGTGTCAGCTCGCCGGCGCTGGATGGGCTGATGGCGGGCAGCGACCTGCTGTCGGCGTTCGACATGGGCGCCATCGCCACCGAGGCGCTGCTGTTCCAGACCGGCTACCTGACCATCCGGGCCGTGGAGGACGTGGGGGGAGAGCGTCTCTACCGACTCGGCTATCCCAACCGGGAGGTTCGGCAGAGCCTGAACCGGAGCCTGCTGCGCTGCCTGGTGCAGGACGCGTCGAGGCAGACGGCGAACGGCGTCCGGCTGTACCGGCTCCTGGAAGCCGGCGACTTCGCGGGGCTGGAAACGCTCTTCCAGGCGTTCTTCGCGAGCATTCCCTACGCCTGGTACACCAACAGCGACATCGCGCGCTACGAGGGCTACTACGCCAGCGTCTTCTACTCGTATTTCGCGGCGGCGGGCCTGGACGTCACCGTCGAGGACGCGAGCAGCCACGGCCGGCTGGACATGGCGGTGCGCTTCGGCGGCGCCGTGTACCTGTTCGAGTTCAAGGTGGTCGAGACGGCCGGGGAGGGCGCGGCCCTGGCGCAGTTGAAGGAGAAGTGCTACGCCGACAAGTACCGCGGCCTCGGTCGGCCCATCCATCTCGTGGGCGTCGAGTTCAGCCGGGACGCGCGCAATCTGGCCGCCTTCGACGTGGAGCCGGCGTTCATCGTCGACAGGTAGCTCGGGCGAAGGCGTAGAGCACGCGCTCCGCGCTCGGGGCCGGGGACCGGCATCATGCCCCCTTCCGGCCCGGTTCGACCTGCCGCCGTCACCCGGTGGCCGCGGCTGGGCACGCCGCATACTTTCCTCCCGCACCCGCACCCGCACACTGCGGCGCGGCCGGCGTCGAACGATGCGAGCGACGGCGGCAGTGCGCTCGTCGCGGGGAGGCCGCGATGCGTCGTGGCCTCGGCTTCGCAAACATCGCCGGGCTGAGGGCGCCGACCCCGGTGGAGGCGGCGAGTCGGCGCGGCAGGCGCCCGCGGGTCTCGGGCTACGGTCCCGGGGGGTGCCGTTCCGGGGGGGCGCCGTTCCTTGGACCCCCGCTCCCGGACGCGGTAGGATGACGGCGAATTGCAGGACGGACGTTGAACACTCCGACGAGTGAAACGGAAGACACCATGCCTGAACGCTTCACGTCGCGTGCTTCGAGTCTCGTTGCCGCTGGCGCCGCCGTGCTGCTGCTGGCCGCCGCGGCCTCGGCCCAGCGCCTGACGGGGACCGAGAACGGGGAGTGGCGCTACCTCGGCGGCGACGCCGGGCACACCCGTTCGTCGGCCCTGGACCAGATCGACGGCGACAACTTCTCGGACCTCGAGGTCGCCTGGATCTGGCGGGGCGACAACTACGGCCCCAACCTCGACTACTTCAACCGGTCCACGCCGATCTACGTCGACGGCGTCCTCTATACGGTGGCGTCTCCGCGCCGGCAGGTGGTGGCCATCGACCCGGCCACCGGCGAGACGCTGTGGACCTTCCGCGAGCCCGAGACCGTGCGGCACCTGCGCTCGCCCCGGCAGGCCTACGGCAAGGGCGTCGCCTACGCCGAGGTGAACGGCCGGGGGGTGATCTTCGTCACCAGCCCCGCCTTCTTCCTGTGGGCGCTCGACGCCGAGACCGGCCGGCCGCTGGAGAACTGGGGCCGCCGGATCCCCCTCGACGGCTTCCCGCCGTCGGGCGGCCTCGACCTCATCCCGCCCCTCGTCGAGGACTGGGGGCGCTGGGTCGACCGCGCGGCCAGCTACGACCCCGGCTACGGCATTCCCCGCGAGCTCGGCATGGTCACCGCCTCGGCCCCGCCCATCGTCGTCAACGGCGTGGTCGTGGTGCTCGTCGGCCACCAGCCGAGCTACGGGCAGACCCGCATCGAGAACGTGCCCGGCGACATCATGGGCGTCGACGCCGCCACCGGCGAGGTGCTCTGGAAGTTCCACACCATCCCCCGCCCCGGCGAGTTCGGGCACGAGACGTGGCACAACGACGCCTGGCAGTGGTCGGGCGACATGTCGACGTGGGCCCCGGCCTCGGCCGACCCCGAGCTGGGGCTCGTCTACCTCGTGACCAACGCCTCGACCGTGCAGAGCTACGCGGGCCACCGGCCCGGCGACAACCTGTTCGGCGGCTCCGTCCTCGCCCTCGACGTCGAGACCGGCGAGCGTCGCTGGCACTTCCAGATCCACCGCAGCGACCAGTGGAACTACGACCTGCCGACGCCCCCGATGCTGATGGACCTGACGGTGGACGGCGAGGAGATTCCGGCGCTGATCCAGAACACCAAGCAGGGCCTCGTCTTCGCCTTCAACCGGGAGACCGGCGAGCCCATCTGGCCCATCGAGGACCGGGAGGTCATCCAGACCGAGGTGCCCGGCAACTACACCTCGCCCCGGCAGCCCTATCCGACGTGGCCCGAGCCCGTCGACCCCATCGTGCTGACCGGGCTGACCGAGGAGTTCGTCATCGACTACACGCCCGAGCTCCGGCAGGAGGCGCTGGCCATCCTCGAGCACTACCGGGTCGGCGGCCTCTACGTGCCCGCGCTCCCCGAGAACCACACCAACGACTTCTACAACAACGTCGGCTGCCAGGGCGGCGGCAACGTCATCCCACACCCGCCGGTCGCGGACCCGAGCACCGGCATGATGTTCAACTCGCACCGCCGGAGCTGCAACGCCCCGTCGTTCATGCGGCCCACCGGCGGCGTCGACGAGGACAACCCCGACTACGCCCGCCCCGGCCCCGGCGGCGCCACCCCCAACTCGACCCCCACTACCGGCACCACCGTCGCCGCGTGGCTGCCCGGCGGCTTCCGCCGGCCCACCCCCGAGCAGGAGCCGTTCGTCTCGGTCTCCGGCCTGCCCCGCATCGACGGCCTCCGGCTCTACAAGCCCATGGACAACCAGCTCACCGCCTACCAGATGAACACCGGCGACAAGGCGTGGTCGCTGCCGGTGGGCGAGACCGCACAGGTCATCCGCGAGAACCCGCGCCTCGCGGGCGTGGACATCCCGAACGTCGGGGGCGCCGGCTTCTCCATCCAACTGGTGACCGGCGACCTCCTCGTGCAGACCCGCTCGCTCAGCGAGGGGACGCGCCAGATCGTGCCCGACGCCCCACTCTTGCTGCACGGCCGCGACAAGTACACCGGCGAGATCCTCGGCAGCGTCGAGCTCCCCGCCCCCGGGCAGTACGGCATGATGACCTACCTGCACGAGGGCAGGCAGTACATCGTGGTGCAGATCGGCAGCATCCAGACGGGGTTCCCCGGCTCGCTCGTGGCCTACGCGCTGCCGTAGGGGCCATGGCATCGATGGAGGCGCCCGGAGAGCTGCGGAAGTTGGGAGGAGGGGTCGCGGAGACGTTGCTCTCATCCGCGGAGGCAGCCGGTCAGTTGGCGCGACCGCCTTCGACCCCGACGCGAACACCCAGCTCTTGCGGGCCGGTGTGGATTTGGCGGCGACCCTCGGCGTGCTCGATTCTCTGATTCTCCGTTCGACCGGGGATCTCGACGACTTCACGCGGTAGTGAGCATGGATCCCGCGCTCACCGGCCCTTCCTGTGCGGTGTTGGACGGCAATCGGAACCCGGGGGGCGATTTCCGGGGGCGATTCCCGGGCTGCCAGTGTCGCCACCCGGAACGGTCTGCGAATGCGGGAGCACCTCGATTATGGCGGAACGAATCTACGTCATGAAGGACGCGGGGAGTCTGGAACCCCTCACCGAGAAGCCGTTCGACACCGAGGACATCCTGCAAGCCTTGATCGCCGACCATCCCGAGCTGCTGGACGGAGAGCAGATTCGCCCGGGCGATCCGCGGCGCTGGTTGCTGGTCACCCGGGAGAAGGGAATCGCTGACGCACCGGACTCCGCCAACAGGTGGTCGGTAGACCACCTGTTGCTCGACCAGGACGCCGTGCCGACGTTCGTGGAAGTGAAACGCAGCTCCAACAGCGAAATACGCCGGTCCGTGGTGGGCCAGATGCTGGACTACGCCGCCCACGCCACCAAGACGATGGGTATGGCTGCGGTACGGCGGGATTTCGAGGCCGGCCACGGCGACAAAGCCGATGATGCCCTGCTTGACTTCCTGCAGCTGGACGCCGACACCGACCAGGATGCCATTGTGCAGGCATTCTGGGGTCAACTTGCGACAAACCTTGCCGCCAAACGCGTCCGGCTCCTGTTCGTAGCCGACCGGATTCCCGACGAGTTGGCGCGTGTGGTGGAGTTTCTGAACGAACAGATGCCCGGCATCGAGGTACTGGCGGTTGAGATCAAGCAGTTCCAGGGCGCAACCCTGCGTACTCTCGTGCCGCAGGTAATTGGACGCACCGCGGCGCCTCCTCCGCTGCGGCCGGGTCCGCGCACCCGGTTGACAATGGAACAGTTCTGCGAGCAACTGCCCGACCAGACCGCGGTTCACGCGGCGGAACAGCTGATCGCTGCCGCCAAGAAACGCGGCGCGATCGTCGACCGCAAGCAGAGCTCGCTGACCATCAGCGTCAGATCGACGCGTTACAAGAATCCACTCACCGTGGCTTGGCTCTTCCCGACCATGAACCCGTCCTGGAACGGTCTCAAGGGATTCACCATCGGACAGGTCAACTGGGTTGAACTGCCGGAGGAAACGCAAGTCAGGTTGGACGAGCTGTATCAGCAGATGTCTCGTGACGGCTTCGCAGAGAGAGTTGGCAACGACAGGGAGGGAGGAGCTCGAGGCTGGGCAATGGACCCGGCGATTGTCGCGCAACACATCGACTCGGTGAAGGAGCGATTGACGCGGGTCATTGCCGTACTCCAGTCCCTGTAAGCACCCAGACCATCATGGTGCGCGGGCGGACGGTGGAAGCGGAGCCTGCAAGGCGCTACAGGGTCGGGAATGGGCGTTACCGTGGGCGGCGGTAGCGGAGTGGGACGAATGTCGGAAACGGCCGCAAACGACGCCTGGGTGGCCGAGATGGCCGAATCCGCCGCTCTTGTGGAGTGGGCCACGGACCAGCAGGAACGCCGCCGGCGGTTCGACGAAGAGGCTCGGAACTGCAGGCTGAAGCCGGCCGAGGCCTTCAGCGACGACCAGGCCCCGCCGGAGGCGCTCCGCCGGCTGTGTCCCGGCCTCGATCCCGCCCTGACCGGCCGCCGGAGCCATGCCGTCGAGTGGCGCATCGCCCGGAGTTGCTGCGGCTGGGTGCGGCCGCCGACGACCGGGGAGTTCTACGACGCCTTCCACACGGACGCGCCGGACCGGCGCCAGAAGAGCATCATCTACATGTGGGGAACGGAAGCCACCTTCACGGAGCTCTTCGAGGCCTGGGCGCAGCGCGTCTACACGTTCCGCGACCTCGTGCGCGCGCTGCACCTGGCGGACTTCCCGTGGACCGAGCGGATCGCGGAGATCAACCAGTGGGCCGACCCGCGCTACCCTGAGCGATAGCGACGGCAGGTCGGCATGGAACGACTGACGCTCCCGCTGCCCGCCAGAGGCATCTGGCTGAGAATCAGGAGCCTGCTCGGGCCGGCCCTCGAACTACTCGGACGGGAGGCCGGTCCCTGGAAGATCGACGGCGGGACCGTGCTCGCGGCCCGGTGCGCGGTCATCGACAACCAGCACCCGGCCGACGGCGCGCAACGCGCGCTCCACCTGTTCGATATGCGACCGGTGCTGCGGATCGACGATTCGGCGAGCGGTCGTCACGCTCACGGCCAGGCGCCGCGCCAGCTCGACCCGGGTGATTCGATTCCGGCGCATCGTGGAGTACAGCGCCAGCTTCCCGGCAACCAGAGCCGGCACGCGGATCAGGATCTCGCCGGGCGTGCGGGCGCCGGGCGGCGGCAGTTCCCGGCGGCGTTCCACGTAGCAGCGGCTCAATGCGGTGACCAACGCATCGGCGGCAAGCTCGACGGTCTCTCCGTAGTCGCCGTCCCCGGTGAGCGCTTCCGGGACGTCCGGGAAGGATGCCACCCAGCCGTCTCCATCGGGCTCGATGCGACAGGGGTAGCTGTACTGCATCAGAAATCCTCCTTGCGGATATGCAGTTCTTCGAGCATCTTCCGTAGCAGGCCGGGTCCCAGTTCACCCCGCTTCAGCGTCGTGCCGTGCGAACCGACCTGAACGACGGCATGGCTTCCCTTGCCTTTGGCCGGCAGCAACCGGACCGTCAGATCGGCCTTCTTCGCATACCGCCTGACACGTCGCAGGAACTCCCGGTCGTTCATCGCGCTTGTGCTCGGAGAAGCTCATTATCTGCCAACTGTAGAACATATCTGTGTCGTCAGTGACGTGCTTCCAGGCTGGGTTGACCGACGCCGACCCCGGCCTTGCCGCGACGCGCTGCCGTTGGAGGCGACGGGGCGACCGCAAGTCAGACGCGCATCGCCGAGTAGACAGCCATGTGCGCGCTGACGATGAGCCGCATGGCCTCCTGATTGGGCTCCCGCGACCACACGCCCCGCTCCGACGTGCCCCCGAGGACGATGCCGTCGCTGCGGGGCTGCATGTGGACGCCGAGGACGCCGCGGGGAGCCCCGTCGGGAGGGCCGCCCTGGATGCCCCAGTCGACGTCCGCCTGGGGCAGGAGCACGGTGAGCTGCCCCTTGGCCGGCGTCAGCTCGTCGTCGCCGAAGAGCTCGCGCGCGCCCAGCCCGGTGCAGTTGACGACCAGCGGCTCGCTCAGCGCCGCGAGCTCGCGCGGCTCGTCGAACTTGCGGATCTCGATGCGCCCGCCGAAGTCGATGAAGTCGCGGACCAGCGCGTCGAGGTAGATGGACGGCTCGATGCGGAGATGGTTGCGCCGCACCGCGTAGCGGCTGGGGAAGGGGTGCTCCCCGGGGCCGAGCGTGAACTCGCCGGTGCTCAGATGGGCGGGAAGCAGCGGTTCCCGGTCCTCTTCGGCATCGTCCCCCGCCGCGCCCGGGGGCGTGTCCGTGAGACCGTAGCGGTCGATCCACGAGACGCCGAATCCCCGGCCCGCCAGCAACTGCAGCTCGCGGTACGAGATCTCGGCCGCCTCGCGGAACTGGGCGTCCCAGGCCGGTGTCCTGAGGTCGCGGTCGACGAGCCCCGCGGTGGGGGTGAAGCCCGCGAACGACATGTTCGAGGTGGTGTTCGGCGGCACCGACATGGCGTAGATGGTCACCGCGAACCCGCGCCGCTGAAGCTGTCGCGCCGCGGTGAGGCCCACGGCGCCGCAGCCGACGACGGCGGCCCGGCGGCTGTCGTGGGCGAGGGCCATCTCGGCCGCCATCCGCCCCGTGCCCCACGAGAGCGACATGCCGGAGCCGCCGTGGCCGTAGTTGTGGATCACGGTGGTGTCGTCGAGCCGGTCGGCGCGCAGCACGAAGCCCGACGGGCGGTGGGGGCGCAGGCCGACGGTGGTGCGAATGACCCGGTCCCAGTCGGCTCGCACGGGCGCGAGCTGCAGCGGCGGCCGCCGCGGCTGGGGTGCCGGCCCCCGCGTTGGCGCGGCCGACCGCGCCGAGCAGCCGCCCAGGCCGGCGCCCACGAGGCCCATGCCGCCCAGCTTCAGGAGCGTTCTTCGGTCCACCGTCGCCTCCTCGTCTCGTTCGTCTCCCGGCGAAGGGCGGCGGACGGGGTCAGGCGCCCGCGCCCGAGGCCCCTCCACCGCGCTGCTGTCGGACCGTGAGGACCGGCACGCCGGCCATGCGGCAGACACGCTCCGTCACCGTGCCCAGGAGCAGCCAGTCGGCGACCGTGGCGCCCCGGCTGCTCATGACGATGAGATCCACCTTCAGGTCGTCGGCCGCGCGAGCAATCTCTGCCGCCGCATGACCCTTCGTCACGTGGTAGTGAACCCCCGGCGCGTCGCCGACCCAGGCGCGAAGCCGTTCTTCCACGCGCTCCCGGGGGTCGCCGCCCAGCTCGTAGCGGGCCCAGGGCGGCAGCGGCTCCATCGCGTGGAAGACGTGGATGCGTGCTCGCCCGTTCCCGGCCAGAGCCAGGGCCCCGTCGAGCCCGCGTCTGGAGGCGTCGGAGAAGTCGACGGGAACGAGAAGCTCGCGGAACTCCACGCCGGCGGGGACCCCTGCATCGGCGCGAACGGTCAGCACATGACACGAAGCCTGTCGAAGGACGCGTTCGGCGTTGCTTCCCAGCAGCAGGCGGTTGAGTCCGCGGCGGCCGTGCGTACCCATCACGATGAGATCGGCGTGACGGTTCGCGGCCACTTCGGTGATGGCGTCGTGGGCGAAGAACGTCCGCGCCTCCACCACTTCCACCGGCACCGGCGCGGCCGTCGAGCTCTCGTCCGCCAGGGACTCCACCAGGCGGCGGGCGGACGCGACGTAGTCTTCGAGTCCCGCGTCCATCTCGCGCGAGCTCGGGCCATGCACGACCTCGGCGTGGAGAATCACGAGCGTCGCCCGATGGGTCGTCGCGAGCCGCGCCGCCACCTCGAGAGCGCGCGCAGCGCTGTCCGTGCAGTCGGTCGGATGCAGGATTGTGCTCAGGGTCAGCACGTTTCGGCTCCCTTCGGATCCGTCTCGGTTCTCCTGTCACCAACGAGAATAGCACCAACCAGAGGATGAGAATATGCCGGACCCGCGCGAACGCTGGCGTGGACGACGCCGCGACTGCCCTCGCCTCCGTCGCGGCTGTTCGGAACCACGACAAGCGGATCGGCAGGGGTTCGGACCCGTCGAAGCGGCCGAGCGTGGACAGTTGTGACATGATGACCCTCCTGTAGCCAGCGCGAACTGCCTCGTCGGGCAGATCGGCGGCATTCGGACAGGATCTCCGGCTCGTCTCGGCATAGGCACATCGGCGCTCGCCGGGCTGCCGGAAGCCGTAGACAGGGAGGGCACCATGCCTCGACTTCATGGCTCATCGGTCGTCACGGTGGTGTCGGCGGTTGTCCTCGCCGGCCTCGCGGCCGGCCTCGCCGCCCAGGCGCCCGAGCCGGGCCGCGGCTACCCGTCGACCGACTGGCCCTTCGCCGGCGGCAACTGGTCGAGCTCGCGCTACACGACGCTCGACGCCGTGTCGCCCGACACCGTCGACCGCCTCGGCGGCGCGTGGGTGACGCCGCTCCCCGGCGGCGCCGCGTCGCGCGCCACGCCGGTGGTCGACGACGGCGTGATCTACCTGACCGGCGGCGCCAACGTCTTCGCGTTCGACGCGCGGACGGGCGAGCCCGTCTGGCGCTGGGAGCCGGACCCCGAGGCGGGACGCGTCCCCTCGTGGCAGGGGGTGGGGCTGGACGACGACCGCGTCTTCTTCGGCACGCGCAGCGGCGAGGTCATCGCCGTCGGCCGCGACACCGGCGAGCTGGTCTGGGCGACCCGGGTGGGCAGCGAGGAGCGGACGCGGGGCGAGGTGGTGACCACCGCGCCGATGGTCGCGCGCGGCAAGGTGTTCGTGGGCCTCGCCAACGGGGACATCGGCGGCCAGGGCCGCGTGCTCGCCCTCGACGCCGACACCGGCGAGGTGGCGTGGACCTTCTTCGTCGTGCCGCGCCCCGGCGAGTTCGGCCACGAGACCTGGCCGCAGGACAGCGACTCGTGGGAGTACGGCGGCGGCGGCGTGTGGCTCGTCGGCACCGTCGACCCGGACCTCGGCATGGTCTACTTCTCCACCGGCAACCCGGTGCCGATGTTCGGCGGCGAGCTGCGCGACGGCGACAACCTGTTCACCGCCTCGGTCCTCGCCCTCGACATGGAGACGGGCGAGCGCCGGTGGCACTACCAGGTCGTCCGCCACGACATCTGGGACGCCGACATCGCCACACCGCTCCTGCTCTACGACACCACTGTCGACGGCGAGCCGGTCAAGGCGGTGGCGGCGATGCGGGCCGACGGCTACCTCTTCCTCTTCGACCGCGAGACCGGCGAGCCCCTCCCGCCCATTGAGGACCGCGAGGTGCCGCAGGATCCGCAACAGCTCACAGTGCCGACGCAGCCGTTCCCGACCCAGACCGAGACCATCCTCTTCGAGTGCTCGTACTGGCGCGACCGGGTGCCGCCGCCGTTCCAGCTCAACTGCAGCAGCTACACGCCGCCGTCGGTCGACGAGCAGACGGTGGTGGCGCCGGGGGTGCCGATCCCGCTGGTGCGCGTCACGCCGCTGGCGTTCTCGCCCGACACCGGCTACATCTACGCGCAGGGGCGCGCCCACGTCGGCCGCGCGCGCCGCTTCGCGGACCCGTTCGTGTGGAACACCGCGCGGTTCCACCTCACGCTGCCCGACGCGGTCGGGGTGCTCGCCGCCGTCGACACCGCGACCGGCCGCGTGGCGTGGAAGAACGAGTTCCCCGCCGCGTTCCTCGGCACGAGCGGCCCCCTCGTCACCGCGGGCGGCCTGCTCTTCCGGGGCTCGCCGGGCGGACAGGTCGAGGCCTACGACGTGCGCACCGGCGAGCGCCGCTGGGCGTTCCGGACGAGCGAGGAAGGCTCGCGGCTGCGCCCCGGCCCGGCGTCGGCCTACGAGCTCGACGGCCAGCAGTACATCGTCATCCCGATGGGCCCCGCCCTCTGGGCCTTCACCCTCGACGGCGAGGTGCCGGCCCGCGGCGAGCCCTCGCCCGACCCGCCGGTCGACGATCGGCCGAGCGGCCCCGCCCCGCGCGAGACCGACGAGATCGAGACCGCGACCCTGCTCGAGAACCCCCGCGGCTCGGTCGGCGGCCGGCGCTACGCGTTCGACGAGTACAACTTCAACCCGGTCCGCGCGCGCGTCACCGCGGGCACGCGAGTCCGGTTCACCAACAACGGCGAGATCCCCCACACCCTGGCCGCGCGCGACGGGAGCTGGAGCCTCGGCACGCTGAACCCGGGCCTGTGGGACTTCGTCACGTTCGACGAGCCGGGGACGTTCCTCTATCACTGCGAGGACCATCCCTGGATGGTGGGGGAGATCACGGTCGACCCGTGACGTCGTTTGCGCTCAGCGGTGGTCGAACCACTGGAAGCGAATCGCGGACCGAGGGTCAGCGGCGGCCCGATTACGGTCACGGGTGCCTCAGAGCTCACCGACGTCCACGGCGCAAGTGCAGGAGGCAGGATGGCGACGTGTTGGTGTGGCTGCGGAACCGAAACGGCCGCGGGGCGCAAATGGGGCACCAGATGGTCATGACCAACAGGCCGTCAATTGGCTCATCGGGCTCAAGTACGGATCTCGCGCCGATTTTCTTGCCGCACACGGCTACGGACCTGCAGGGAAGAACCTCAAGGAAGAAGCGGACGCATCAGGGAAGTCATGACCCGGAGTTCAGGGCCACCAAACACCACCATCCTTAATCGGTCCAGTTGAACACGAGTCAGGACGGAGACTATCCGCCCGCGGAGGACGAAGCGTGCATGCAAGAAGGTTGGCCGGATCGACGCTCTTGGTATCGTCACTGCTAGCCCTTGGGGGGGGTGGCGCCGCCGCCCGGGACGTCAGGCTGCTCGATGCGGCCCGGGCGGCCGACTCGGCGGGCGTGATTGCCCTGCTCGAGCAGGGCGTCTCGGCGAACGTCCGCCAGGCCGACGGCGCGACGGCCCTGCACTGGGCCGCCCACTGGGACGATGCGGCGATGGCGGACGCGCTGGTCCGGGCCGGTGCCGACGTCGACGCGGCGAACGACTTCGGCGCCACGCCGCTGTGGCTGGCTTGCCTCAACGGCAGCGAGGCGATCGTCGCGGCCCTGCTGGCGGCCGGCGCCGACGCGAACGCCGCGCTGCCCTCGGGCGAGACGGCGTCGATGACCGCGTCGCGCACCGGTTCCGTAGAGGCGGTGCGCCTCCTCGCGGCCCACGGGGCCGACCTGAACGCCCGTGAGCACACGCGGGGGCAGACGGCCCTGATGTGGGCGGTGGCCCAGCGGCATTCCCACGTCGTGGAGACGCTGATTGCGCTCGGGGCGGACGTTCATGCCCGCTCGGCCCCGCAGCCGCGACGCATCCACACGCGGACCGCCGGGTTCAACCCCGTCGGGGTGGTCGACACCGTGCTGGGCAGCAACACGCCCCTCCTGTTCGCGGCCCGGCAGGGCGACCTCGCTGCCGCGAGACATCTCGTGGCCGCCGGCGCCGATGTGAACGACACGGCCGCGACGGGCACGAGCGCCCTCGTCGTGGCCGCCCACAGCGGCCATACCGCGCTCGCGCTGTTCCTGCTCGGGCAGGGCGCCGACCCGCACGCGGCCGAGGCGGGCTACTCCGCCCTGCACGCCGCCGCCCTGCGCGGCGACGAGACGCTGGCGGCTGCGCTGCTGGCGCGCGGCGCCGACCCGAACGCGCCGGTCGTCCGCGGCAGCCAGGGCCGGCGCAACAGCCCCGACTACGTGCTGCAGCACGACGTGGTCGGCGCCACCGCCTTCTGGCTGGCCGGGCACTTCGCCGAGCCCGGCGTCATGCGGGCCCTGGCCGACGGCGGCGCCGACCCGCGGTTCGTCATGGAGGACGGCACCACGCCGCTGATGGCGGCGGTGGCCGCCCGCCGCCGCCGGGAGCCGGGGCTGGCCCCGAACCCGGCCGAGGACGAGCGGCTCGTGCTGGAAGCCGCCAGGGTTGCGATCGACGCGGGGGTCGACGCAAACGCGGCCGACTCGGCCGGCAACACGGCGCTGCACACCGCAGCCAGGAGACGTCTCGACACCGTCGTCCAACTGCTGGTCGACAGCGGCGCCGACCTCCATGCGCTGAACGGCAACGGGCAGACGCCCCAGGACGTGGCCGGCGGGCGCGGGGGCGACGGCAACAGCACCATCGAGCTGTTGCGCCGCCTCGCCGCAGACGGATCCGATGGCTGATTTCGAATCCCGGTCGGATGTGGCGTGCGACGCGGGGGAGGTCGCCGCACCGGCGTTGCCGGCGGACCCGTTCCCCGGCTGCACGCCCCGGCGCGTGGCGCGGAGCGAGATCGACACCTGGGAGGGCCGCCTGGAGTTCTGGGACGCCGACACGGAGATCGCGTGGGTCGCCGAGCCGACCACCCCGTATCACGAGAAGCCGTCGCGCCGCCTGACGGCGCTGATGGACCGGATTGCCGCCGAGCGCGGGTCGGCCATCGCCTGCTACGGGTCGATGGACCTGATGCAGCGCGACGAGCACGGCGCGCCACGGCGCATCCTGCAGGCCGACGAGTCCGTGTACGTGCACCCGCGGCGCGCGCGCCTGCCGGGCCCCAAGGCGATGATGGCGGGGGAGGACGACTTCCCGGACGTGGTGCTCGAGGTCGATCACACGACGGACGTGCGGCGGGCCAAGCTGGGGCTGTACGAAGCGTGGGGCTTCCCCGAGGTGTGGGTGGAGGTGCCGGAACAGCGGGCGGCGAGCCGGCCGCGCCGGCGGCGGCCGGGGCTGACGATCCACCGGCGGGTGGCGGGCGCCTTCCAGGCGTCGGCCACGAGCGGCGTGTTTCCGGGCTGGACGGCGGCCGAGATCCACGCCGCCCTGAACGAGACGGAGCTGTCGGAGCGGACCTTCGCGGTGCTGCACCGGGTCGGGGCGGCGCTCGGCGCGCAGGACGGCACCGGGCCGGACGACGATCCGATGCTGGGCTGGCATCGACGCCAGGCGCGGCTGGAGACGGTCCGTGAGATCCTGCGGGCGCGGGGCATCGCGGTCTCGGACCGGGGTTTCGCCCGCGTGGCGGAGATCGACCCGACCTCCGATGACGCCGTCGTCCGCGCGGCTCTCGCCTGCAACGATGAGGCCGACTTCCTGGCGCGGCTCGGCGTCGCCGGTGACACATAGGCCATGAATCGCGTCTCTCGCCGGGCGTTCCTGAAGTCGAGCGCCGCCGTCACGGCGGCGACGACCCTCCCGTCCGCCCGGGCGCGGCCCGGCGCGCAGGGCCGCCAGGCCGATTCGCCGCCCCGAACCCCCATCACGCTGACCGTCAACGGCGTATCGCGCACCATCGACGCTGAAGATCGCTGGACGCTCGCCGAGCTGCTCCGCGACCACCTCGACCTGACGGGGACCAAGATCGGCTGCGACCGCGGCGAGTGCGGCGCGTGCACGGTGCATCTCGACGGCGTCCCGGTCTACTCGTGCAGCCAGCTCGCGGTGTGGGCCGACGGCCGCGCCGTCGAGACGGTCGAAGGGCTCGCCGGCGACGGCGAGCTCGACCCGCTGCAGGCGGCGTTCGTCGCCGGCGACGGCCCGCAGTGCGGCTTCTGCACGTCGGGCCAGTTGATGGCGGCCAAGGCGGTGGTGTCGGCCACGCCGAACCCCACCGGGGACGAGGTCCGGCAGGGCATGGCCGGCAATCTCTGCCGCTGCTCGAACTACAACCGATACGTGGCCGCCGTCCTCGGCCGGCCGCCCGAGTCGGCGTCGGCTCGGGACCCGATGAGCGTGCTCGGCCGGAGCCGCCCTCGCATCGACGCGGTCGAGCGCGTCACCGGCGCGGCGCGCTACACCGGCGACGTCAAGCTGCCGGGGATGGCCTGGGCACGGGTGCTCCGCAGCCCGCATCCCCACGCGCGCATCCGGAGCATCGACACCCGGCGGGCCCGGGAGATGCCGGGCGTCCACGCGGTGCTGACCCGCGAGAACTGCGACACCGTCTGGGGGAGCGGCGACCAGCAGAACCCGCGGTACCTGTTCAACAATCCCGTCCGGTTCGTCGGCGACCCGGTGGCCGCGGTGGCCGCCGTCGACCGCCACGCGGCCGAGGCGGCGATCCAGGCGATCGAGGTCGACTACGAGCCGCTCGACTTCGTCCTCGACCCGGAAGAGGCCCTCCAACCCGGCGCGGTCGAGATCCAGCCCGGGGGGAACCTTTCCCGCCGGCGCGACGGCGAGGCGCGGCCCGAGGTCTACCAGCGCGGCGACCTGGACGTCGGCTTCGCCGACGCCGCGGTGGTGGTCGAGGAGACCTACGTCTCCAAGCACCACAGCAACGCCCAGATGGAGCCCCGCTGCGCGGTGGCGCGTTGGGACGGCGACGAGCTCACGCTGTGGACGCCGACCCAGGGCATCTCGAACTGCCGGGCGGACGTGGCGGAGGATCTCGGCCTGCCGCCCGAGCGGGTCCGCGTCGTCTGCGAGTACATGGGCGGCGGGTTCGGCAACAAGAACCAGTGTCAGGACGCCGACCTCATCGCCGCCCTCCTCGCGCGCGAGGCGGGGCGGCCCGTCAAGCTGGAGCTGACGCGGAGGGACGACTTCCTCGGCGTCCACGGCCGCTGGCCGACGGTGCAGCACTACAGGGTGGGGGCCGACCGCGACGGGACGCTGCAGGCCATCGAGCTCCGCGGCGTCAGCGGCATGGGGCCGCATCGCAAGAGCAGCGGCGGCATCGCCGGCATCGAGCTGTTCCGGTGCCCCAACGTGCGCCGCGAGGTCTCGCCGGCCTACACCAACATGACCGTCGCCGCGAACTTCCGGGGCCCCGCCTATCCCCAGGGGGTCTGGGGCATCGAGTCGGTCATGGACCAGTTGGCCCACGAGCTGTCCATCGACCCCGTCGACTTCCATCTCCGCAACCTGACGCGCGCCTACAACGACGAGACGCCCTACACGAGCTGGGCGCTGCGCGAATGCGTCACCGAGGGGGCCCGCCGGTTCGATTGGCCGGCGCGATGGCGGCGGGCCGGGGCCGCGAGCGGTCCGCGCCGGCGGGGCGTGGGGATGGCGATCGGCATGTTCGCGGCCCGCCTCGGGCGCAGCAGCGCGGTGCTGCGGCTCGAGGGCGGCCGCCTGTTCCTCCACGTCGGGGTCACCGACATCGGCACCGCGGCCAAGACCGCCATGGCCCAGTTGGCGGCCGAGGCGATGGGGATGGACCTGGCCGACGTCACCGTGGTCTGGGGAGACACCGACCGCTGCCCGTACTCGGTGGGCGAGTCGGGGAGCCGGACGACCACCCATACCGGGCAGGCGATCGTCGAGGCGGCGGAAGATCTCAAGCGGCAGATGGCGTCGGCCGGCGGCCCCCTCGAGAGCCGCACGCTGATCGCGCAGGCGACGCCGCGACCGGTCCTCGACGGGCTGGCGCGCTACGCCTCGGCCGCGCACTTCGTGGAGGTCGAGGTGGACACCGAGCTGGGCGGCATCCGGGTGCTGCAGTACCTCGCCATGCACGAGAGCGGGCGCATCGTCAACCCGCTGACGGCAGAGAGCCAGGTGAAGGGCGGCGTCACAATGGGCATCGGCATGGCCTTGCACGAGGAGCTCATCTACGACCGCGTCACCGGCGTTCCCGTCAACCCCGGGTACTACGGGGCCCGGGTCATGACCCACCTCGACGCCCCCGATATCGAGGTCCGGTTCATCGAGCCGGACGACGCGTACGGGCCGTACGGGGCGAAGAACGTCGGCGAGCCGCCCATCATCCCGGTGGTGGCGGCCATCGGCAACGCCGTGTTCAACGCGACCGGCCGCCGGCTCCGGGAGCTGCCGATGACCCGGGACCGGGTGCTGGAGGCCCTGGCGTGAGCCCCTTCGCGACCGGCCGCCGGCTCCGGGAGCTGCGGATGACCCGCGATCGGGGTGCTGGAGGCCCTGGCGTGAGACCTCTCGCGACCGGCCGCCGGCTGCGGGAGCTGCCGATGACGCGGGACCGGGTGCTGGAGGCCTTGGCGTGAGCCCCTTCGCGACCGGCCGCCGGCTCCGGGAGCTGCGGATGACCCGCGATCGGGTGCTGGAGGCCCTGGCGTGAGACCTCTCGCCAACGTCCGTCCGGAGAGCTTGGCCGACGCCGTCGAGCGCCTGGAGCGCGCCGGCACGCGGGCGGCCGCGGTCGGCGGCGGCAGCGACCTGCTCGGGATGATCAAGGACGACCTGGTCTCGCCCGACCTGCTGGTGAACCTCAGGACCATCGCGGCAGCCGAAGGCCTGACCGCTATCGCCTCGGGACCCGCCGGGCTGCGTATCGGCGGGCTGGTGACGCTGACCCGGCTGAGCACGCATCCCGACATGGCCTCGCGCTACCGGGTGCTCGCGGAGGCGGCGGGGTCGGTGGGAACGCCCCAGATTCGCAACGTCGGCACTCTCGCCGGCAACCTCTGCCAGCGGCCGTGGTGCTGGTACTTCCGCCAGAAGTTCCCCTGCTACAAGCACGGCGGCAACCGCTGCTTCTCCACGACCGGCGAGAACCAGTTCAACGCCATCTTCGGCGGCGGCCCGAGCTACATCGTCCATCCGTCCGACACCGCCCCCGCCCTCGTGGCCCTCGACGCCCGCTTTCGCCTGGTCGGCCCCGGCGGAGAACGGGTCGTGCCGGCCGGGGAGTTCTTCACGCTCCCTCGCGTCGACGTGGCGCGCGAGAACGTGCTCGAGCCGAACGAGGTGCTGGCCGCCGTCACGGTTCCGGCCGCGCCCAGTCTCCGCAGCACCTATGCCAAGGTGCTCGACCGGGAGGCATGGACCCACGCCGTCGTCAGCCTGGCCCTGGCCCTGCAGATGGACGGCGACCGCGTCCGCCGCGCGCGCGTCGTGCTGGGCGGCGTCGCTCCCATACCGTGGCGGGTCGGGGCGGTCGAGGACCTGCTGGCGGGGCAGCGGGTGACCGAGCCGCTCGCGGCCGAGGCGGGGCGGCTCGCCGTCGACGGCGCCCGGCCGATGTCGAAGAACCGCTACAAGGTCCCACTGGTCGAGAACCTCGTGCGCCGGACGCTCCTCTCGCTGGGGGGCAGCGGGTGACCGCCGTGAGCGGGCAGCGCGTGGTGGCGCCGGCCGGCAGCGCGTGAGCGGTAAGGACAGTGACGGGAATTACCTTGCCACCTGCCCAAGGCAGGCACCGCGGAAACCGGCTGCATCTGGGTTGCAGTTGGCAACCTTATCTCGATCGCTGCCCTGAACGCCGATGAACCGCCGCGACTTCATCCTGCTCGGCCGGGGCCGCACGCGGACCCTCGACGTCTCCTGCGAGCGGCTGTACATGACGTTCGTCGAGGCCCGCATGAGCGGTTCGACCGCCGCCCTGCTCGCCCGCCTCGCCGAGCAGTCGGCGCGAGCCCGCAGGGTGAGGCTGCGCGAGACGGTCTGGCTCGCGCGGGCCGACTTCCGGTCGGCGGTCCAGCCGGTTCTCGACGCGTTCGAGTCCCGCGGCGGGACCGTGGACGTGGCGTCGTAGGGGACGGTGATCGACACGAGGGTTGCCAACCGCACCTCGGATGCAGCCGGTTCTTCGGCAGTTTCCTGCGTTGGGCGTGCGGCAACGTGATTTCCGTTACTATCCCGACAACCGGCGAGCCGCGTCGTGGGCAGAGCGTGCGCCCGTGCCCGGCGGGTCTGGCGACGGCGGTCCGGGGCGCGTCGCGTTCCGGGACCGGACCGCCGCCCGCGTCCACCAGAGCGGTGAGCCGCTGACCGCCGCCCCAGGTCGTCGTGCCCGGCATCGAGTCTTTCGCGGGGGCGCGTCTACCGGAGCGGTGAGCCGCTGACCGCCGTCCCGATGGGCGTCGCCGGGCGGTGTCACGATTCGTCGAGAGGAGCAACGTGAGCGACCAGCAGCGCGCCACGAGCGCGGTCGTGGACTTCGTTGGCCGGGCTCGCTGGGAGGACTTCCCGCCGGAGGCCGTCCGAATCGCGAAGCGGTGCGTCATCGACGGGCTCGGCGTCATGCTGGCCGGATCGACGCAGGACGCCGGCCGCATCCTGCGCGGCTACGTCCGGACCGTCGACGGGAAGCCGGAGTCGACCGCGTTCGGCCCCGAGCCGTTCAGGAGCGGCGCGTCCTCGGCGGCGCTGCTCAACGGGACGAGCGGCCATGCGCTCGACTGGGACGACACCCAGCTCGCGACCAGCGCCGACCGGATCTTCGGGCTGCTGACCCACCCGACGGTGCCGCCGATGGTCGCGGCGCTGGCCGTCGGCGAGCGGCAGCAGGCGTCCGGCAGGGCGTTCCTCGAGGCGTTTCTCACCGGCTTCGAGGTCGAGTGCAAGATCGCCGAGGCCATCAGTCCCGCCCACTACAGGAAGGGCTTCCACTCGTCCGGCACCGTCGGCACGTTCGGCGCGGCGGTCGCCGCGGCGAAGCTGCTGGGCCTCGACGGCGACCGGATCGCGCACACGCTGGCCATCGCGGCGAGCTCGGCCTCGGGCATCCGCGTGAACTTCGGGTCGATGACCAAGCCGCTGCACGTGGGCCGGGCGTCGCAGAACGGGGTGGTCGCGGCCGAGTTGGCCGCGAGAGGCTTCACGGGCGGCGGGGACGCCCTCGATCCGCCGTGGGGCTTCTTCCAGGCCTTCAGCCACGGCGAGGGCTTCGACGCCGACCGCATCGTCGGCAGGCTCGGCGACCCGCACACGATCGTGTGGCCCGGGGTGTCCATCAAGCCGTACCCGTGCGGCGTGCTCGGGCATCCGACGATGGACGCCATGCGGCGGCTGGTGATCGCGCATGACGTGCAGCCCGAGAGCATCGCGGCCATTCGCGTGCGCGCCGGGTCCAACATCCTCAATCCGCTGCGGTACCCCATCGCCACCAACGAGCTCGAGGCGAAGTTCTGCCCGGCGTTCATGGTGGGCGCCATCGCGCTCCGGCGGAAGGCGGGCATCCACGAGTTCAACGACGAGTTCGTCCAGAGCGCGCCGGTGCAGGCGATGATGCGGAAGGTGGAGCGCGTGCTCGACCCGGAGATCGAGGCGCAGGGCTGGGAGAAGATCCGCAGCACCGTCGAGGTGGACCTCGACGACGGCCGCACCCTCGTCGAGGCCGCGGACGAACGCTACAGGGGCGGGCCCGACCTGCCGTTCACCCGGGACGAGCTCCACGAGAAGTTCAGCGACTGCGCGTCGCTCGTGCTGCCGCCGTCGGCCATCGACGAGACCTTCGGCATGGTCGAGGCGCTCGAGGACCTGCCCGACGTGAGCCGGCTCTCCCGCGTCCTGAGCGCAGCCCCGGCGGCTGTGGCGCTGGCGCAATGACGCTCGCGTGGGCCTCGGTCGCGGCGCTCGTCGTGGCCGTCGCGCTGAGCGTCCTCACCAAGATCAACGTCGGCATCCTGTCGCTGGCCATGGCCTGGCTGGTGGGGGTGTACCTGGGCGGGATGTCGGTCAACGCCGTCCTGTCGGGCTTTCCCGTGCCGTTACTGGTCACCCTCGTCGGCGTCACGCTGCTGTTCAGCATGGCCGACACCAACGGCACGCTGTCCCGGCTGACGGGGCGGGCCGTCCGGCTCTGCCGCGGGAACGCGGGGCTGCTGCCCCTCATGTTCTTCGCCCTGGGCGTGGTCGTGTCGACCATCGGCCCCGGCGGCACCCCGGCCAGCGCCCTGCTCGCGGCGCCCGCCATGGCCGTCGCGGGGCGGGCGGGCATATCGCCGCTGCTGATGGCGATCATGACCGGCAACGGCGCGCTGGCGGGCACGCTGTCGCCGTTCGCGCCCGGCGGCGTCATCGCCAACGACGTGATGGCGCGCATCGGCCTCGGCGGCCTCGAGTGGCAGACCTACGGGTACAACGTGCTGGCGCACGTGATCGTGGGATCCGGCGGCTTCGTGCTGTTCGGCGGCCTGAAGCTCTTTCGCAGACGCGAAGGCGACGCCGGTTCGGTGGAGCCGGACGTCGAACGCTTCGAGCGCAGGCACTGGCTGACCATCTCCGGCATCTCGGCGCTCATCGTCGCGGTCGTCGGCTTCGACGCGCACGTGGGTCTGACCGCGGTCTTCATCGCCGCGATGCTCACCCTCCTCGGGAGCGTCGACGAGCAGCAGGCCATTCGGCGCATGCCGTGGGGCGTCATCCTGATGGTCACCGGGGTGACGGTGCTGATCTCGCTCATGCAGGAGACCCAGGGCATGGACCTGTTCACGAGCGGGCTCGCCGGCATCTCCACCTCGGAGACGGTGGTGCCGACCATGGCGTTCGGGACCGGCCTGATATCGGTGTACAGCAGCACGTCCGGCGTGGTGATGCCGGCGTTCCTGCCGATGGTGCCGGACCTCGCGCAGCAGGTCGGCGCCGTCGAGCCCGTCGACCTCGCATGGTCGATCACCGTGGGCGGCGGGCTCGTCGATCTCTCGGCCCTCTCCACCGTGGGCGCCCTGTTCCTGGCCGCGGCGCCCCCCGGCACCGACACGCGCGCGCTGTTCAACGCGCTCCTCGCGTGGGGGCTCTCGATGTCGGTGGTCGGTGCCGCGCTCTGCTGGTTCCTGTTCGGGTAGGCGTCTGCGCCATTACACTGGAGGGGCGAATCGACGGCTGGCAGGACCGACATCACCCCGCCGGCCGCTTAGTTGGTTAGGACGGTGACGAGATTTACCTTGTCATGTGTCGGGCGCGCAAGGCGGCAGTCTGCGAGGCACGCCTGAGCGTAGTTGGCAACGTTATATCGATCACTGTCCTTAGTCGGGCCGGACGAGCCGAGGGACGGTTCGGGGAACACCGGCCACGAGTTTCTTGAAAGCCCACGACGGGGCGTAGCCGGCACGGTTTGCTCTGAGCCTGCGGTGGATTACACCCCGACTGGAGGTACTCGCCATGCTGCGTCTCGCCCGACCCGCGCCCCTCCGCCGCGCATTCCTGCTGGTTCTCCTGGCCGCGGCCGGGCCGGCTGCGCTCCACGGCAGCACGGTCGTCAGGATGACCTTCTCGGAGGTCGTCGACGCGGCAACCGTCATCTCCGTCGGGACGGTGTCGTCCGTCGAGTACGTCTGGGACGCCGAACGGGGCACACCCTACACAGACGTCACATTTGCCGATCTCGACGTGCTCCACGGCTCCGTTCCGGGTTCCGATCTGAAGCTCCGCTTCACCGGGGGGCCGACCCCTGACGGGCTCGTTCTGGAGATTGCCGGCATGCCGCGGTTCACCGTGGGACAGCGTACCGTGATCTTCTCCGACCCCGCCGCCGGCGGCATCTGTCCTCTGGTCGGGTGGTGGCAGGGTCTCTACCGGGTGGCCCGAGACACCGAGCGCGGCGTCGACGTCGTGTTCGACCACGCGGGAGTGCCCATGGCGGGTTTCGACGGGCCTCCCGGCGAGCTCGTCGCGCGAGCCTCCGCCGCAGCCGGCGCTGGCGCTCCTCCATCACAGTTGACCCTCGACACCTTCAGGGCCTTGATCCAAGCGGAACTGTGACGGCATTCCTGCCCGGCGCCTGGTCGGCGCGGTTTCGGCGGTTCGCCAGTGTCGGCATCGTCCTGGCCGTCGTGCTCGGCTTCATCATCGAGGGCCGATCGTGGGTCCGATGGGGCGCGGTGTGGTCATCGACGGCGATGCCGGTCGAGATGGTGCTGGCCACGGGAGCCGACAAATGGAACCGGGCAGCCCGGGAGGCCCTGAATGCCTGGAACCAGGCCGGGGCGGATTTCCGATTCACGTCCACGACATCCTCGGGTGACGAGGCGGCGTCCTGCTCATCCGGGACGGTCGACAGGCGGAACGTGGTCGTTTTCGCATCCACGGTGTGCGGCGAGTCCTGGTCGGACACGACCATCGCGGTTACGAAGCTCTGGTATTCCAGCTCGACCGACGTCACGGTAGACGCCGACGTGCTCTTCAACGCCGACTACGATTGGGATGTCTACCGAGGGCCCGCTCGCGGCGCAGTCCCGGATTTTCGCCGCGTCGCCCTCCACGAGTTCGGCCATGTTCTGGGCCTCGCTCATCCGGACGACCACGGTCAGTTCGTCGATGCGATCATGAACTCGCGCGCGTCCGATCTGGACTCTCTCCAGGTGGATGACAAGGAGGGTGCTCGGGCCCTCTACGGGCCCAGCTCTACCGTGAGGCCGGACCTGGTCGTTCTGGAGGCCCGGCTCAGCGAATCGGTCGCATCTCCGGGCGAGCCGCTCGACATCACCGCCACGGTGCAGAACACGGGTTCGGGCCGTTCTCCGGTCACGACCCTCGAGTACCTGAGCCGCCGCCAGGGCGGCGCGTGGGAACTCTTCGACGTGGACGTCGTCAACGGGCTGGCAGCGTCAGGCACGAGCACCGAATCAGCCCGTTTCTCGGCGCCTTCACGACCCGGGGTCTACCAGTACCAGGTCTGCGTCGAACGCGTGGACCGCGAACAGGACGCCACGAACAACTGCTCGCGCCACCTGACGCTCGAGGTTCGGGACGATCCTCCCGATCTCGCTGTGACGAGCCTGACGGTCAGCACCGCCGAACTCGATCCGCGGGAGTCGTTCGTCGTCTCGGCCGAGGTCGTGAACCTCGGCGGCTCGACGACGCCTCCGACGAGGTTGAGGTACCGGAGGCGTTCTGCTGGCCGCTCCTGGACCGATGTCGGCTCGGTCCCGGTCGGGTCCATCTCCTCGGGAGCAACGGCGACTCGGCGTCTGGACATGGTTGCGCCCGCGACGGCCGGCGTATACGAGTACTCGGCCTGCGTCTCGGAAGTCGCCGGCGAGATCGATACCGGGAACAACTGTTCCGTTTCGGTGCGGGTGGACGTTCGGGTGCCGTGCGTCGTCGAGCCTCTGGGGTCGGCCCAACGGGAACGCCGTGTCGCCGCGTCCTGGGCGGGGGCATGCATCTCCACGCGCGGGGCGCCCCCCGGCGCCAATGCGCGCTACTACAGCTTCTCGGTGCAGAGCGGGCGCCCGGTTCGGATCGGGCTTTCGTCCCCCGTACACGGCTCGCTCCACCTCCGCAGAGGGCAGGCAGTGGACGGCAGTCTGGTCACGTCGGCTGGCGGGGCTGACCCGCGTATCGTGCGTACCCTGAGCTCCGGGACCTACACGGTCGAAGTCCTCCCGCTTCAGGCAGGTGTTACCGCCGCTTTCGTTCTGCGGGTAGGCGTCCGGCAACCGTTCGTCGACGATCCGCTCCAGGTGGGGGATCCGATCAAGGCGGTGCACGTCACCGAGCTGCGTGAACGCATCGACATCCTGCGCGGGACTGCCGGGTTGCCGCGGTTCCGGTGGACCGATCCCACGATCGTGCGGGGCGTCACCCCGGTTCGCGCGGTGCATCTCACGGAGCTGTACACGGCGCTGCACGAGGTGTACCTGGCGGACGGACGTCCCGGACGGTCCTCGGCGCACGACATTCGAGTGGGAGCTCCGATAGCAGCCGATCACTTCAACGCAGTCCGGCGCGCGCTCGAGGCTCTGTAGGCGGGACGCGCTCGTCACCGTCATCGTCGATGCGGTCCCTTGTAGGGCCGCAACCTTGGAGCACCAATTCGGCAGCCGAGCATCGGCGTGATGCGCCGCACAACGAGTGTGGTTCTCCGTCGGGGCATCCACACCAGCGCCGCCGCCAGGTCACTACTAGCTAGCTAGCCAACTACGGCGATGAGGACCACCCTCGTCGAGGCGTTGGCGGCGCGGTAGAGCCCGAGCTCAGCATCGGAGAGGACGACGGTCACCAGGCGGGGCCAGCCATGCGCGTCGCGATTCTCGACGACATTCACCAGGCGTGGGAAGGCACCGAGGGCGTACGCCGGCTGCGCGAGCGCGCCGAGGTGCAGGTGTTCACGGGGCCGTTCGGCGATCCGGCGGCGTTGCGCGGTTTCGATGCGGTGATTGCCAACCGCGAGCGGACGCCGTTTGACCGCACGCTGCTCGAGCAGCTCTCGGACTTGCGGGTCCTCGTGCAGACCGGCAACCACGCGAGCCATATCGACTTCGCCGCGGCGCACGACCGCGGCATCGTCGTCGCCAGGGCGTCGGCCGGGCATTCCATCGGCGCCGCCGAGCTCACGTTCGGTCTGGCGATGGCGGTGATGCGGCAGATCCCGGCCAGCGATGCCGCCCTCAGGCGGGGGGCGTGGCCGGCGCCGTCGACGCCGGTGCTGCACGGCAAGACCCTGGGGGTCGTGGGCCTCGGCAGAATCGGCCGGCACGTCGCGCGGATCGGCAAGGTGTTCGGGATGCGGGTCGCCGGCTGGAGTCGTACGCTGACCGACGAGGCGGCGGCCGGCGCCGAGCGCCGCGAGCTCGACGACCTGCTGGGCGAGGCGGACGTCGTGACGATTCACGTGTCTCTGTCGCCATCCTCGCGCGGCCTGATCGACGCACGGCGCATCGCCCTGATGAAGCCGACCGCGTTCCTCATCAACACCGCGCGAGGCCCGATCGTCGACGAGGCGGCCCTGGTCGACGCCCTCGCGGCGGGGCGCATCGCCGGCGCCGGGCTCGACGTCTTCGACCAGGAGCCTCTGCCGCCCGGGCATCCGCTCACGACTCTCGGCAACGTCGTGCTCACGCCCCACATCGGCTGGCCGACCGACGACGGCTACCGGCGCTTCGCCGCGGCGGCGTGCGACGTGCTGCTCGACTACCTGGCCGGCCGCCCCGTGCCGGCGTTCGAAGGACACCAAGACGGTCCTGAGACAGGTGTGGGCAGGTCGAGTCCTGCCCCGTGATTCGACGAGGAGGTGTGCGGCAAGCGAGCATGGCCGGCATGTCTGTCGCCGAGCCGCCACGTCGGCCACCGCGTCAAGCCGCCACGTCGGCCACCGCGTCAAGCCGCGCAAGACGATAGTCCGGATTGGGCGGCACCGGGTCGACGATAGTCCGCATTAGCGCGCTCCGGATCATCCTGCCCTCGTGGGACGTGGGGAAGCTGGCCGTCTGCGACGTGCGGACGATGGAGGAGCTGTGGAGCCGTGAGCAGCGGGCCGGGTTCCTGACGTCGACGCTGACGACGACGGGCGGTCTCGTCTTCGCGGGCGACGCCGACCGCTACTACCGGGCGTTCGACATTCGACCGGGGAGGTCCTCTGGGAGACCCGCCTCGGCGCCGCGGCCTACGGCTTTCCCATCTCCCTCTACAGTATTTGTGCTGTACAATACAAATATTGTTGGCAATCCACGAGGATCGCGAAGGCGCTCGGAGTCGGGCTCGACATTCGGCTGATTGGGGACCCATGAGATGAGCAGCGTCGCGCAGGGTGTCGCTTGCACGCCGGGGGTTTACCATCGGCCAGGTTCCCCGCGGCTGGCACGGTGGCGGGCCGTCGGCGCGACCCCGAGATCGCCGGACCGCGTTTCCGGTCTGGAATGCCCGACAGCTCGACGAAGGAGGCCACATGCGACGAGTCTCGCTCTCTTTTGGTCTGGTGCTTCTGGCGACAGCTTCGACATCCGCCCTGTGGATTGCGGCAACATCGGGTGACGGTCAACCCGAGCTCGTCGCGTTGAGATCGACCGGCGGTAGCGCCTCGACGGCGGCGATACGAATGGGAGGGCGCCCGTTGGCCCTGGAGGACTACTACGCCCTGAGCCGTGTTGGCTCTCCACGCATCTCCCCCGCCGGCGACTGGGTCGCCTATACGGTCTCTCGTTCCATCGAGGAGACGAACGAGAGCGTGACCGAGACCTGGATCGTGCGGGCCGACGGATCGGCGGAGCCGGTACGGATCCAACGCAACGGCCTGGAAGTAAGCAATCCCCGGTGGATGGATGACGGCCGTCTGCGCGTCAGCCAGGAGGACGTTCTCTGGGTGATCGATCCCGCGCAACCGACCGCGCCTGCCGTCCGCGACGAGTCGGTGGAGCCCGACGGCTTGCCGAGTCCGGACGGGCAGTGGCTCGTCCGCACCGAGGAGATGCCGCGGCCCGCCCGTCCGGAGCCGGAGCTCACCGCGTTCGAGAGCCGACACGAGGAGCGCTTCGCGGGCGCCGCATTCGACTGGTACCCGTTCCGGCGCGACGGACAGGACTTCCCGCTCCCGGACCCCCGGCAGCGCCCGTTGACCGAGATCGTCCTCGCACCCGCAGACGACAGCGACGCCGCCCGGCAGTTGACGGACTTGGGCCTGCGACCCGGGGGGCTGCAGTGGAAGCCGGACGGAAGCGCGGTGCTGTTCACCGCCGACGAAGCCGTGCTCGACGAGCTCGCCTACGGACGGTCGGACCTTTTCCTGGTCAACCTGGACGGGGAGGTCACCCGTCTGACCGACGACGGCTACACCTACTCCGGCGTCAGCTTCTCGCCCGACGGTCGGTGGATCTCTTATGTCCGCTCGTTCGGCGCCGACATGATCATCGATCGGAAGCTGCGCCACGGTGGCCCGAGAGATCTGTACGTTCGCGCCGCCGACAGCGGCGAGACCCTGAACCTCACCGCCGACTGGGACCTCGACGCGGGCTCGCCGATGTGGTCGCCCGACAGCCGGTACTTGTATTTCGACACGGGTATCGGGGGCGCCAGGCACCTGTTCCGCGTTGCTGCCGAGGGTGGGCCGGTGGAACAGGTGACCACAGGCCAGCGCCGGATCCAGGGAATCGACATCGATTCCTCGTTCGAGCACATGACCTACACCGTGGGGGAGTTCGAGCGCCCGCCGGACGTCTACGTAGCGGACATCGACGGGAGCAACGAGCGGCGCCTCACCGACGTGCATGCCGACTTCCTCGCCAACAAGGAGCTCGCCAGCCGGCCCGCGGAGAGGATCCTCTACACGAGCCATGACGGCACGCCGGTGGAGGGATTCCTGCTGTTTCCGTACGGCTACGACCCACAGGCCGGGTCGTACCCCCTTGTCGTGGTGAATCACGGCGGACCTCACGCCGCATCCGGGTACGGCTTCAACTTCAAGAACATGTTCTTCGCCGCCAACGGGTACTTCGTCTTCTTGCCCAATTTCCGCGGCTCCACGGGCTACGGCGACGAGTTCAAGTGGGGCACCTGGGGTGGTTGGGGGACGAACGACGGCGAGGATGTACTGGCGGGCGTCGACCACCTCATCGCGGAGTACCCCATCGACCGGGACCGGGTGGGCGCGACCGGGCACTCGTACGGCGGCATCTTGACCAACTGGCTGATCACGCGCTACCCGGACAGGTTCAAGGCTGCGGTATCCGGTGCCGGCGCCTCCAACTGGACGAGCAACTACGCGCTATCGGATGTGGCGCGTACGAAAGAGTTGGAGTTCCACGGGCCGCCGTGGGATCCCGAGGCGCGGGAGATCATGATCAGGCAGTCGGCGTACCTCAACTCGGGCGGTGTCCAGGCGGCGACGTTGTTCGTTCACGGCCAGGTCGACTACCGGGTGCCGCTGGAGGGAGCCATCCAGCTCTACACCTCCCTCAAGAAGCAGCGGGTCCCAACGAAGCTCATCATCTACGAGGGCATGGCGCACGGGATCCGCGGGCATTGGAACAGCGTCCATCGGATGATGCACGAGCTCCGCTGGTGGGAGACGTACCTGAAGCCCACCGCCAGGTCGCCGAAAAGCGGCGGCCGCTGATCTCGGTGGCGGAACGGTGAAGTTTCCCTGTCGACCGGCGCTAGCGCCCGGGCGCGTCGACGAGGCGGCCCCCGGTGACGAACCGCCGGTAGTTCGAGAACTGCTGCGTGCGGAAGTACCGGGGAATGAACGCCCCGCCCTCGATGGCCCAGTTGCGCTCGATCGACCGGGGGAGCATCAACGTCTCGTCGGGATTCTCGAACGCGATGCGCTCGTAGCGGGTGCTGGTGTCGTCCCGCTGCAGCCGGCTCCAGCGCCGGCTGCCCCGCGGGCGATCGATCGGTTCGCGGAACTCGAACGGCCGCGTCAGGTGCTCGTCGAGGCGCAGCACGTCGCCCGAGCCCACGTCCACCCAGGCGTCGCCGCCGTACCAGCCCTCGAGATCGATGCGGGCGCAGTCGCCGTCCCACTCGACCTCGCCCGGCTGCGCGTCGATCGGCGTGAAGGACAGCCTCGCGACGGGACGTCCGTCGACGATGTCCACGTCGCGCAGCCGGAAGTCGAACTCGACCTGCCGGGCGGGCAGCAGCACCGACAGCGGGTCGTCGCCCTCCGCTTCGGGGACCAGGCAGGCGTTCTCGTCCTCGGGACCGGGGGGACGGCCGTTCACCGACCGGAGCTCGCGCATGACCCGCACCGACGGCACGCCGTCGGCGCCCGCGGCGTCCCATTCGACGCGCTGCTCGTACTCGAGCCGCCGCGGGCGGCCGCGCGGCCGCATGCCCCGGTCGAACGAGCGCACCCATACCGTCTCGGTCGACACGATGCTCTGCGCACGCTGGAAGTAGCGCTCGAGCCGGCCGCCGACCCGCCCGAGCAGCGCGTCGAGGTCGACCGCGGGCGCCTGGGCGGACAGCGCCACCGAGGCCAGCAGGAGCCCGGCCCACAGGAGGGCCGGCGGGAGTCGATGCGCGAACGTCACGACGGTGATCGTGCGCCCGAAACGGTCCGGCGTCAACGACTGCGGGCGCTTCGGTCCAAATGGTCCCGGCCGGCGCGCGCCACCGCGTTCGAGTTGCGATGCGAAAGCCGAGGTCGGTGGACGATTGCCCTCGTCGACTCCACCGCGACATCGGAGGGCTCCGGCGGACCAGAACCCGGGCGGCAGTCCGTGAGTCCGACACGGAATCGTCACCGAGGCTTCATGCCCGCCCTCGTTCCGCGGGTTTATGGGCCGCGACCGCCTCGCGCAGTCTGGCGAGGTCGGCCGCCCAGCGCGCGGCCTGCGCGCCGCCCGGCGCCGAACGGACAAGAGACTCCATGTGAGAAACGTCCTCGGCGTACTCGGCCAGCCGCCGCCGGTGGCCGGCGCGGTTCTTGGTGCACACGAGGGTATAGGGCCGGCCCTTGCGCTCGGTGACGGTGGCGATGTCGAGCCGGCGCGTGCGGATGATCATTTCCAAGTGACGGCGCAACTCCTCGCGCAACGGGAATCGCGCGACCTTGGCGTCGGGATCGTCGCAGAAGGCGCGGAGTTCTGCGCAGTGCTCGCAACCGCAACCCCTGTCGGACGCGATCTTCCAGTCCCGAGGCTCGTCGGGCGGCGCCGCGCTGCGCCCGAGCAGGCTCTCCGCCGCGCAGCCCCACAGCGCCGCGTAGGGGGCGGTGTCCGGGAAGCCTCCTTCACGGTGCAGATCGCTCAACGCGCGGGGAGTAAGCGGTCCGGCGCGACGACCTCCGGCAACCGGACGATCAAGGTGGCGGCCCGTGCGGCGTCGGCGGTCAATCCGCAACGCCAAGCCAGCGCGAAGGCATCGCGGACGGCCTCGTCGCTCAACGACCAGGCGGTTCGGCGAATGGCGCCTCCCGCGCGGGACGCAAACAGATCGCGAAAGGTGTCGACCAGCGATTGCGGCCGCTCGGGTTCCGCCGCCTGCGGATTCGATGTCGAGGACGCCCATGGTCGGTTGGCTCCCGGTCCGGCGGGTCGGCCGAACCTCTGGATGTAATGGGTCGGACGCGCGTCAACGACCGCGACCCGGGGCGGAAGGACGGCGGCCGGCTCCGGCTGCGTCGCGGCCGCCCCCTCGGACGGCGCCGCGTCCGCCCCGCCGGGCCGGGCAGCTTCCCCGTGCGGGGAGCGAGGGTGCTTCAGCCCGCGACCGCTCGGCAGGAGACGGAGCACCGGCACGTCGGTCGACGTGAAGGGGAGTCTCGCGATCGAGCTGGCCGCCGACCCGCGCGAGCAGCGGGGCGGACACCGCCGCCGAGGCCGGCAGGAGCCCGGCCCGGAGGAGGGCCGGCGGGGCCGATGCACGGGCGTCACAACCGTGATCCTGTTCCCGGTCCGACCCGGCGTCAATGACCCGGGCGCGTCGGTCCAGGTCGCCCCGGCCAGCGGCGCCACTTCGTGCGCTTGGGCCCGCGAGGTCTCGCCCGCTCCGGGCTGCATGGTCCTCCGACGCCTGGAGGTTCGCGGGCGCCCGGGGGGCGCCGCCCCGCCGGTTCGGCGTAGAATCGAGAAATGGCCGACTTCGAACCCCGGTCGCACATCCCGCGCGCCGCGACCCCGGCCCGGGCGCCGGAGCCGGCGCTGCCGGCGGATGCGTTCCCTGGCTGCACGGCCCGGCGCGTGCCGCGGAGCGAGATCGATACCTGGGAGGGCCGCCTGGAGTGCTGGGACGCCGACTCCGAGATCGCGTGGGTCGCCGAGCCGACCACGCCGTATCACGAGAAGCCGTCGCGCCGCCTGACGGCGCTGATGGACCGGATTGCCGCCGAACGCGGGTCGGCCATCGCCTGCTACGGATCGATGGACCTGATGCAGCGCGACGAGCACGGCGCCCCGCGGCGCATCCTGCAGGCCGACGAGTCCGTGTACGTGCACCCGCGGCGTGCGCGCCTGCCGGGCCCCAAGGCGATGATGGCCGGGGAGGACGACTTCCCGGACGTGGTGCTCGAGGTCGATCACACGACGGACGTGCGGCGGGCCAAGCTGGGGCTGTACGAGGCGTGGGGCTTTCCCGAGGTTTGGGTGGAGGTGCCGGAACAGCGGGCGGCGAGCCGGCCGCGCCGGCGGCGGCCGGGGCTGACGATTCACCGGCGGGTGGCGGGCGCCTTCCAGGCATCGGCCACGAGCGGCGCGTTTCCGGGCTGGACGGCGGCCGAGATCCACGCCGCCCTCAACGAGACGGATCTGTCGGAGCGGACGTTCGCGGTGCTGCACCGGGTCGGCGCGGCGCTCGGCGCGCAGGACGGCACCGGGCCGGACGACGATCCGATGCTGGGCTGGCACCGGCGTCAGAGCCGCGCGGAAGGCCGGGCGGCGACCCGGCTGGAGATGGTCCGCGAGATCCTGCGGGCACGGGGCATCCCGGTCTCGGACCAGGGGCTCGCCCGCGTGCCCGAGATCGACGTGACGCCCGACGACACCGTCGTGCGGGCGGCCATCGCCTGCCACGACGAGGCCGATTTCCTGGCGCGGCTCGGGCGGGGCCGCTGACTCGTGAGGCCGGAGGCCCGGCCCAGCGCGTGCGGTCTTCAGCGGGTGGTCGCCATCCACTGCTGAACTCTCAACGCATGTACGATCTCGCTCTCGCCCGTGCGGATGCGGATCTCAACGCCATCGGGCCACTCGCGGCGCCAGGCCGAAATGGTGCGGTTGCGCTGAGCACTTGATGTACTCGATGACTGATCCTGTCGAGATGCGACAGCCTGCCGTGCCGCCCGCTGGTGCTCCGGTCGTCGGTCGTGCCGAGCCTCGGCGCGTGGTGAGATGCCGACATGGCTGACGAAACCTGCCTCGCCGGCGACTTCGCTACCATTCTGGGGGCGGACGCGGCGCGTCTTCCCCTTCGGCCGTCGGCCGCGTCAGCTTGCCGTCCAGCGGCGAGAGCGGCCGCCGACCAGCAACAGCAGGCCCAAGCGCGATCGCGCGGATCACCGGCGGTGCCGGCATCGCCGCGGCGGCCGCTTGGCTTCCCGCCGGGCGCCGCGGGCGTCGACCCCTCACCGCGCTCGAGAACGAGTGAGCTCGCAGGGTCCGCGCGCCGATCTCCGCCCCCGATCGCCTGAGCCTGCCCACCGTCCTTGCGCGTGTCCTCCCAAGTTCATAACATTGTTATTGACAGGACTCCGGAGGAGGGACCCAACATGCCGAGAAGCCGCCTGGGAGAGCTGGAGGAGCGGATCCTGCTGACGGTTCTGCGACTCGGCGGCGAGAGCTACGCGGTGCCGGTGGCCAGGGAGCTCGGCCGGTTGACGGCTCGCGAGGTCTCGCCGGCGACGGCCTACATGGTCCTGCGACGCCTGGAGGGCCGCGGCCTGCTGGTCTCGTCGGTGGGGACGCCGGCACCGGAACGAGGCGGCAGGCCGCGTCGCTTCTACCGCGTGGTCGACGAGCAGGCCCTGCCGGCCCTGCGAGAGTCGCGAAACGCGATGCTCGCGCTGTGGGACGGCCTCGAGGCCAGGCTGGGGCCGTCATGACCGCCCGCGATCGCGTCCCGTTCCTGCTCCGGCTGGCGGCGCGCCTCCTCCCCGAGGACGCGAGGGCGGAGGTGCTCGGCGACCTGCTCGAGCACTGGTTACAGGACGTCGGCCGACGCCCCCGGGCGGCCCGGGGGCTGTGGCTGATGCGACAGCCCGTCGCCGCGCTGGGCGCCCGGCTGCGGTTCGGGCACGATGGCGAGGGCCTGATCTCCTCGGCGTCGCGGGGTGACCTCGGCATCTCCCGGCTCGACCTCAAGCTCGGGCTCCGGATGCTCGTGAAGCATCCGTGGCTCACGCTGGTGGTGGTCTTCGCCCTCGGCATCGGCATCCCCGCGAGCCTCGCTCCCCATCACCTCATCGACGCCGTCCTCGACGAGCCCCCTCCCTTCGATGAGGGCGACCAGGTCGTCGGCGTGGTGGGCCGCAACCAGGAGTCGGGCCGGCAGGAGCCGCTGCGTCTCGGCGACTACGAGTCGCTGCAGCGCGCCTCACGTCGCTCGGCGGGGCCGGCGCGTTCCAGGGCGAGCTCGGGGTCGCGGTGCGGTCGTGGCCGACCGTGCTGTCCATCACGGCCGCGATCGTCGTGACGACCGGCCTGCTGGCCGGCCTCGCGCCAATCCTGAGAGGGCTCGGGATCCGCCCGGTGGAGGCGCTGCGCGTCGACGCGTAGTCGGCGGTGACGGGTGTGAGCCGGTCATGCGGTCGGCGAACCTCCCGCGGGCCCCCCGCCTCGATGGTGAGGCTGTAGAATCGAGACGTGGCTGATTCGAAGGCCCGGCCGCATGCTCCGCGCGCCGGCGTGCCGGCGGCTCCCCTGCCGGAGTCGACGCCGCTGGCGGGCGCCTTCCCCGGCTGCACGGCGCTGATGGGAACCGTCAACCTCGGCCAAGAGACTGAGCAGAGGTAGCTCACCGTGCCCGAATGGAAGAGCAGAGTAGTCGACCTGCCCCCCGATCACGGATGGAGCGCCAGGCCCGGCAACAGCGTCTTCGTGGCGAACAGAGGAGCGGTGCATTTCGAGTACCCGTCGGGCTGGGTGATCACGCCCGACGGGGATTCCATCTGCCTCTATGACGCGGCGGCTCCCGACGACAACATGCGCCTGCAGGTCTCGGTGCTTCGACTCGGTCCCGATGGATCGAGCATGGACTGGAGCGCCATGCCGTCGCTCGCCGACATGATGGAGAACACCGTGCTGGCCGACGATGCGCGCCGGCGCACGCGGGAGGGACCGATGCTCGGCGCATCCCGCCGCAATCTGGAGTACCTGTGGCTGGAGATGGACTTCGAGGATCCGGCCGGGAAGCGCAAGGCGCATTCCCGGGCGTGCCTTGCCCGCGGCGGGAACGTCCAGGCGTTCATCACGATGGAGTACTGGCCCGAAGACCGCCGGATCGCCGCCAAGGTCTGGAACGACATGCTGGAGTCGCTGAAGCTCGCCGAGTACCTGTATGACGACAACCCGCACTGATCGGGACGCATGGTCGGCGGGGGCGGGCTCGACTCGGCCATGTGGTTCGGCGACCTTCCTGCGGGCTTCCGCTTCGACGGTTCGGCGGTAGAATCGAGAAGTGGCTGACTTCGAGCCCCGGCCGCCCGTTCCGAGCGGCGGCGCGCCGGCGGATCCCGCACCGGCCTCGGCGTTGCCGGCGGACGCGTCCCCGGCTGCCGTCGGCGTCCACCGCCGGAAGCGCGGCCGGCAGGGGGAGACCATGCGAACCACTCTTCCGATTCTCCTGGGTTGTGGAATCAGTCTTCTCTTGGTCGTGACGGCGGGGAGCGGCGGCCGGCCCGTCACCGTTACGGGTTCCGCACAGGCGCCGGGCGTCGCTGACCCGGCCGGCGAGGTCGGTATCGTCACGACCGGTCCGGCAACGGACCTGAGGCCCGGCGCTCCGCTGACCGGATGTACGTCCGGGCTGGTCCGCGAAGCGCAGGGTGGCAACAACTTCAACCCCGCGCTCGTCGGCTTCGTGACGTCGGCGGCGGGCGAGCGGTTCGCAGTGCCCGCGCCGGTTCACGACGGTCCGGCCGCGGTGGACCTGTTCAACAACTGCTCGGGACAGGGCGACAACCCCGACTACCTCTCGCAGCTCGAGACCGTCGTCATCGACCCGGACGGGGTGGAGATTACCGGGTTCATCTTCGGAGACAACTACTTCGAGCTCTACGTGAACGGCCGGTTCGTCGGGCGTGATCCCGTCGGGATGACGCCATTCAACTCCAACGTGGTCCGGTTCAGGGCCAGCTACCCCATGACCTATGCGGTGATGGGTGTCGACTGGGAAACGCACAACGGCGTCGGGATGGAATACGACAGCTTCAACCTGGGCGACGGGGGGCTCATCGCGTACTTCAGCGACGGCAACGGCACCGACGGCGAGTGGCGTGCCGAGACCTTCTACATCGCGCCGCTCGACGATCCGAGCTGCGTGCGAACCGCGGGCGGCCGCGATTCGACGTTCTGCTCGCAGGCCGTGCGCCCCACGTGCGCCGAGAACGCCCCCGACCGCTGCCAGGCCCTCCATTTCCCGGTGCCCGCCGACTGGACGGCGCCGGCGTTCGACGACGCGCACTGGCCCCCCGCGATCGTGTGGCCCCCCGAGAGGGTGACGAGGCAGCGCGCGTACACCGGATACACACGGTTGTTCGGCGACGCCGAGTTCATCTGGACCCGGAACATCAGGCTCGACAACCTCGTCCTGGCCCGCTACACGGCGACCGGTCCGCGACGGTGAAGCTGGCCTTTCGGCGAGGCCACCGTGCGCCATGGGAGTCGGCGCGAGCGAAACGCCCAACGCGACCGTTCCGTCGCGCAGCCTGTACTCGGCTCCGGTGCTGACGCCGTGCGCCTGGTTTCGTCGTCGAGATAGAGGAGGGCCAGCTCCCGGTTTGGCGACTCGGCACCGAGGATGGGGCCGCATTATGGGCTACACTGGTCCCCCATGATGATCGCCGTGACATCGAGGCGAAACACGGCCGAGAGGAGGAGGTATGGTGGACCCGATCAGACGCAAGCTGCTGAAGACTGGCGCCGCTGCGGCGGCAATGGCCGCTACGCCGGGGGCGCTGTTCGCGCGGCAGGGCGCCAATGACGATGGCGGACGCTTCTACGAAAGGGGGAATGTCCGCATCCGCTATGAGGAGACAGGGTCGGGCTTCCCGCTGTTGCTCATCTCGGGCGGGGGGTTGAACGGCTCGACGATCGATGGCATCCGGCGCCGCAATCCCTTCAACACGATCGAGGCGTTCAGCGGAGAGTTCCGCTGTATCTACGCGGACTTGCGCCACGCAGCCGGGCAGTCCACTGGCCCGCTCGAGGTCGACCGGCCGTGGGATGCCTACACCGACGACCAACTCGGCCTGATGGATCACCTGGGGATCGACAGGTTCATGGTGCTCGGTTTCTGCATTGCGGGACCCTTCATCTGGAACCTCATCAAGCGGGCGCCGGATCGCGTGGTCGCGGCCGTGCCGGCGCAGCCGGTCGGGTTCCGCCCGGAGTTGCCGAACGCCATGTATGAGAGTCAGAGCAACTCGTGGGGTGCAGAAGTGGTCGAGCGGGACCCCGACATCACGACGCAAATGGCCGACCAGTTCCTGAACCGACTGTTCCGCACCAACCCTGACTTCGTGTTCACGGTGACGCGGGACTTCGTGAGGCAGTGTCAGACGCCGGTTCTCGTCCTGCCGGACGATACCCGGGGACATTCGTACGATGCCGCGATCGAGAGCGCGATGCTGGCGCCAAACGGACAGCTGAGCATGTACCCCTGGAAAGACACCCCGGAGAAGATTCCGATGGCGGTGCGCCACGTTCGCAGCTTCCTGCTGTCGTATCGGCCAGCCTAGCCGCCTAGCCCGCCAATCGTCGCCTGACGGCTCCGCTCGGCGCCCAACCCACCCTGCAGGAGTCCGCGCCGTTCTACGGCGCAGACTCCTAGTCCGCCAATCGTCGCCTGCGGCTCCGCTTGGCGCCGAACCAACCCTGCCAGTGATGAGGTGATCGGCGCGGATTCGGGAACGGAGCGAGTCGAGGAGGTCAGTCGCCACGCGCGGTGTCGCCCCCGGCGGCAGCTTCCTGCAAGCGGTTCTGCAGGTCGGCCGATCTGTTGTAGAGCGTCTCGGCGACCGTCTCGTACTCTTCCGGTTCGATGCCCTCGATCTCGTCGAACGGAATCTCCCTGACCGCGAACCCCGAGTGCTGTCCTTGGAACAACCACACGCCGACCTCCGCCGGCGTCAGCGCGCCGTTTTCCGGCGTGCCGGTGGTACGGCGGGCGAGCTCGCCCGCTCGCAACAGGTTGCCGAGCTCGCGGAGAAGCCAGTCGCTGTGGGTGGTGATGACGACCCGCACGTCGGCGCGGACGAGGTGTGCCAGCAGGGCGGCCAGCCGCGCCTGGATGGCCGGATGCAGGTGCGCCTCGACCTCGTCGATGATGAGCGTGTCTCCGGGCTCGAGCCCACCGCGCAGCAGGAGCAAGACGGGTGCGAGCTCGGTGACCATGGACGAGGCGCGGCTGAGCCGGATGTCCTCCGTGGTTCCCTGCGGCTGGTAGATGAACTCCGGATGCCCCGCCGGTACGGGCCGGCGCGCGCGTATCTCTCCATGCAGCGGATCGCGTTCGAGCTCTTCCGCGATGACGCGAATCGTCTCGTCGAGGGTCGTCCGCTCCTGGTAGAGGATGAGACCGCGGATGAAGTCGGTCGTCACGCCGGACAACGTCGGCAGCTCGCCGCCGCGCCTCGTCGAGCCGGTGCGGCTCAAGCGCTCGACGAGCGAGCCCGCGATGATGCGCTGGCTCTGCAGAATGCCGCTTCTCGCGGCCGGCAGGTGGTGGACGCGGGGCGGCCTTCCGGTTCGCGCAGCGTAATCGAGCAGGTCCTCGAACAACGCCGCCGGGTTCGGCCGGCTCCTGCCGCCCAGGGCGCGCCGTTCCGCGTCGGTGGCGTCGGCCCTCACGAGCACCATGTCATCGATGACGCCCTCCGCCGTCTCGCCCCGAGGCGATGCGCCCATCGTGACGCGCCAGAGGTCCTGCTCGCCTTCGCGGAGGCGCAACGACACGTGAAATTGACGGTGCGGGGCCGTCCAGCGGATCAGCTCCGTGCAATCCTCGACGTCGAACAGGCGCTTGATCTCTTCGGCCAGGTCGACCGCGACGGAGTCGATGATGTCGCGGAACCTGGCCCGCACGCTGTCCGGCAGGTCGCTGCACGTGAGCGGTCTGCCGGGGGTGAGGAGGTTCTCCCGAACGGCGCCCGTCGCGGCCTGGACAGCCGGGATGCGCTCGGTGCGCTCGGTGATGAACAGTCCCCTCGGCGGTATTCGGGGGAACCCGCCGCAGGCCCGATGCAGCGCGGAGATCAGCGTCGCCAGGTAGGTCTTGCCCGCGTTGCTCGGTCCGACGAAGACGGTGAGCGGTCGCAGATCGATGGCCGCTCGGGTGAGCGGCCCGAAGTCTCGAACCTCGATCGTGGTGTCCGGTTGCGGCATCTCGCGGGTGGTTGGTCTACACCCCCGTCAGACGCTCGATGCTGAGCCTGCCGTCGCTCTGTCCGAGGCTCTCGACCGGGACGCCCAGCTTGTCCATCAGGGTCACCAGCAGGTTCAGCATCAGCGGGTCGCCCTCGTAGCGGACGTGGCGGTCGCCTTCGAGCTGTCCCGCGCAGCCCCCGAGCAGCAGGACCGGCAGGTCGAGGGGGCTGTGGGCGTTGCTGTCGGACATGCCGCAGCCGTAGAGGAGCAGCATGTTGTCGAGCAGCGAACCGTCGCCGTCCGGAGTCGAGCGGAGCTTCGCCAGGTAGTCGGCGAACATCGACGCGTGGTACGCGTTGATCTTGGACATCAACGCGATCTTCTCCGGCTTGTACTCGTGGTGCGAGAGCGGGTGGTGGGCGTCGGGGATGCCGATCTCGGTATAGGTCCGCGAGCTGACCTCGCGGCCCAGCATGAACGAGGTCACGCGGGTCAGGTCGATCTGGTGGGCCAGCACCTGCAGGTCGAACATCAGCGCGACGTGCTCGGCGAACGTGGCGGGGATGCCCTCGGGCTGGGCCAGGTCGGGCAGGTCGAAGTCCTGCCGCTGCTCGGCCCGCTCGATGCGGCGCTCGATGTCGCGCACGCCCTCGAGGTACTCGTCGACCTTGAGGCTGTCGGCGGGTCCGACCTCGCGCTTGAGGTCGGCCACCTTGCCGGTCACGGAGTCGAGGATCGAGCGGTCGCGCGCCATGCGGGCGCGACGGACGGCGGGGTCGGTGCTGCCGCTGTCGCCGAACATCTGCTCGAACACCACGCGCGGGTTGTTCTCCATCGGCAGCGGCGTCGTGCGGCTGCGCCAGCAGATGGTGTTGGTGTAGACGCAACTGTGGTTGCCGCTGCACTGGCCGGCGTTGGCGCGGCTGTCGATGGCGAGCTGGAGCGACCCGAGCTCGGTGTGCCGGCCGTACTCGCGGGCCAGGAGCTGGTCCATCGAGATGCCGGCCACCGGCGCGGTCTCGCCGGCGACGCCCGCGGCCCCGGTCAGGAACGTCGTCGAGGCGCCGGCGTGGGCCGGGGTCCAATACCCCCGGAGGCCCGACACCACCGTCAACTGGTCCTTGAACGGCTCGAGCGGGTGGAGGATGGGCGTGAGGCCGAACCCCTTGCCCTCCTCGGCCGGGGTCCAGTACTCCATCGCGATGCCGTTGGGCACGTAGACCACGCCGAAACGCGGGGTGGGCGCGGCCGCGGTCCGCGACAACGCGGACGCGGCGGGGACCATGGCGTCGAGCAGGGGCAGGGCGACGGAGGCGCCCAGGCCGCGCAGCACGGTTCGACGGGGCAGCGACATCTTCGTGATCGTCATGATTGGGACCTGCTCGTCTTGGTGGTTCGGCGCCCGGAAACCGCCGTCTGCGGCTCCGATTCGCCGCCCACAAACCTTGCGGGTAGCTGAACCCTGCTACCGCGCAGCCTCCCGGCCCGCGGAAAATCGCCGTCTGCGGCTCCGATTCGCCGCCCACAAACCTTTGCGGGTAGCCGCGCCCTGCTACCGCGCAGCCTCCCGGCCGCAGAAATCGCCGTCTGCGGTCCCTGTTCGCCTCGCCGCCCAGCAACTCTGCGTGGTGGCTGCACCCTTATCTATGGCGCAGCCAGCCCCGGTCCCGGAAACCGGCGTCTGCGGCTGCGGTTGCCGCCCGACAACCATGACGGGCGGCTGCACCGTTCTGCGGCCTACCGACGCAACTTCCGCAACTGACCGTCAGCGACCGTCAGGGGCATCCGCCCCGGCAACCAGCGCCGGCGCGTCCGAACGCGAACGGCGCCACTGGAACGGCGTGCTCTTCACGATGCCCTGCACGATCGACGACCAGCGGTAGTCGTCGGCCTCGGCGTCGCGCAGGATGCGGCGCACCGCGGGGCGGTCGGTGTACTCCAGCCCGCGCCCGAGCGCGTAGGCCAGCAGCTTGTCGGTGACGGCGGCGGCGAAGTCCTCGCCCCGGCTCAGCAGCACCTGCCGCAGGCCCGCGGGCCCCTCGAACGCCACGCCGCTGGGCATCGTCGCCGACGCGTCGATGGGCTGGCCGGCCTCGCTGTCGGCGCGCCAGGTGCCGATGGCGTCGAAGTTCTCGAGGGCGAAGCCGAGGGGGTCCATCGGCGCGTGACAGCCCGCGCACGCGGGGTTGGCGCGATGGCGCTCGAGGCGCTCGCGGACCGACGCCGGCTCGCCGCCCTCGCCACGGTCGGGCAGCCCCGGCACGTTAGGCGGCGGCTCCGGCGGCGGGGCGCCCAGGATGGTCTCGAGCAGCCACTTCCCGCGCACCACCGGCGACGTCCGGTTGGGATAGGAGGTCACCATCAGGAGGCCGCCGTGGCCGAGGAGGCCGCCGCGCGGATGGTCGGGGTCGAGGGTGACCCGCCGGAAGCGGTCGCCGTAGACGCCGGGGATGCCGTAGTGCCGCGCGAGCCGCTCGTTGACGTAGGTGTAGTTGGCGCTGAGCAGCTCGAGGAGGCTCCGGTCCTCGCGGATGCTGCTCTCGACGAACAGCTCGGTCTCGCGGCGGAACGCCTCGCGCAGGTTCTCGTCGAACTCGGGGTAGTCGGCCGACTCGCGCTCCTGCGACTCGAGGTTGCGCAGGCGCAGCCACTGGCTCGCGAAGTTGTCGACGAGGGCGCGCGACCGGCGGTCGGCGAGCAGCCGGCGCGTCTGCCGCTCGAGCTCCGCGGGGTCGCCGAGCCGTCCCTCGGCCGCGGCTTCGAGCAGCTCGTCGTCGGGGATGCTGCTCCACAGGAAGAACGACAGCCGCGACGCCAGCTCGAGGTCGTCGAGCCGGTAGGGCGTCCCCGGTGCGGCGTCCTCGGGGTCGCGCGCGATGCGGAACAGGAACTCGGGGTCGACCAGCATCCGCTCCAGCGCGAACTGGATGCCGTCGTCGAAGCCGCCGTCGCGGCGTCCGGCGCGGTAGAACTCGAGCAGCGCTTCGACATCGGCGGCGTCCATGGGACGGCGGTATGCCCGGCGGGCCAGCCGGCCGAGAATCCGGCCGGCGCAGGCCGTCTCCTCGGCGACGGCGTCCGTCCCCGCGTCGGCGGGGGTGTCCGTCCTCTCGGCGGCAGCGTTCGCCCTCTTGTCGGCAGTGTCCGTCCTCTCGGCGGGTGTGTCCGCCCTCTCGTCGGCGGTGGCGTCCGCCCGCTTGCCAGTCGTAGCGGCCGCCACCGGCCGGCAGACGAAGATCTCGCGGCGGCTCGGCGTGTCGCCGGGGCCCACGACCGCGTAGGGGCCGCCAATCGCGACCTGCTCCACCGCTGCGTCCTCGTCGTACCGCTCGTCGACGAAGCGGCCGTAGCCCCGGTTGCGCGGCTGCAGCACTCCCTCGGGCTCCGAGTACCGCCTCACGAAGGAGACGCCGACCGTGCGTTGACCGGCCTTCGCCGGGAAGCGCGCCTCGAGATGCGCGTCTCCCGTGTTCATGTAGAACTCCCACTCGGGGTCCCCGGCGATGTTCCCGGAGAAGCTCAGCGGGGCCATCTGCCCGACCGAATCGGCGTCGCCGACCGCGAACCGCTCGACGAGGGCGCCGTCGACGCGCACGTCGAGCTCCTGCGGCGCCGCGTAGCCGATGATGTAGTCCGAGAAGTTCCGGTGGAGGCGGATCCGGATCGTGTACTCGCCGTCGACGGGGAAGTAGTGCGGAATCGCGATGCCCCCCCGGGACCCGAACGACAGGAGGTCGTGCTGCCGGTCGTCCTGCACGAGGCCGGGGTGCACCCGGTAGGTCGCGACGGCGGGGCCGACGGGGGGAGTGCCGACGGCGAGGCGGCTGATCCGGCGCGCGGCCGACAGATACCGCCCTACCAGGTCCGGCGAGATCGAGAGCACGTCGCCGTTGTTGTCGAAGCCGTGCTCGTAGGTGTCGTCGGCCGGCAGCAGCTCGGCGACGTCGACGTCGACCGCGAGCAGGTCGCGGACGGCGGCGTGGTACTCGGCCCGGTTCAGGCGGTGGAACGTCTCGCCGCGCCCCGGGTCCGGGGTGGCGAGGGCCACGGTGTCGATCTCGGTCTCGAGCCACGAGGCGACGGCGCTGTACGTGGCTTCGGCGGGCCGCGGGCTGCCCGCCGGCGGCATGGTCCGCGAACGGAGCTTGACGATGACCCGCTCCCAGGTTTCGGCGTCGGTGCCGACATGCGCGAGGTCGTGGGTGTCGAGGGTCAGCTCGGCCGTGCGCAGGCGATCGTTGTGGCAGCGCACGCAGAACTGGTCGAGGGCCTCGCGGACCGACGCCTCGGATGCGGTCGCCGCGGGCTCCGGCGCCTGGGCGGCGGCGACCTGCGGGCGGCCAAGGGCAGCCAGCACGCCGATCAGGACCAACAGGACTCGGACCGTCGAACCGGCTCTGGCCACCATCGTCTCCATCCGGCAATCATAACGCCGAAAGCCCGTGCTCGCGCCCTTCTCCCTTCAGCTTTTTCGATGACGGCGGGACGTTCCCGTCGAGGGGGGCGTCGTGCGGGGTAGCCGGCCGGGAGTAATGTCCTGGTGCGATCTTCCGTAGCCTGGCCGACTTGAACGATTGCAGCACCCGCGGGTCACAGCGTCCGGCGGGTCACCCTTCCTGGGGTTTCAGGCAGGCGGCGGTCAGCGTGTCGACCTTGCCGTCCAGCGTGTCGACCTTGCTTCCCAGGCTGTCGACCTTGCCTTCCAGCGTGCCGAACGTGCGTTCCAGCGTGTCGAACTTGCCCACCAGGGTGTCGAACCTGCCTTCCAGCCGGGCGAGGCGCTCTCCCCGTCCACGGACGTGTTCGTCGAGGCGAGCGATCCTGGCGTCCATGCGGATGAACAGGCCGGCGATGGCAACCCCGACCGCAATGACCGACCATGCTTCGGGCGTCATGGTCGAATGTTAACACGAAACCCGCTGGGTTGTGTCGTGCAGGGCACGGCACGGCGGAGCACGCGGAGTCCGAGAAGACCCGCCGCCGCTGGCCGCCATCGGGAAGCTTGGCTCGCCAACGGGTCTGCATTACACTCCCCCGGATCAGTCATGCACAACAGATTTCGGCCGATGCCGCATCGACGTCCCACCGTTCGGGCCGGCTTGCTGGTCGCAGTCTTGACGCTCGCCGCCGGCGTCGCCGGGCCTGCCCGGGCGCAGGAGCTCCCGCCCGAGGACCTCGAGCACTTCGAGTCGAAGATCCGCCCGGTGCTGGCCGAGCGCTGCTACCAGTGCCACGGCGCGAACCCCGAGCGCATCCAGGCCGGGCTGGCCCTCGTCGACGCGGCGGGGCTCCGCGCGGGCGGCGACAGCGGCGCCGCCGTCGTGCCCGGCTCGCCGGACGAGAGCCTGCTCATCGACGTCATCCGCTACGACGGGCCGATCAAGATGCCGCCCGACGGCCGGCTGCCCGCCGCCGTCGTCGCCGACTTCGAGCGCTGGGTGGCCCGCGGCGCGGTGGACCCGCGGATTTCCGACGCCCCGGTCGTGGCCGCCCGGTCGGACAGCGGCGCCGCCTACTACTTCGGCCCCGGCCGCGAGCACTGGGCGTACCGGCCGATGGCCCGCCCCGAGCCCCCCGCGGTCGGCGACGAGGCCTGGGCGCGCAACGCCATCGACCGGTTCGTCCTCGCCCGGCTCGAGGCCGAGGGGATGGCCCCGGTCGCCCCCGCCGGCCGGCGGCAACTGCTGCGGCGGGTCACGTTCGACCTGACCGGCCTGCCCCCGACCCCGGCCGAGATCGACGCCTTCCTCGCCGACGAGCGGCCCGACGCCTGGGAGCGGGTGGTCGAGCGGCTCTTGGCGTCGCCCCGCTACGGCGAGCGCTGGGGCCGGCACTGGCTCGACGTGGCCCGGTACGCCGATTCGAACGGGCTCGACGAGAACATCGCCCACCCCAACGCGTTCCGCTACCGCGACTGGGTCATCGACGCGTTCAACCGCGACAAGCCCTACGACCGGTTCGTGCAGGAGCAGATTGCCGGCGACCTGATGCCGGCGGGGGGCGACGACGAGCGGTTCGAGCAGGTCACCGGGACCGGGTTCCTGACCCTCGGCGCGAAGGTGCTGGCCGAGCAGGACGTCGACAAGATGGTCATCGACATCGTCGACGAGCAGGTGAACGTCATCGGCCGGTCGTTCCTGGCCGAGCCCATCGGCTGCGCCCGCTGCCACGACCACAAGTTCGACCCCATTCCCACCGCCGACTACTACGCGCTGGCCGGCATCTTGCGTTCGACGAAGACGATGGCCCCCGAACGCCTTCCCGGCAGGTGGGTGGAGCGGCCCCTCGCCGACGAGGAGACGATCGCTCGCTACGCGGCGGCGCAGGCGCTGGTGGAGGAGGCGCAGGACGCGGTCGACGATCTGGTCGACGAGCAGAACGAAGTGCTCCGGCGACCGCGGCGGCAGGCGCTGGCCGCCTATCTCCTCGCGGCGGAGGAGGCCTACCCGGCGTGGGCCGACGACGAGGCGGCCCACGAGCGGGCGTCCGCGGCTATCGCCGAAATCGCCGACCGCGACGGCCTCGAGGCGCCGGTGATCGAGCGCTGGGTGCGAGCCTTCTTCCACTACCGCGAGGGCCCCCCGGTGCAGGGCGACGGGCCCAACCCGAGCGTGGTCTTCCAGATATGGAACGCCTACGCGGCAGCGCCGCCGGAACGCTACCAGGAGGTGACCGACGAGTTGCGGGCCCTCATCGCCTCAGAGAAGGTGCTCATCGCGCCCCTGACCCGGAGCCTGGTCCGGGGGCCGGCGCCCCGGAGCCTCGAGGAGGTCGCCTGGCGCTACGCGGGGCTGTTCGCGGTGATCGAGATCGCCTGGGACCAGCACCTCCAGCGGCTGGGCCTCGAGGACGAGGAAGAGCTGACCCCCGGCGACTTCCGGCTGCCCCGCGAGCAGGAGGAGCTGCGCCGGCTGGTCTACGGCGGCCGGCTGTGCATCCTGTGCCTCGACCAGGAGGCGGAGGAGGCGCTCTACCCGGCTGCCGCCGTCGCGGAGCTCGCCCGGCTGCGGGCCGTCGTCGAGGAGCGCGAGGCGGCCTCGCCGCCCGAGCCCCCCTATGCGATGTCGGTCGAGGAGGGCGAGATCGTCGATCTCCCCGTCCACATCCGCGGCAGCCACCTGAACCTCGCCGACACCCCGCAGCCGCGCGGGTTCCTCCGCGTCACCGACCATATCGTGCCGCCGCCGCCCATCCCCGGCGACGCCAGCGGTCGGCTCGAGCTGGCCCGGTGGATCACGCACCCCGAGCACCCGCTGACGGCGCGGGTCATGGCCAACCGCATCTGGCACTGGCACTTCGGGCGCGGCCTCGTCGACACCCCGAGCAACTTCGGCACCACCGGCTCGGCCCCCACGCATCCCGGGCTGCTCGACTGGCTGGCGCGGCGCTTCGTCGACGGCGGCTGGTCGGTCAAGGCGCTGCACCGCGAGATTCTCCTGTCCAGCACCTACCGGCTCGGCGCCGGCTACGACGCGGCGAACGCGGCCGTCGACCCCGACAACCGGCTGCACTGGCGGATGAACCGCCGCCGGCTCGAGGTCGAGCCCATCCGCGACGCGCTGCTGCAGCTCGCGGGCACCCTCGACCTGACGATGGGGGGCCGCGTCGACGAGTACAGCTCGCGCGGGTACGTGTTCAGCGAGGGCAATACGTTCGGGCGCTTCGACTTCTACCGGGCGCCGCGCCGGTCCGTCTACATGCCGGTGGTGCGCAACGCCATCTACGACATCTTCGCCGGCTTCGACTTCGGCAACGCCAGCGACTCGGTCGGCGCGCGACCCGCGACGGTCGTGCCGTCCCAGGCCCTCCTCATGATGAACAGCGCGTTCGTCGAGGAGCGGGCTGGCGAGTTCGCCGGGCGGCTGCTGGCGATGCCCCTGGCCGGCGAGGCGGAGCGGGTCGAGCGGGCGTTCGTCGAGGCCTACGGGCGGCCGGCCGGCGAGGTGGAGATCGAGGAGAGCCTGGCCTTCCTCGCCGCCATGCGCGAGACCGCGTCCGACGGCGGTGACGCCGAGCGCTTCGCGTGGACGCGGCTGTGCCACGTCATCCTCGGCGCCAGCGAGTTCATCTACGTCGACTGAGGGCGGCGACGGGAGTCGCCTCGCCGCACGCCAGGCGCGGAAGCGGATTGCGTCCGCATGCCGCCGGCAGACTCGGTATCGATCACGGTCTTGAGGCCGTCACGCGCAGCGTGGGGGCCGGCCCCAGCACCGGGAGAAACGATGCGCCATCCCCATTACCAGGCACCGCCGGTGACCCGTCGCGACATGCTGAAGGCCTGCGGCTGCGGCTTCGGGGGCCTCGCCCTCTCGTCGCTGCTCCAGCAGGACCTCGCGGCCGCGCAAGACAACCCGCTGGCCCCCCGGGCGCCCCACTTCGCGCCCCGCGCCAAGCGCATCATCTTCCTGCACATGCACGGCGGCCCGTCGCAGCACGACCTGTTCGAGTACAAGCCGCTGCTCGTCCGCGACGACAACAAGCCGCTGCCGTT
>JAJEFC010000178.1 GCA_022820675.1 Vicinamibacteria bacterium | reverse complement strand
CAGCGGCGCCCTGGCCTTCGGATCGGCCCCCGCCGGCGAGTCCGCGACGTCGCCCGACGCCGGCCAGCGCCCGCGCCGGCGCGGAACGGGCGGCGGGGCCGGCGGGTTCGCCCCCACCCCGCTGGGCCGACCCACCGCGGTCATCGGGCGGACGAACAACCCGCCCGAGATCGACGGCCGGCTCGACGACTCGGTCTGGGAGACCGCCGCCCACATCACCGACTTCGTCCAGATCGCGCCGGTCGAGGGCGCGCCGGCGTCGGAGGAGACCGAGGTGTGGATGGCCTACGACGCCGACCATCTCTACTTCGCCTTCTACGCCCACTACGCGCGGCCCGAGACCATGCGCATCAACCGGGCCGACCGCGAGGAGATCCGCGGTGACGACCGCATGGCGATCCTGTTCGACCCGTTCCTCGACCAGCAGCGCGCCTACCAGTTCGAGGTCAACGGCTACGGCGTGCAGGCCGACTCGCTCGTGAACGCCGACGGCAGCACCGGGTTCTCGCGGTCGAGCGGCAGCGGGTCGGCGAGCCGGGGCAGCGGTCCGCGGCGCGGCGGCGGCAGCGGCATGAGCAGCTCGGGGCAGTTCGGCATCCGCGGCGACGACTCGTGGAACGCGCTGTTCGACACCGGCGGCCAGGTCGTCGCCGATGGCTGGACGGCCGAGATGCGCATTCCGTTCAAGAGCCTGCGGTACCCGTCGCGGGGCTCGGGGCAGCCGCACCGCTGGGGCTTCCAGATCACCCGGGTCATCCGCGACAAGTCCGAGGCGCAGTCGTGGTCGCCGATCTCGCGGGGCGTGGCCGGCCAGCTCACGCAGTTCGGCACCCTCGAGGGCCTGTCCGACCTGTCCCTGAGCCGCAACCTCGAGCTCCTGCCCGAGGTGACCGGGTTCAGGCTCGGCTCGCTCGACACCGGCAGCGGCGAGTACTCCACCGGCGACCCCACCGGGGAATTGGGGTTCGGGGTCAAGTACGGCATCACGCCGAACCTGACCGCGGACATGACCTACAACCCCGACTTCTCGCAGATCGAGTCGGACCGGCCGCAGATCGAGACCAACCAGCGGTTCGCGCTGTTCTATCCGGAGCAGCGCCCGTTCTTCCTCGAGGGGCAGGAGATCTTCCAGACCGCGACGCCGCTGACCCTGGTCCACACCCGCACCATCGTCGACCCGCGCTTCGGCGGCAAGCTGACCGGCAAGGTGGGCCGGACCACGCTGGGGGTGGTGGTGGCCGACGACGAGGCGGCGGGCCGTCTCGACGACACCGCGCACCCGCAGTACGGCACCAGCGCCCAGACCGTCCTCGGCCGCGCCCGCTACGACTTCTTCGCCGAGTCGTATCTCGGGGCGATCATGACGGCGCGGGAGTTCGGCGCCGACCACAACCGGGTGGCCGGCGTCGACGGGCGATTCCGGCTGGGAAGGACCCACCGCGTGAGCTTCCTCGCGGCGGGCTCCGAGACCGAGGACGGGACCCTCGGCTCGCTCTCCGGGTCGGCGTTCGAGGCCGACTTCTCGAAGCAGGGGCGGAACGTCAGCTACAACGTCGCCCACAGCCGCATCGACCCGGGCTTCCTCACCAGCACCGGGTTCCTGCCCCGCGTCGACCTCCAGCAGACCAGCGGCACCGCGGGATACCGGTGGTGGCCCGAGTCGAGCCTGATGACGTGGGGGCCCTCGGTGACCTACCTGCGGCTGTACGACCACTCGGGCGTGCTGCAGGACGAGCAGATCCAGGCGATGGCCAACTTCTCGTTCCGCAACAACATGGCCATTACCGGCATGGTCAACCGCGACCTCGAGCGCTACGGGGCCGTCGACTTCCGGAAGACCGGCTTCGGCTTCTTCGGGGTCATGAGCGCGCGCATCCTGTCGATCTACGGCGGCTACAACTGGGGCGACGGCATCCTCTACGATGCCGACACCCCCTATCTCGGCTGGTCGACCGTCGGCAACGTCAACTTCCGCTTCCAGCCCACGTCGCGGCTGCGGACCGAGTTCACCATGGTGTCGAGCGACTTCGTCGAGCCGATCTCGCAGACCGACATCTTCAACGTCAAGATCTTCCGCACCCGCACCACCTACCAGTTCACCGACCGGCTGCTCGCCCGCTACATCATGGAGCACAACACGGCGGCCGCGACCCTGGGCAACAACGTGCTCTTCACCTACCGGGTGAACGCCGGCACCGTCATCTTCCTCGGCTACGACGACCGCTACCGGCAGGGCATGCTCATCGACAGCCTGCTGTTTCCGACGACCGAGATGCTGCGGACGAACCGCGCCTTCTTCGGCAAGATCTCCTATCTGTTCCGGTACTGACCTTCACGCCGCCCATCCACTTGTTCCAGGTCTTGTCACGCTCCGCGGCCGGCGCCGTCCGCCGCGGTCGAGCGGCATCGGAGGCGGCCCATTCGGCCGCCGCGCCGCCGAGGGGGCCCCATGAGCGAATCGGATCCCGGCATCACCCTCGGCATCGAGGAGGAGTTCTTTCTCGTCGATCCCGAGACGCGCGACCTGCTGTCCGACCCGGACCGGCGCATCTTCGAGGCGTGCGCGCGGAACCGCGGCCCGCACAACGCGGTGCCCGAGTTCCTCCGTTCGCAGATCGAGACCGGCACGAAGGTCTGCCGGACGGTGGGCGAGGCGCGCGAGGCGCTGCGCGAGACCCGCCGGCTGGTCATCGAGGCGGCGGCCGAGCACGGCGCGTCGGTGATGGCCGCCTCGACGCATCCGTTCGCGGCGTGGCGGGCGCAGATGGTCACGCCGAAGCAGCGCTACGAGCGGTTCGTGGTCACGTTCCAGGAGAGCCTGCGGCGCCTCGTCGTCGGCGGCATGCACATCCACGCCGGCTTCGGCGACCCCGACTCGCGCATCCGGGTCATGACCGCGCTCCGGCGCTACCTGCCGCTGCTGCACGCGCTCTCGACCTCGTCGCCGTTCACCGGCGGCCGCGAGACCGGGTTCAAGAGCTACCGGCTGACCATCATGGGGGCGATCCCGCGCACCAGCCTGCCCGGCCCGCTGTCGACCCGCGCCGACTACGACCGGCTGGTGGGGGCCTATCAGCGCATGAGGTTCATCGAGAGCGCGAGCGAGCTGTGGTGGGACATCCGTCCCTCGGAGGCCTTTCCCACCGTGGAGATGCGCATCTGCGACACCTGCCCGAGCATCGACGACGCGGTGAGCATCGCCGCGTTGTACTCGTCGCTCGTCCGGTACCTCGCGCGGCTCGATCGCGAGGGCCGGCTGCCGCCCGAGCCGCCCACGGAGATCATCGGCGAGAACCGGTGGCTCGCGCAGCGCTACGGCGTGCTCGCCTTCTTCGGCAACGAGGGGAGCGAGGGCCGGGTCGACATCGAGGAGTACGCCGCCGTCCTCGTGGATCAGCTCGCCGACGACGCCCGCGCCCTGGGCTGCGAGCCGGAGCTGCGCCGCGTGCTCGAGATCATCCACGACGGCACCGGCGCCGACCGGCAGATAGACCACTTCCGCCTCCGCCGGCTGGAGGGCGACACCGAGGAGGAGGCGCTCAGATCAGTCGTCGACCTGGTGGTCGCCGAGACGCGGGAGGGCATGGCGGCGGGCGCGTAGCGTATCGCCGCGGGGTTCGCGGCGCCGGCTCTCGCATTCCGTCGAGGGCGGGCGATCCGCCCGCTTCCGGGGCTGTCGACGCCTCGACGTCCACCGCCCACCGTCCTGGCGCGCGCGCGGCGATCGGGGCGCTCCCATCGTTCCGCCGCTGTCGCCTCCTCGGCGTCACCGCGCACCGTCCTGGCGCGCCCGTGGCGATGGCTGCGCTCCCACCGTTCCGCCGCTGTCGCCTCCTCGGCGTTCACCGCCCGGCGCCCCGGCGCGCGCGCGGCGGCGCCTCCAGGGGCAGGGCGGTCGACGCCTTCACCTCGTTGACGACGATGCTCGTGTGGATGCGGTCGACCCCGTCGATCCGCATCAGCAGGCCGGGCCCGCTGCGGCGCGGGACGGGGGACACGTTTCCTCGGCGGCCACGTAAAGGACGGGGACGGGACGGCCGAAACCAGAACTGAAACGGATTCCATGTCCCTTCACCCGGCCATCCTGCCCAACGGACGCGAACTGCGCCCGGCCGCCGCGGCGTCCATCGGCGAGCTCAACGAGCGGTCGCTTCACCGGGCGCTGAAGGCGCGCTACGCCGTCGGGGGCGGCGCGACCGAGCAGGCCGTCGACGGCTTCGTCGCGGACGTGGTCGCCGGCGGCCGCATCGTCGAGGTCCACACCGGCGGCTTCCGGCCCCTCAGGCGCAAGCTGCCGCGGCTGCTCGAGCGGCACCCGGTGACCCTGGCGCATCCCGTCGCCCGCGACCGCTACATCGTCAAGGTGCCGGCCGACCCGAGCGCGCCCCCGACGCGGCGCCGGTCGCCGAGGCACGGCTCGGTCTTCGACGTCTTCCCGGCCCTCGCCAGCATCCCGGCCCTGCTCGCGCATCCCAACCTGACGCTCGAGGTCGTGATGACCGTCGAGGAGGAGGTGCGCGCGTTGACCGGACGCGGGAGTTGGCGCCGCCGCGGTTGGGCCATCCTCGACCGCCGGCTCGTCGACGTCGTCGAGACGTTCGCCGTTGCGTCGATGGGCGACCTGTTCTCCCCGCTCGACGCCGGCCTGCCGGAGCGGTTCACGACGCGCGACGTTGCCGCGGCGATGGGGTCGTCGCGACGCCTCGGCCAGCTCGCCGCGTTCTGCTTCCGGAAGGGCGGCGTCAGCGAGGTCTGCGGCAAGGAGGGCAACGCCCTGGTGTACCGGCGCGTCGGCTGACCTGGCCCTGGCGGGAATCGTCCCGTGGCGAAGTCCGCGAAGCGTCTGCGGCAAAGGGAGGGCGACGCCGTGTGTTCCGGCGCGTCGGCTGCACCGGCCCTGGTGGAATCGTCTCGTGGCGAGGGCCCCGAAACGGGCTGCGCTCCGGTGCGAGCGGGCCAGCTCGCGGTCCCGGGCCGGATCCCGCATCGACGCGCGGCCGGCCTTCGCGCGGCCGCCCTTCGCGTGACCCGACGGCCGGTCAGCCGTGGCGATCGAGGTAGGCCCGCAGCCGCGCCGCCTCGGCGGCCGCCGCGGGGTCGTGCTCCACCTGGTGGAGCCGGGTGCGGACGACGAAGAGGTCCATGTCCTTCTCGCTCGGCGGCGTGTCGCGCTCGATGATCTCCCGCACCTTGCGCGGGAAGAAGGAGCCCCAGTCGGGTCGGCGGCCGTCCACGTCGGTGAAGCCGTACTCCTTCGCCAGCCCCCAGCTCGATAACAGGCCGCCGCTCCTGGCACCGACCTCCGGGTCGGCGGCCAGCGCCGCCACCGCCCGCCCGACGTAGCACGGCGTCTCGGACTCGGCGAAGTAGGGGTCGTCGGCGATCGCGTCCCGCCAGTTCGCCTCGGCGACCCCGAAGTGGTCGAGCACCGCCTCGGACCGCAGCATGCCCGGCGTGAGGGCCAGGGCCGTCACCCCGTGCGCGTGCAGGTCGGCCGCCATCGCGCAGGCGAGCCGGATGACCGCGTTCTTCGCGAGGTCGTAGAAGAGGTTGCCGCGGTACCCGAGGGTGTCGCCGTCCGTGACCTCGACGACGAGCCCGGCGTTCCGCTCGACCATCAGCGGCACGCCGTGCCGGCTCGTGACGATGTGGCTGTGGACCGCGCGCTCCAGGAGCTGCAGCCCCTTAGGGGTGGAGAGCTCCCAGAACGGCTTGCCCCACTCCGTCAGCGCATCGCCGCCCCAGACGTCGTTGACCAGCACGTCGAGCCGGCCCTCGTCGGCGCGGACGCGGGCGAACAGCCGTTCGACCTCGGCCTCGACGGTGTGGTCGGTCCGGACGGCGATGCCGCGGCCCCCCGCGACGGTCACCAGCTCCGCCGTCTCCTCGATGGTCTCGGGCCGCCCGGCGGTGGCGGGGCGCCCCCGCACGCTGCGTCCGGTGCAGTAGACGGTGGCCCCGGCCGCCCCCAGCATCCGGGCGATGCCCCGCCCGGCGCCGCGGGTGGCGCCGGCGACGACGGCGACCTGATTCAGGAGGGGCTGGTCGGGCATCGGACGCGCGCTTCGACGAAAGCACTACCCGGACTTCGTCGTTGTTCGACCTGTAGCCGTCGCGTCGGCGATGCGGGGAAAATCGCTCCGCCTGTAGAGCGGGACGTAGCTGTCCACCACCTGGCGGATGTTGGCCGCACCGTCCTGCTCCTCGCGGTCGACGAGGGCCATCGCGCCGACGACCGCGCAGCCGGCCTCCCGCGCCTCTTGCACGGCCTTCAGCAGCGACCCGCCGGTCGTGACGACATCATCGACGATGACCACCCTGGAACCTGACCTCGGCGGGTTCTCGATGCGGCGCTTCGTCCCGTGGCCCTTCGGCTCCTTGCGGACGTAGAAGCCCTGGACAGGACGTCCCTGCACGTGCGACAGCGCAACCATGGCGCTGACGATCGGGTCCGCGCCGTGCGTCAGCCCCCCGACGGCATCCGGGCGCTCCGGAAGCTGGTCGAGTGCGTCCAGGAAGGCCGTCCCGGTCAGGTAGGCGCCGTCGGCGCTCAGCGTCACCGGCTTGCAGTCGAAGTAGAAGTTCGACTTGGCCCCATTGCTGAGCGTGATCTCGCCTGTCCGCGCCGCCCTGTCATCCAGGAGATCGCGGAGCTGTCGGAGCGTCTCGGCTTGGGTCCGGTTCATGGCTCGGTATCCGGCTGGTCTGTTCGAATTGCGCGAATCATACCGCCCTTGTCAAGGCGCTCGCGGGAACGTCGACGGTGCGGCCATCGGGAAATGGGGACGCGTTCCGGCGTGTCGGGAGAGAGCGCGTCAGCCCGATCCTGACGGATCGTGGCTCGTTGCCTGCGTTCCGGGTTCGGACCAGTCGACGACGTCGAGGCCGTCGATTCTCGCGAAATGTCGGATGTTCGCGGTGGCGAGCTGCGCCGGCAGGCTGAGGGCAATCGATGCGATGGCGAGGTCCATGTCCTCGATTGGCGTTCCCCGATGCTGCAAGGTGGCCTTCCAGTGTCCAAACGCCCGCGTTGCCGCCTCGGTCCAGTCGGTCCAGCGCACCGCGGTGCGCAGCCGCTCGAACTCGTTCGCGAGAAGTCGGCGGCGACGCGACTCGGGGGGCAGGCGCGACAGGCCGAAGTGGACTTCGGCCGCGACGGGTGCGCAGAGGTGGACGGTCGACGGATCGTGCTCGCGCAACAGCAGCAGGGCGTGCGGGCGCCGGTGCATGAACGCCGAAGCGGCGCTCGTGTCAAGGAGGAGCATCAGAACGGCGGGCGGGTGCGACTCCGTCGGGCGCTGTCGACGGCCTTCCGGAAGTGCTGTTCGCCCTGCTGGAGGTCCCGCAGATCGGCGTCGCTCAGGTGATTGTTCGAGAACAGCTCCGGGGGCCAGCGAGAGAGCTCTTCAACCGCACGCCGGCACGATTCCACGATCAACCGGTTCCGACTGGTTCCCCGCTCCGCCGCGATCCGATCGAGGCTGGCCAGCAGCGCCTGTGGCAGATGAACGCTCGTGTTCGCCATGGCTCTACCCGAACATGTTATACCAGGCCGTCAAGGATGCGGCCGCGGATGCGGACTTCAGGGTTCCGTGGACCGACGGGGAGGTGAGCGCGGCGCGGCGGGCTCGTCCCCCGGCGCCTCCTTCGCAATCATCACCTCGGTCGCCTTGATCAGCGCCGTCGCCTCGTCGCCCCGCTTCAGCCCCAGCTCGTCGAGCGCGTCGCGGGTGATGACGGCGGTCAGCCACTGCTCGCCGATGCGGAGGCGCACTTGGGCGACGAGCCCTTCCCGCCTCACCTCGTCGACGATGCCCTGCAAGCGGTTGCGGCCGCTGATGCGGACGAGCACGCCGCCGGGTCGGGCGGCGCTGCCGGTGCGGGCGGGTGGGCGGCCGGTGCGGGCGAGCAGACGTTCGACCTCGGGCTCGGCGAGGCGGTGATGCCCGCCGGCGGTGCGGGTGGTGCGTACCTCGCCACGGTAGATCCAGTGCTTGAGGGTGGAGTAGCCGATACCGAGTCGCTCTGCCGCCTGCCGCACCGTCAGCGTCGCCATTCCTCTGCCGCTCCTCCGTGTCTCCGATCTCATGCCGATCGGGCCGTGGCCAGTACGAATCATGCCGAATCGTTTGGAGAATCGAATCGAATCATACTATATTGTGCCGATGACTTGCGTTCGGAGGGGCCTCTGCGCCGCGGACCGGATGTACTCGCCCGGCCGAAGGGCAGGTGGACGCGGCCGGCGAGCGCGACCGGCGGGACCGGGAGTACGGGCCGCCGCGCGCGGGGGCGGGATCGGGCGGGCCGCCGCGACACTGGGGGCGGGCGCGGCCTCGCTCGCGTTGGCGAGCTTCATGGCCTGTGGGGGCGGCGGGGACGCGCCGCCGGACCGTGTCCGGGTGTCGGCGGCGGTGAGCCTGACGGGCCCGCTGGAGCGGTTGGCGGGTGACTTCGAGCGCGACACGGGGACGGCGGTCGAGCTGAACCTGGCCGGCTCGAGCACGCTGGCCGCGCAGATCCTGGCCGGGGCGCCGGTGGACCTGTTCGTCAGCGCCGACGAGCGCCAGATGGAACGCGTGGCGGCGGAATCGCTGATCGACACCGGTACGCGCGTGGTGTTGCTGTCGAACCGGCTCGCGGTGGTGTTGCCGGTCGACGGGCCCCCGGCGCCGCACGAGCCGGCAGAGCTGCGCGAGCCGCGGTTCCGCCGCATCGCCATCGGCGACCCGGCCGGCGTGCCCGCCGGCGTCTACGCCCGCGCTTATCTGTCGTCGCTCGGCCTCTGGGACGCGCTCGCCCCCCGCATGGTGCCCACCCGTAGCGTCCGGGCGGCGCTGGCCGTGGTCGAGGCGGGCGATGCAGACGCCGGCATCGTCTACCGCACCGACGCTCTCTCGTCCGACGAGGTCGCCGTCGCGTTCGAAGTGGCGGAGGAAGAGGGGCCGGCCATCGCCTATCCGGCCGCGGTGCTCGCCGACCCCCCGAACCAGGCGGGGGCGGTGCGGTTCCTCGCCCATCTCCAGGGCGCGGCCGCCCGCGGCGCGTTCCGGCAGGCCGGCTTCATCGTGCCCGAGCGCCGGCCGGTCTCCCGCCCGGTTGCGCCATGAACCGGCCGCCCCTTTCGACCCGGTGGCCGAACGGGTGGTCATCGACGACGAGGCGACCGGCCCATGACGACATCCTGTCCGTCGCGTGTTCACAAGGCCGGCCAAGGGACGCCAATGGCGACGAAGCGGCTGGCGTGAACGGCCTCCTCTCCGGTGCCGTGTTCACCAGGGCCGACAGGACGGTCATCGACGACGAGGCGACCGGCCCATGAACGACGTCCTTTCGGTCGCCCTGTTCACGGCGGGCATGGCGACCGTCGCCACTGCCGTCATGCTGCCCCCCGGCCTCGCCGTCGCGTGGGTGCTCGCCCGCCGTCGCTTCCCGGGGCACGCGGTGCTCGAGACCCTGGTGTCGCTGCCCCTGGTGCTGCCGCCGGTGGCGACGGGGCTCATCCTCATCACCGTCCTGGGACGGCGGGGGCTGCTCGGGGGGATGCTCGAACGGATGGGCGTCGAGGTGATGTTCACGTGGCGCGCGGTGGTGGTGGCGATGGCGGTGATGGGCCTGCCCCTGCTGGTGCGCTCGGCGCGGGCCGGGTTCGAGCAGGTGGACCGGCGTTACGAGCAGATCGCGGCGACGCTGGGGGCGCGGCCGGCGCGGGTCTTCTTCACGGTGAGCCTGCCCCTGGCCCGGCGGGGGGTGCTCGCGGGGGCGCTCCTGGGGTTCTCGCGGGCGCTGGGCGAGTTCGGCGCGACGATCATGGTGGCCGGCGCCCTGCCCGGCACCCGGACCATCGCGGTCGCCATCTACACCTACACGGAGACCGGCCAGGACGCCGCCGCCGCGGCGATGCTGGCGGTGTCGGCGGCCATCGCCTTCGGCGCCCTGCTGGCCTCGAACCGGCTGGTCGCGCATCGATCCGCCTGACGCCTGTACCGCGATGACCGGAACGCCTGACGACATCGCTCATCGAGCCGCCTGACGCCTGTACGATCGTGACCGGAACGCCTGTGTACGACCATGACCGGAACGCCTGTGTACGACCATGACCGGAACGCCTGACGCATCGCTCATATCGCTCATCGAGCCGCCTGACGCCTGTATCGATCATGACCGGAACGCCTGTGTACGACCATGACCGGAACGCCTGACGACATCGCTCATCGAGCCGCCTGACGCCTGTACGACGATGACCGGAACGCCTGACGACGATGCCGTCGCGCGCCGGCCGGACGCGCGGTTCCCGCCTGCCCCGCACGAACCGCGGCCGTCCGGCGAGCCGCGCGGCGCCGGTGCGGCCGGCGTCATCACCCTCGACTTCGCCCTGCACCAGGGCGGCTTCGTGCTGGAGCTGCGCGAGCGCATCGACGCGCGGGTGGTCGCCCTGTTCGGCCCGTCGGGGGCCGGCAAGACGACCGTGCTCGAGTCGATCGCGGGGCTGCGCCGGCCCCGGCGCGGGGTCATCCGCATCGGGGTGCGCACCCTCTTCGACGCCGAGGCCGGGGTGGACGTGCCCTGCCACCGGCGGCGCATCGGCTACGTGCCCCAGGACCTCGCCCTCTTCCCCCACATGAACGTGCGCCGGAACATCCTCTACGGCGCGGGGGCGGGGCCGGGCGGCGGGTTCGAGCATGTCATCGCCCTCCTCGAGCTCGGCCCCCTGCTCGACCGCGGCGTCGCCGGCCTGTCCGGCGGCGAGCGCCAGCGCGTCGCCCTCGCCCGCGCCCTCGCCGCGTCGCCGGCCCTGCTGCTGCTCGACGAGCCCCTCGCCGCCCTCGACGCCACCCTGCGCTCGCGCATCCTGCCCTACCTGGAGCGCATCCGCGACGAGCTTTCGACACCGATGCTCTACGTGTCCCACGCCGAGGCCGAGGTGCGCGCCCTCGCCGACTGGGTGGTGGTGCTCGACGCCGGCCGCGTCGTGCGCTCCGGGGCCGGGTTGTGACGGCGTCCGCGGCCGAGCCCCGACTCGAGCTCGTCGCCTGGGCTAGGATCGGACCTGAAGTGCGATCGTCTTCGAGGTGCCCATGCCGACCCCCGGTATCCAGGCTTCGCGGCAGGTGCCTGTGATCGTTCCGATGCCCTTGCAGGAGATGCGGAGATGAGCAGATCTGCGCCGCCGCGGGTCGAGTCTCTGACTGTCAGGAACTACCGCGCCCTGCGCAGCGTCACCCTGGATCGCCTGACGCCGCTCACCGCGCTGCTCGGCCCCAACGGCAGCGGGAAGTCCACCGTCTTCGATGTCTTCGCATTTCTCTCGGAATGCCTGTCCGACGGAATCCGCAAGGCCTGGGACCGCCGCGGCCGCTTCCTGGAACTGCGCAGCCGCGACAGCACCGGCCCGATCGTCATCGAGCTGAAGTACCGCGAACGCAGCGAGCGGCCGAAGTCACCGCTCATCACCTATCACCTCGATATCGACGAAGATCGGGGTCGGCCCGTGGTGTCGCACGAGTTCCTGCGCTGGACGCGGGGCGGCGGGGCCGGTCGGCCGTTCAGGTTCCTGGACTACCGGCGCGGGGACGGCGAAGTGGTCACGGGGGAGACTCCCGAGAAGGACGACAAGCGGGTCCCCCGCCGGCTGTCCGGTCCGGACGTGCTGGCGGTCAGCACGCTCGGCACCCTCGCGGAGAACCCTCGCGTGATCGCGCTGCGGAGGTTCATCACGGACTGGCACCTCTCCTACCTCTCGGCCGACGATACCCGTGGCAACCCCGAGGCAGGAGCGGAGGAACGCCTGTCTCCTAACGGCGACAACCTCCCGAACGTCATCCAATACCTGCGCGAGCAGCATCCCGACCGCTTGGGTCAGATCCTCGCGGCCATGCGGCGGCGGGTCCCGCGGATCGAACGGGTCGAAGCCGAGACGCTTGCCGACAGCCGCCTGCTACTGCGGATCAAGGACGCGCCCTTTGCCAAACCGGTGCTGTCGCGGTTCGCTTCCGACGGTACGCTGAAGCTGCTGGCCTACCTGACGATCCTCCACGACCCCGCGCCGCCAGGGCTGATCGGCATCGAAGAGCCCGAGAACTTCCTGCACCCGCGCCTGCTGCCCGAGCTCGCCGAAGAGTGCCTGCAGGCGGCGGAGCGCGGGCAGCTCATCGTCACCACGCACTCACCGTACTTCGTCGACGGATTGCGGTCCGAGGAGGTACGCGTGCTCTCCCGCGGTCACGACGGTTATACGCAGGCCTATCGCGTCTCGAAGATGCCGGGGATCAAGGCGTTCATGGATGAAGGCGCCAAGCTCGGCGAGCTCTGGATGGAGGGGCACCTCGAGCATGGCGACCCCCTGGCCGAGTCGGACTGATGCCCCGCCTGGAGGTGCTGGTTGAAGAGCCGTCGGCCGAGGCCGCACTACGCCATCTGCTGCCGAAGCTGGTGCCCGCTGCCGTGCGCTGGAAGATCGTGAACTTCAGAAGCAAGTCGAGGCTGCTGAAGGAGCTCGCTACGCGCCTTCGTGCCTACCGGATCCGCGTGGAGCGAGGCGAGGACGTCCGGATCCTCGTTCTGGTGGATCGCGATGATGACGACTGCCTCGAGCTGAAGCGCGGACTGGACGCCGCCGCCGCGCAGGCTCGATTGTCGTCGCGGTCCCGCCCGGATCCTGACGGCGGGTTCCGCATTGTCAACCGCGTCGTCGTGGAAGAGCTGGAGTCGTGGTTCCTCGGTGACCCGGCGGCGCTACGCGCGGCATTCCCCAGCCTGCCGGCCGTCAAACCGGCCTCGGGCCCGTTCCGCAGCCCGGACAGGGGTGACTGGAAGACGCTCCACCGGTATCTGAGAAAGCACGGTATCTACCGAAAGCACTATCCCAAGATCGACGCAGCTCGGAGAATTGCCTCGAGAATGGACGTGAACGCGAATCGCTCGCCGAGCTTCCGGCAATTCCGCACCGGCCTCGCGGGGCTGGTGTAGGGAGGGCTGTGGCCCCAGCCTTTGACTTCGGCCCGGATCCACGGTAGCGTTGACTGAACGCCATGATCCACCTGCAGAAGTCGGTCGCGTGGCTGTGCATCGGCCTCGTGGTGTTCGTGGCGGTCACGTCCACGGCCGCGGGCGAGATCGCCGTGCTGCTCGCGCCGCTGTGGCTCCTGTGCGTGGACCTCGCCGCGCGCCGGCGGCGGCGTGGCGCCGCGCGCCGCGACGAACGCCTCCGCTCGCTTCTCGCGCTCGTTCCTTCCCGCGCGCCTCCCGCGCGATTCGCCCTCGTGAAGCTGCCGTCGTCCTGACGGCCGGCGAGCCCGTCCCGCGTCTGCGGCGGCGGCTCGTCGCGTGACGGGTGAATCCACGGGAGGTTTCCATGTCCGCATCGCCTCGTGTCGGCCCCCGCGTGCGCAACCGCGTGGGATGGCGCCACCGCGTCGCGAGCCTCGGGGGCTCGCCGGTCCATCGCGACCTGCGCGCGTTCGACGCGTCGCTCGACGAAATTGTCCGGCTCGGGAACGACGTTGCCGGCCTGTCCGACGAGCAGCGTCGACTTCGACACCGACGAGTACGGCCGTAGCGTCGAGCTGACCGAGGCGGGCCTCGCCCGGGTCGAGCGCGAGCTCGACGTGACCAGCCTGCACGACGACGCGCACTACCCGCTGCTGACTGAGATCAACTGCGCCCTGCACGCCCGCGTGCTGCTGCGCCGGGACGTCGACTACTTGGTGCGCGACGGACGCATCGGCATGATCGACGAGTTCACCGGCCGCGTCGTCCCCGACCGCCACTGGCCGGGCGGGCTGCAGGCGGCCCTCGAGGCGAAGGAGGGAATGGAGCCCGACGCGGACGGGGAGATCCTGGGCTCCATGCCGCTGTGGCACTACCTGCGGGGCTACCCGTTCCTGTGCGGCATGACGGGGACCGCCTAGGACGCCGCGGCCGAGCTGGAGGAGCTGTATGGGCTCGAGACGGTCGTTGTGCCCACGCATCGGCCGATGATCCGCGTCGACCGGCCCGACGTCGTCTTCAGCCACCGCGAGGCCAAGGATCGGGCTGTGGTCGACGAGATATGTCGGGTGCACGCGCAGAGGCGGCCGGTGCTCGTCGGCACTCTCACCGTCGCCGAGTCGGAGCGCCTGGCGGCGCGGCTGCGCGCGGAGGGCGTGGCGTGCGAGGTGCTGAACGCGAAGAACGACGCGGCCGAGGCCCGCCTCGTGGCGCGGGCGGGCAAGGCTTGGCGCGGTCACCATCTCGACCAACATGGCCGGGCGCGGCACCGACATCCGGCTCGGCGGCGCGGACGAGGCGGAGCGCGAGCGGGTGGTCGCGCTCGGGGGGCTGTACGTCATCGGCACCAACCGGCACGAGAGCCGGCGCATCGATCTACAGCTCCGGGGGCGGGCCGGCCGGCAGGGCGACCCGGGAGAATCGCGCTTCTTCGTGAGCCTCGAGGACGACCTGCTCGTGCGCTACGGCATCCGCAACCTGATCCCGGCGCGGTTCGCGCCGGCCCGCCAGGACGGGCCGATTCACCACCCGGTCATCCGTCGCGAGATCGCGCGCGCGCAGCGGACCGTCGAGGGCCAGAACCACGAAATCCGCCGCACCCTGTCGCGGTACAGCGAGATCGTCGAGCAGCAGCGCCAACGCCTCATGGACCGCCGGCAGGCGCTGCTGCACGGCTCGGCCGCCCCCGACGTCTGGCGCGACGCGCCCCGCCGTTACCGCGCGCTCGTCGAGGCGTGCGGCGCCGAGGCGGTGCGCCGGGCCGAGGTCGCGCTGACAGCCGTGCTCGTCGTGCTCTCGGGCTACCGTTCTGGTCGGCGTCCTGGTCGGCTGGCTACTCCGCGGCCGGCGTCCGTCGTCGATGCGGCCCGGTTGGTGAACGCCACACCAGCTCCACCCGTCCAGGGAGCGGTCAGTCAGTCGACGCCAGCGCCCGCCCCTACCGCCGCTGCCCTTCGAGCAGGATCCCGACGGGCCGGCATCTTCAGCCGACGGGGGGACGCGGAGCCAACCGCGCGTCGGCGACCACGGCCGCCATCCTGCCGTGGTCGGCCACGTGCACGCCAACGTCGAGTCCACTGACCCACGGCGCCCCGACTCGACGCTGCGGATCCGCCGCCTCGTTCCCGCACCCCTACTTGCCTTCGCGGAACGTGGTACCATACGCGTTCAGGTGGAGTTCCATGCGCATAGATCTCTTGTTCATTCAGCTTGCTGTCGTGTTCCTTCCCGGGTTGATCTGGACACAACTCGCGGCGACATACGCCATGAAGGAGAGACCGCGGCCGGCGGAGTTCTTGGTTCGGGCATTTATTTTTGGCCTCCTTACCTACATGGCCGTCTATTTGGCATATAGGTCCCTGGGGTTGAATTTCTCGGAACCGTCCGTCGGCGATTCTCAACAACTTCTCACCGTCGACTTCGTGGACGAGCTGCTGTCGTCCTCTGTTGCAGCCGTCGCGTTTTCCTTCGTCTGGATCTACGGATCCACGCGAAGGTGGATGACCCGCCTGCTGAACCACGTCGGCGCGGCCACGACACACGGAAAGGAAGACGTCTGGGACCTCACATTCAGCCGATTGCAGGCTGAGGTGGAGTACGTACACGTCAGGGATTTTGAAAGAGGTATTACGTATGCCGGCTGGGTCCGTGCGTACTCCGAAACAGGCAAGCAGAGAGAGTTGTTGCTCAGGGACGTCATTATTTGGGACAAGGCCAGTAACGAGATTGAGATTCCTTTGTTGTACCTCGCCCGAGACGGCAGCAACGTGCATATAGAATTTCCGTATCGGGAAGAACCGACCGGCAGTCCCGCAGGAGGGACATCATGACGAATACGCGCGACGCTGTCAGTAACACTCGCGGTTCCGGCACTAGATTCGCTGATGTTGCCGTCGAGAAGCGCGGCCTCAATCCCGAGGTATCCAAGGTCAAGGTGAGGCCGGAGCCGCCGAGGCCGATAGTCACAAACCCGACGACGCCGAAGCCATCCTCCGACAACTGAGATTCGGCGGCGACCGCCTCAGGCGCTCGACACGGTTGCGTCGGCGGTCACGGACGCAGGAATGGAACGTTACGTCAGTGTGACGCCGCGCCGTTACGTGGGGCGCGTGACGTCCGTGCCCGCACGCCGGTTGAGCCTCGCGTACAGCTTCACGGTCAGCTCGACGGGAGCCAGGCGTATCGCGATTTCGCGTAGGCGGCAGGCGATGGGGTTGGTGGTTCGCATGACTCGTGCCGTCCGGCGCCCCTGAGCCACGAGGGCGGCCGTCTTGGGGCGCCGCTCGCGTTCGTACGTCTGCAAGGCGTCCGCCACGTTCGCGCCGTCGCCGAGGACCCGACCGAGGGTGACGGCGTCGACGATGGCCTGGGCCGCGCCCTGTCCGGTGTGCGGCAGCAGCGGATGCGCGGCGTCCCCGAGCAGCGTCACGACGCCTTCGCCCCAGCGCGGCAGCGGGTCGCGGTCGACCAGTTCGTCGCAGCGGAGCTCTTCGGTGTTGGACGTGACGGCGCGGAAGGTGGCATCCAGGCGCGGTGTCATGTGCGCCAGGATGGCCGCGGGGTCGCGCGTGTCGGACGGGACGAGCTCGCGGGCGAGGGACAGGAACCAGTAGACCCCGGTGACGCCGGCCCGGACGAGGACCGACTCCAGGCCCGGGCCGAGGTACATCACGCCGGACAAGTCGCCGAGATGATGCGCGGCGGTGGACGCCCCGCGCACCGCGATGATCCCGCACGGCCGCGGAGGCGGCTCCGACGGATGGAGGGCGCGGCGAATGACCGACCCTGTGCCGTCCGCCCCGATCAGCAGGTCGCCCTCGGCCGTGTGTCCGGATGCGGTTCGGACTGCAACGCGGTCGCCGTCCGCCGTGAACCCGGTGACTTCGCTCCGGAACGTGATCGCGTCCAGGCCGGTGGCCTCGAGCAGCGCTCCGTGCAGCGCCGGGCGCAACGCGACTACCATCGGGCCGCCCAGCACCTCTTCGGCCGCCGGTAGCTCGAGGCGCTTCAGAACGGTGCCGTCCATGCGGCGAAGCTCGCCGCGCGTCGGAGCGAAGCCGCGGGCCAGAACGACGTCCGCGACGCCCAGCCGCCGGAGCGCGGCGATGGCGTTCGGCGCGACACCGAGCCCGAAGCCGAGCTCCCGCGCCGCTGCCGCGCGCTCGAACAGCCGAACGTTCCAGCCGGCCTGCCGCAGCGCGATCGCGGCCGACAGTCCGCCGATGCCGGCGCCGGCGATCAGAGCGGTGCGCTTCATGAGCAGGTTGTATCCGGGAGCTGCCGCGGCGGGTGCTCAACCGCGATAGCGGCGCGAGCCGCCGTCGCGGTGCCAGAGCCGCAGCATGAGGCGTCTGCGCTGGTGCGCTTCATTGCAGGGTGCATCCAGGGCTGCCGCGGTGGGTCGCTCAACCGCGATAGCGGCGTGAGCCGCCGTCGCGGTGCCAGAGCCGCAGCATGAGGCGCTTTCGCTCGGGATCGTCGACGTAGGCGGTACGCCCGTGGCCGCACCAGCGGTTGTTCACGAACTGCAGCTCGCCGGGCCGCAGGGTGAACTCGCAGCACAGGTCCGGGTCCTGCACCACGCGGGACATCGTCTCGAACGCGGCCCGGGTCGCCTCGTCCATCTCGACCCCCGCGGTCTCGTAGCCGGCGGGGATCGTGAAGTGGGTGTAGCGGCAGCGCAGGTCGGGCCGCAGCTCGAAGACGGGGAAGAACACGGTCTGCGGCTCGTCCGGCCAGAAGTCGCCCTGCCGGTCCTGGTGGAAGGGGAGATAGAGCCGTTCGAGCAGCCGCGGGTGCTCGGCGAGAAGCGCGTTGTGGACCGAGCAGAAGCTCACGAAGCGGCTCGCCCCGCCCTCCCGGGCGGCGCGGAGGCAGAGCAGGCTCACGTGGTCGGGCGGCGCGTGGTTGAACGAGTTGTCGACGTGCGGGGGCTGCGCGACGCTGGTGCGGTAGCCGCGCACCCCGATGCGCTTCTTCACGCCGGTGTCGGTGACCTCCACCAGGATCTCGCCGTCGCGGGTCTGCACCACGGGGCGGCCGACCATCGACGCGAGCAGCCAGAACACGGCCTCGATCCGGGGGCGGCCGGACAGCTTCTCGATCGGGATCCGGTCCACCACCGCCACGCCGGGGCCCTCGTCCAGGCGACGGCGCACCTCGCCCAGCAGGCCGCGGCAGGCGTCGAGCTCGTAGTCCGCGGGGTCGAGCAGGCAGGTCGGCACGGGGTCGCGCTCGAGCGCGCGCGCCAGCCGCTCGATCTCGTCGAGGCAGCTCGCCGGCAGCGCGATGCGCCAGTCGCTCTCGCGAATCGTGCGGCGGGTCCAGGCGCGCGGGCCGGTGATCGGCTCGCGGATCGTGGGCGGGGCCGAGTCTCGGGCGTCACCGAGCGGTGCGGGGCGCTGATGAGGGGAATGGCGCTGATGGCCCGTCGGCACCTTCACTCGGCCTGCTTTCCCCCGTCCAGGGCTTCGAGGGTCATCTCGCCCGCCCGCACGTCCGGGCCGGCCGGCCCCCCGTCCAGGGCATTGATGGTCATCTCGACCGCCGGTACGTCCCGGGGCCGGTCCCCCGTCCAGGGCATCGAGGGCGATCTCGACCCCAGGGCACGTCCCGCCGGCCCTCGCGTCTCTCCGCAACCCGCGCCGAGCGCAGCGGTGGAGCGGTGGGCCGCGTCATGCCTCCGTCGGACTCGCCGATCAGCGCGCGCGGGAGTGCTCGCGAAAGAACGAGACGATCCGCTCGCTGGTCCCGCGCGGGTACACGTGGGCGCCGGGGTGGATCCAGGTCATGACCGGCGCCGCCGTGCCGGCTCCGTACACCGTGCAGCCGGCGCCGCAGCCGGTCGCCGCGTCGACGCCGTTCACGTCGATGGCCACGGCTATCGCGGCTTCCTGATCGGAGAAGCGGACCACCCGGTCGCTCTCCCCGGCCACGTGGAAGACGGGCCGGGGCTCGGCGGGCCGCACCGAGGGGCGGAGCCGGGCCGCCACCGGGGCGTAGGCGGCGAACACGGCGGGCCGCTCCGCCCACAGGAGGTAGGCGAACATCCCGCCGTTCGAGTAGCCCGTCGCGTAGATGCGGTCGTCGTCGATGGCGTACGTCTCGCGCAGCGACGTCAGGGCCGCGTCGACGAGCGCGAGGTCGCGGTTGCCGCCGCCGGGCTCCACCCGCCAGCCGGGGAGGCCGCGGCGCGTCGGGAGTCCCTGGAAGTACACGACGACGGCGTCGGGCCACGCCACGTGCAGGTTCGTGTACTGGAAGTTCTGCGCGTTGTCGCCGAACCCGTGGAACGACAGGATCAGCGGAGACCCTTCCGCCGCGGGTGACGCGGGGGCGTGGACGATGGCTTGCCTCGTCTCGCCGTCCACCTGCCATCGCATGACCTGCGCGGCGGCCTCGCCGCCGCCGGGAATGAGCAGCAAGCTGACCAGTACCGCGTGCGTCAGGTGTGTTCTCATCGATGCCTCCACTGTCTACACCCCGATGCCCAGCACGCTGAACAGCAGCCACGACACCAGCCCCCCCACGACGGTCATCGACAGGCCCCACGCCATCAGCTTGTTGAACAGGTCGCGGGTGTCCACGCTGGGATGGGCGGCGGCCATGCAGAGGGCGCCGAGGGTCGACAGCGGCGAGACGTCGACGAGGTGCCCGCCCACGTTCATCGCCGAGGCGAGGGCGATGGGCTCGACCGACAGCCGCTGCCCGAGCTCGGCCACGGTGGGGAGGAACGCGGGCAGCACGACCCCCGAGGTGCTGCTGTAGATCGAGATGAACCCGGTCGACGCGGCCATGATGAACGTGGGGGCGATGGCCGCGGGGCGCTCGATGAGGTCGGTGAAGAGGTCCAACCCGCCGGTCTGGCCGAGCACCTCGATGAGCACGGTGACCCCGCACACCATCATGATGACCCGCCACGGCATGATCTTCACCGCCTCGAGCTCGTCGCCGGCCTTGAGCAGGCTCAGCAGCACCGCCCCCGCGAACGCCCCGAGCCCGACGTCGACGTCGAAGAAGATGACGCTGACGATGAGCGTCGCGATCACGGCCAGGGTGACGAGATGCGTCTGTGAGAAGGTGACCGCGCCGGCGTCGTCGACGGCGTCGGTCCCGTCGCTCGACGGCACGTCCACCGCCCCCTCGTGGTAGCGGCCGAGGAGCTTCAGGCCGCCGAAGGCGAAGTACGCGGTGAACACCACCACGGTGTGCGCCATCATGTTGTTCAGGTAGTTGTAGAGCTCGTACCCGCCCATCCCGAACTGCTCCATCACGCCGTTCACGATGACGCCGGTCGGCGCGATGGGCGAGAGCGACCCCGCGTTGGCGCCCATGCCCGTCATGATCGCCATCAGGAACGCGGGCACCCCCACCTGTCCCGCCACCGCCATCGACATGGGGGCGATGATGGCGGTGGCGGCGATGTTGCCGGGCCCGATCGACGCGAGGAGGAACGCGAGCAGGAAGAACATCATCGGCATGACGCCGACGTTGCCGCGGGCGTAGCTGACGGCGCGGTGGGCGATCCGGTCGAGGGTGCCGTTGAGCTGGGCCATCGAGAACAGCAGGGTGACGCCGGCCAGGGTCAGGAAGAGCCGGGCCGGGAAGCCCGCCATCACCTCGCGCGCGCTCATCCCGGCGACGTAGACGCCGACGAGCCAGGCGAGCGAGATGGCCAGGAAGCCGACGTGCAGCCGGATGGTGCAACTGACGACGATGGCCACCGCGAGGGCGCCGAGGGAGATGGCCGCGACCGGGTCGACCGAGCTGAACAGGTCCATGGCCGGCGATCATATCGCGGATGCCGGCGCGCACCCGGCGGCGGCGCCGGGCCGTTACGGCGGAGCCGCGGCGAACCCGGGGAGCGCTCCCCCTCGGAGCTCGGTGACCGTCCGCTTCGACGGTTCCGCGCGGCTGGAGCTCCGGTCCCTCGCCACGGTTCCAGGCCGCTCCGTCGCGCCGTGCCGCACCGGCGCGGCCGACAAGACCTCCCTGTCGCCCTCGCCACGGTTCCAGGGCTGCCCCGCCACGCCGTGGGGGTTGACCCTGCGTTGCGGCCGCGCCATTCTCTGACCGCCGGCCCATGTTCTTCTACCTCGTCCACCACGGAGACGCGCTCGGGCCCGCGGAGGATCCCCAGCGGCCCCTGTCCCCCCACGGCCGCGGGCAGGCCGACGCGCTGGCCGCGGAGGCGGCGGCGCGGGGGGTGCGTCCCGCGGCCATCTGGCACAGCGGCAAGCTGCGGGCTCGCCAGACGGCCGAGGCGTACTGGCGCGCCTGCAACCCGCTGGCCGAGTTCACGGCCACCCGATGGGCGCAGCCGGGCGACCCTCCGCGGCTCGCCGACCTGCTCGAGGTCGAGACGCACGACGTGATGCTGGTGGGCCACATGCCGCACGTCGACCGGCTGCTGCGCCGGCTGCTGGGCGAGGACGATGAACTGTCGCCGTTCCCCGTGAACGGGCTGGTGGCGGTGGAGCGGGTGGACGAGGCGTGGGTCGAGCGGTGGCGCCTGGCCGCGCCGCCGGCGTGAATCGACTCGCCACCGTGGCGCTCGAGGTTCGGAGGTTGGCGAGCGCCAGGTGTCGTTGTTCCGCCGGCGCGAGCGTCGCTGGGGCGTCGCGTGGGCCCGCCCATCGTCGCCTTCGGCTCCGCTGGGTACCCAACCGACCCTGCTGGAGTCCGCGCCGTTCTGCGGCACGGACTCCAGGCCGGCGTCTCGCCTGCGAGGGCGGTCGTTGCGGCGGCGGGTGTCGGCCATGACCGTGAGGCCCGCTTGTCGGGGAGGGCGCCGGGCGGCGCGTCAGGCCGGCCGCGGGCCCTGATGGAGCCGGTCGAGGTGCTCCTGCAGCAGCTCCCACGCCCGGCGGACGTGGCGCTCCTCGGTGCGGATGTGCCCGACGGCGAGCCGCAGGGCGAAGCGGCCGTCGAGCCGCGTGTGCGACAGGAACACCTCGCCGGTGGCGTTCACGGCGTCGAGGAGCCGCGCGTTCAGGTCGTCGAGGTCGCCGGCCGGCTCGGCCGGGTTGGCGCGGAAGCACACCACCGAGAACGGGGCGGGGGCGAGCCGCTCGAAGCGGCCGTCGGCGTCGACCCAGTCCGCGAAGAGCCTGGCGAGCCGCATGTGCTCGGCGAGGCGGCGGCGGATGCCGTCGGCCCCGAAGTAGCGCAGCACCATCCACAGCTTGAGGGCGCGGAACCGGCGCCCGAGCTGCACCCCGGTGTCCATGAGGTTGCGCGCCCCCCCCGGCTCGCGGCTCTGCAGGTAGTCGGGGGTCAGGGAGAAGGCCTCCTCCAGCCGGTCCATGCGACGGCAGTAGAGGGCGCTGAGGTCGAAGGGGATGAACAGCCACTTGTGGGGGTTGACGACCAGCGAGTCGGCGCGGTCGCACCCCGCCAGGGTCTCCTCGTGGCCCGGCACCATGGCCGCGGCCCCCGCGTAGGCGGCGTCGACGTGCAGCCACAGCCTCTCCCGCGCGCAGACGTCGGCGATGGCCGGCACGGGGTCGACGCTCGTCACCGCGGTGGTGCCGACGGTCGCCACCACCGCCAGCGGCGTCATCCCGTTCCGCCGGTCCTCCTCGATGGCCCCCGCGAGGGCGTCGGGGCGCATGCGGAAGCGCTCGTCGGTGGCGATGCGCCGCAGCCCGTGGTGGCCCAGCCCCAGGGTCATCACCGCCTTGTCGACCGACGAGTGGGCGTGCTCGGAGCAGTAGACGCGCGGCGCCGGGAGGTCGGGGCGGCCGGCGAGGCCGCGCTCGCGCACCTCGGGCACCGCCTGCCGGGCCGCGGCCAGCGCGTGCAGGGTCGAGATCGAGGCGGTGTCGTAGATGACGCCCTCGAAGCCGTCGGGCAGTCCGAGCAGGCGCCGCAGCCAGCCGAGGGCCGCCCCTTCGAGCTCGGTCACCGCGGGCGAGGTGCGCCACAGCATGCCCTGGGCGTTGAACCCGGCGCTCAGGAAGTCGGCGAGGATGCCGGGGCCGCTGGCGCTGATCGCGAAGTAGGCGAAGAACCCGGGGTGGTTCCAGTGGGTCAGGCCGGGGACGACGATGCGCTCGACGTCGTCGCGGATGGCGCTCCAAGGTTCGCCGGCGTCGGGCGCGGCCGGGGGCACGGCGTCGCGGACCTCGCCCGGCTTCACCCGCGAGAGCACCGGGTAGCGCTCGGCCTCTTCGAGGTACCGCGCGATCCAGTCGACCAGCTCGTGGCCGGCCTGGCGGAACGCGGCGGCGTCCATGTCGCCGAGGTGGGGCGGTGACGGGGGTGGCGGCTGGCCGCCGGGGGGGTGTGCGGACATCGGTCCTTGCCTGTGCGCCCTCCCCACGTCTCTCAGGCGGGCGCCTGGATTCCTTGAACGGGCGTGATCTTCACAGTTGAGTCAAGTTTTGATCGTGTCTTGTTCGCTACCATGGGAGCGACCACAGCATCGGCGACTGCGCAGTACCTACATGCCTCGTCGGTCTGAGGCGGAGCCTCGCCAGTGGTGCGTCACGTTCCAATCTTCGGAACGGATATGGGTTTGGGGCCCGCAATCGTTGACGACGAATCACCGTCCACGCACCCGAACATTCAGTCATGACACGGCACCAGGCGATCCGCCGGCGTCCTTCAAGCGCGGTGAAACGCGGGGCACTACCACGGCCTGCCTGGTGTGCGCGGGCCGAAAATTGTAGCATCAGGTTCCGGAGGCGCCGGGGCGGGACCGGGGGCGGCGGACGCCCCGGGTCGGCGACCGTGTCCCGGCCATGTCGCCGCCCGCCGGGAGCCCGTGGCGAACGCCGCTCCACACCGCGCCCGACCGCGCCCGAAGGGGGCGTCGGCGGGGCGGCGGCGCCGGGGGTGCATCGCCGGTCGAATGCAGCGGGGACCTTCCGCGGGCTCCCGGGCGCGGGCGCACGGAGGAAACTGGTGTCAGAAGCAGCAGTAGTGCACACGAGCAGGCTGCGGATCGAGCGTATCGGCGGTCCGTTGCGGCATGCGTATCTCGAGGGTTTCGACGAGCCGATCCGGTTCGGCGTCCACGGGGGCATCAAGGCGTTCTACGGGGTCGAGCCGCCGGAGGACGTGCCGGCCACCCTGGACTACATGGTCGGCGCCGTCGGCGGTTGACTGCTCGGCACCCTTGCACGCGCACTGGAGGTGCGCGACATCCCGGCGCCGACGGACAAGCTGCAGGCCAGCGTCGAGGGCGACATCCAGGCCATCGACAACGTGCTGCGCATCACGACGATCCGCGTGCGGTACCGCATCCGCGTCCCCGCCGGCACCCTCGAGAAGGCGCAGCGGGCGGTCGACACGCACGCGACGAAGTGCCCCGCCGCCAACAGCGTGCGCGGGTGCATCGACCTCGACATCGACGCCGCCATCGAGGAGGAGTGAGCCCGCCGGGCCGTGCCTGGCATGCTCTTGGCATCGACGCCGCCATCACGGAGGAGTGAGCCCGCCGGGCCGTGCTTGGCATGCTCTTGGCATATCTCCCTGCCGGAGGTTGCCGAGGACGCCGCCTGCGGGTGGCATCGCCGAGGCGCGGAGATCGGCTTCAGGCCTGCGGGTCGTGCGGAGGGGGGCGATGTTCAAGCGTGAATGGGTGAATGCCGGCGCGGCGGTCGTCGCCGCGATAGCGGCGGTCGGGGTGCTGGTGGTCAGCATGATCTCCTTGGCCGCCGGCTTCGCGGCCGACGTGGAGACGTCCATCGACACCGTTCGGACGGAGATGCGGACATCGATCGAAGCCGCGCAAACGGAGATGCGGACGTCGATCGAAGCCGCGCAAGGGGAGAACCGGGCGTTGATCGAAGCCGTGCAAGCGGAGATGCGGGCGTTGATCGAAGCTGCGCAAGCCGAGAACCGGGCCGCTCACGCGGAGCTGGGCCGCAAGATCGAGAGCGGCGGAGAGCGTATCGACCGGCTGTACGAGCTGCTGCTGGCCCAGGCGAACCCGTAACGCCCCCCGGCACCGGGAGCCGTGGTTGGCGCGGCCGGCAACGGCGGTGGTCATGGCCGCCGGCCTGCGCACCCGACGGCATCCTGTCAGCCGAGACCTGGGCGTCGCGCGTTCCGCCCGGTCGGTCGCTCAGCGCGATCTCGACACGAACGCGACGGCGGACAGCGGCTCCGGGTCTCGGCTGGCGGGCCTTGGAGGTGTCGGCTCGTACAGCATGATGCCTTCGGCGGAATCGGCGGAATCGATTGCCTGGCTCGACTGGGGAGTCGACGCCTTCGCCCGCTCCGCGGCGGAACAGAAGCCGATACTGCTGTTCATCGGCGCCGCGTGGTGCCGGTGGACGGCGGAGATGGACCGGTTCAGCTTCCGCGACCCGCGCGTCGTGCGGCTCGTGGCCGACCGGTTCGTGCCGGTGCGGGTCGACGCCGAGCGCCGGCCCGACGTCAGCGCGCGGTACACCCTGGACGGGTGGCCGACCACCGCCTTCCTCACGCCTGACGGCGACCTGCTGGGGGGCGGCACCCATCTCGACGCCGACGCCCTGACGCGGGTGCTGGCCGACGTGGCCGAGGCGTTCGCCGAGCGGCGGTCCGACATCGCCGTCCGCGCCGCCGCCGATCGTACTGCTGCGTCGCCCCGGGTCGAGGTGGCTCCTCACGGAACGACGGCTCGCGGCGGCCGGGCGGCTTCCCCCGGGCGGCAGGGTCCTGGCGGCAAGGCGGAGCGCTTCGGGGCGGCGGATCGTGAGGAGAGGTCGGCCGGCAATGCCTGGGCGGCTCCCGCCGGTGGGCCGGGTTCCGGCGGCAGGGCGGATCGAACCAGCGTCGTTGCCCCGTCCGACGGTCGTACCGCCGACGACCCCGGGCTGGACGCCGGGGCCGGGCAGTGGCTGCGCGACCTGCTGCTGGGGCGCTTCGACGAGATGTCGGCGGGTTTCGGCGAGGGGCCCAGGCGGGTCGAGGCCGACGCCCTCGCCGCGGCCCTCGGTCTGTGCCGCGAGACCCGCGACGCCGATCTCTCGCGCGTCGTCACCCGCACCCTCGACGCGATGGCCGGCGGGGGACTGTGGGACCCCGTCGACGGCGGCTTCTTCCGCTACTGCGCAGGGCGCGACTGGTCGGACCCCGCCCCCGAGAAGCTGCTCGCGCCGAACGCGCGCCTGCTCGGTCTCTACCTCTCCGCGTCGACCCTCTTCGGGCGCCAGGACTACGCCGATCGCGCGCGCGCCCTCGTCCGCTTCGTGCACGGGACGCTGGCCGACCCCGAGGGCGGGTTCTTCGCGAGCCAGCGCGGTGCGCCCGACCCCGACCGGCCCGGGCATTCCCCGGCGCCGGGGGCCGGGGCCGTCGACCGGACCGTCTACACCGACGCCACCGCGGTCATGGCCTCGGCCTACGTGCACGGCGCGTCGGTGCTCGATGACGACTCGCTGCTCCAGTTCGCGGCCGAGTCCGTCGACCGCGTGGTGATGGCCACCTACGAGCGCGGCGCCGGCGTCGGGCACGTGGCGACCGGAGATGCGAGCCCGCGCGGCCTCCTCGCCGACCAGGTGCTGGTCAGCGCCGCCCTTCTCGATCTCTACGAGGCGACCGGCCAGCCCGTCTATCTCGACATGTCCCGCGAGCTGATGGCCTACTGCCGCCACGCCCTGTGGGGCGAGACCGGCGGCTTCGCCGACCGGGACCCCACGCTGCAGGGACCCGACGCCCCGGTCGGCCTGCTGCGCGACCCCGTCTACCCGCTCGACCTCAACTGCCGCGCCGCGATGGTTCTTGCCCGCCTCGCCGAGCTGGCCGAAGAACCCGGCTATCTGGACCTTGCTCGCCGTGCCCTGATCCGCCAGACGCCCGCGTACCGCGGCCTCGGGCTCGACGGCGCCGCCTACCTCCTCGCGCTCGACGCGGTGTCCGGCGCCTCGTCCCGGCGATGAAATCGACGTCGGATCGACTCGCGCGGCCAAGAGCCGAGGCTCACATGGTCGACATATTGTGCGGGTCGACCTCGATCACGCCCTCCGGATCGCCGCGCGGCTCGAAGACGAAGAGACGCTTCGCGAGCTCGAGCAGCACAAGTGACGCCAATCTGACGACCGACTCGCACCTCGCGGCCCTCGCCATCTCCCACGGCGCCACGCTCGTCTCCTTCGACAACGACTTCGCCCGGTTTCCGAACCTGCGCCGGACCCATCCGGGGCGCCGGAAGTGACGCCCCGGGCCCGCCGCCGACGCGGGTGAGCCGTGGTACACTCCGTCGCTTTGGAGGTGCCGTGTCCACCGATCGCTCCACCCTTCCCGCGCTGCGCGACGTCGCCACCCGGCTCCGGATCGAGTCGGTCCGGGCCACGAGCCGGGCCGGAAGCGGCCATCCCACGAGCTGCTGCTCGGCCGCCGAGATCATGGCGGCGCTGTTCTTCGGGCAGATGCGGTTCGATCCGCGGGAGCCCGGCCACGAGGACAACGACCGCTTCGTGCTCTCGAAGGGGCACGCGGCGCCGGTGCTCTACGCGGCTTGGGCCGAGGCGGGGGCGATCGGGCGGGACGAGCTCGCGGCGCTGCGCGAGATCGGCTCGGACCTGGAGGGTCACCCGACGCCGCGACTGCCCTGGGTGGACGTGGCGACGGGCTCGCTCGGCCAGGGCATCTGCGCGGCGGTGGGCATCGCCCTCAACGCGCGCCGCATCGGGTCGGCCTATCGCACCTACGTGCTGCTCGGCGACGGCGAGTCGGCCGAGGGGTCGGTGTGGGAGGCGGCGCAGGCGGCGGCCGCGATGGGGCTCGACAACCTGTGCGCGATCACCGACGTCAACGCCCTCGGGCAGAGCCGGGCCACGCAATGGGGGCACGACATGGCCGCCTACGAGCGGCGGTGGCGGGCGTTCGGCTGGCACGCGCTGGTGGTGGACGGGCACGACCTCGCGGCCCTCCTCGACGCCCTCGAGGAGGCGGCGCGCACCGACGGTCGGCCGACGATGATCCTCGCCCGCACCCTGAAGGGGAAAGGCGTCTCGTTCGCCGAGGGGCGCGACGGCTGGCACGGCAAGCCGTTCAAGGGGGAGGACCTCGATCGCGCCCTGCAAGAGCTGGAGGGGCGGCTCGGGGGGGCGGGCGCTCCGGCGTCGGCCTCGGAGGCGCCGGTCCCCGGACTGCCGATCCCGGCCCCGCCCGCGCGGACCGGCCGGCCCTCCTCCCGTACGGCGCTCAGCCTGCCGGCGTACGAGCTCGGCGCCAAGGTGGCGACGCGCGAGGCCTACGGCGCAGCCCTCGCCGCGCTGGGCGCGGCAGACCCGCGCGTCGTCGCCCTCGACGCCGACGTGAAGAACTCGACCTTCAGCGACCGGTTCGAGCGGCAGCATCCGGAGCGCTTCTACCAGACCCACATCGCCGAGCAGGTCATGGTGGGGGCGGCCCTCGGCCTCGCGAGCCGCGGCGCGATTCCCTTCCCGTCGACGTTCGCCGCCTTCCTCACCCGGGCCGCCGACTTCATCCGGATGGGGGGCATCGGCAACGTCAACGTCAAGCTCGCGGGCTCGCACGCCGGGGTGTCGATAGGCGAGGACGGGCCGTCGCAGATGGCCCTCGAGGACCTCGCGATGATGCGGGCGGTGCCGGGGTGCGTGGTGCTCTATCCCTGCGACGCGGTCAGCACGTCGGCCCTGGTCGCGGCGGCGGCCGCGCACGACGGCATGACCTACATCCGGACGTCGCGGCCCAAGACCCCGGTCGTCTACGCGGCCGACGAGGCGTTCCCCATCGGTGGGTCGAAGACCCTGCGCGAGAGCGCGTCCGACGCGTGCACGGTGGTCGCGGCGGGGGTCACCGTGTTCGAGGCGCTGGCCGCCTGCGACACGCTGGCCGAGGCCGGGGTGCGCGTCCGGGTCGTCGACGCCTACTCCCTGCAGCCCGTCGACGCCGACGGCCTCGTCGCCGCCGCGCGCGCCACCGGCGGCCGCCTCGTCACCGTCGAGGACCACTACGCGGCGGGCGGGCTGGGCGACGCCGTGAGCGACGCCGTCGCCCCCCACGGCATCGCCGTGCGCCGCCTCGCGGTCCGCGACGTGCCCCGCAGCGGCAAGCCGGCCGAGCTGCTCGAGCGCTTCGGCATCTCGGCCCGGCACATCGTGGCCGCGGTCGAGGCACTCGTCGATACCGCCCCCGCCTGACGGTGCCCGACTGCCGGCCTCGTCGATGACGCGGCCGTCCCCGACAATCACCCTCCCTACCGCGTGGGGGCGGCCTCTCTGCGGCCGCGGTCGAGGCTCGTCGCTACCGCGCCACGGCCGACAGCAGCGTCGACCGTCTGCTGGCTGCACGGGTATGCATTGCCTATACTGGGTGTATGCAGTACACCATCCGCAACGTCCCCACGGTCGTCGACGATGCGCTGCGCGCGCGTGCGCGGGCCGCCGGGAAGAGCCTGAACGAGGTTGTCGTCGACGCGCTCGCGGCGGGCGCGGGAGTGACGGAACCGCCGAGAAGGCGCCGGGATCTGGGTGACGTGGCCGGCTCGTGGAAGACCGACGAGGCCGTCGAGTCGGCACTCGCCGCGCAGGACGAGCCGAATGAGGATCTCTGGAGGTGAGGGTCGCGCTCGACACGAATCGGTACGTCGACCTCTGCAAGGGAGTCACCGCGACGGTGGCGCTCCTCGAGTCGTGCGAAGAGGTCCTGTTGCCGTTCGTCGTGCTCGGCGAGCTTCGTGCCGGTTTCGCTCACGACGCACCGCGGAGAACGAGCGGCTCCTCCGGCGTTTCCTCCTGAAGAGCGGCGTGCATGTCCTGTACGCGGACGATCAGACGACCCACCACTACGCCGCCGTGTACTTGCAGCTCCGAAGGCAGGGCACTCCGATTCCCACCAATGACATGTGGCTGGCGGCCCTCGTGCTGCAGCACAATCTCGTGCTGCATGCCCGTGACAAGCACTTCGACCGCCTGCCGCAGCTCGCCCGCGTCTGAGGGGACGTTGCCTCGCGCCCGCGCCGCGCCCTGGGGCGGTTCCCGGCGTGTCGGGGGCCGCGCGCCCCGCCCTGCCCGCGCGCACGCGTCGACGAACCTTTTCCAGCCGGCTGCGTTGTTCTACTGAGCGCCGCGAAACGGACGGAGGGCGGCCCGGAGACGCGGATTGTCGATGGACATTGACGAGGCGACGCTCGTCGAGCGGTGCCGCGGGGGCGACGAGCTGGCGTGGGAGTGGCTGGTGCGGCGCTGCCAGGGGCGGGTCTACGGGCTGGCCTATCACTACCTGGGCAGCGTCGAGGACGCCCGGGACGTGGCGCAGGAGGCGTTCGTGCGCGTCTACCGGCAGCTCGGGACCTTCGAAGGGGACCGCTTCATGGCGTGGCTGCTGCGCATCACCCGCAACCTCTGCATCGACCAGCTCCGCCGCCGCAGGACCCGCCCCCCGGCCGAGGACGTCCAGGCCGACGCGGACGGCGACGCGGCGCCGAGGGACACGGCGCCGAGCCCCGAGCAGGCGTGGCTGGACGACGCGCGCACGAGGCTGGTCCACCAGGCGCTCCAGCGCCTGGACGAGGTGAACCGCGAGGTGATTCTGCTCAAGGACATCCAGGGGCTGACGCTCGGCGAGATCGCGGGCATGCTGGGCCTGCCGCTCGGGACCGTGAAGTCGCGGGCGCACCGCGCGCGACTCGAGCTGGCGCGGCAGGTCCTCGCGATCGACCCGTCGTACGGCGGTGCGTCCCGCGCCGGGGGCGAGCGATGAGCTGCGACCGGTTCGCCGACCGCCTCGACGGGCTCCTCGCGGGGACGCTGCCCGCGGACGAGCGGGCGTGGGCAACGGCGCATGCCGCGGGCTGTTCCCGGTGCGGGGAGATCCATGGCCTGCTGGGCGAGGCGTCCGGGCGCGAGCCGGTGGACGTTCCCGGCGACCTGACCGACGCCGTCCTTTCGCGAACGACCGGGCCGCCCTGCGCGCGCGCGCGCGCCTGCCTGGGCGATCTTCTCGACGGCACGCTCGACCCTGTCGACCGCCGGCTCGTCGAGGCGCATTTGCGACACTGCGACGGCTGCGCGGCGCTGGCCGCCGCCGCC
>JAJEFC010000204.1 GCA_022820675.1 Vicinamibacteria bacterium | reverse complement strand
CGGGGCCAGCCTGCCCCAGGCCGCCATCGACCCCGACGGGCGGCTGCACCTCGTCTACTACACGGGGTCGATGAGCCGCGGCGACCTGTGGCACGTCACCCGGGCGCCGGGGGCGGCCGACTGGTCGGCGCGGCAGCGGGTGAACAGCCAGCCGTACTCGGTGACGGGGCTCGGCCCCGTCGACGGCGGGCAGCTCGCGGTCGGGCTCGACGGCCGCCTCCACGTCACCTGGTTCCACAGTGACCCCACGTGGTTCCACTACACCCGCACCGGCGACGACGGGGAGTTCGAGCCCCAGCAGACGCTCTCGGCCAAGCAGGAGGGCGGGGTGGAGACCGGGTCGACGGTCGCGGTGGACGGCGGCGACGTCTACGTCTTCTGGCACGCCGATCCGGTCCAGGACGCCGACCGCCGCGTCTACCTCGCGGCGTCGCGCGACAACGGCAAGCACTTCGAGCCGCCGCGGGCCGTCAGCCCCGCCGCCGAGGGGGCGTGCGGATGCTGCGGGCTGCGGGCGGCGACCGACGGGGCGGGCGCGGTCCACGTGTCGTACCGCGGCGCCGGCGACAACGTGCACCGCGGCATGCGGCTGCTCACCAGCACCGACGGCGGCCGCACCTTCGACGACCGGTTGATCCAGCCCTGGAACATCGGCGCGTGCCCGGTCGCCACCACCACCCTCGCCGCCGGCCCCGACGGCACCCTGGTGGCGTGGGAGACCGAGGGGCAGGTCTTCGTCGCGAACACCGAGCGGCTCGACGAGCCGTGGTCCCCGCCGGGCGAGGCGCAGTTCCGGCGCAAGAACGCGACGGTGGCCGTCAACCACGGCGGCGACGTCCTGCTCGCGTGGGGCGACGGCCCCGGCTTTCAGTCGGGGGGGAACCTGCACTGGCAGGCGTTCGACGCGCGCGGCCGTCCCCGCGGCGAGACCGGCCGCGCCGTGGCGCCGATTCCGGCCCGCAGCGTGCCGACCGTGGTTGCGCGCGCCGACGGCTCGTTCGTGATCGTCTATTGAGGTCGGGCGTCGTCTCGGCGCAGACGCCTCCGCGCGGCCGGGCAGACGCCTCCGCGCGGCTGGTCGGAACGGAACTTCCCGCTGGTGGGGAGTCCCGCACCGCGGCACGCGCCGCCGCACGCGCCGCCGCCTCACGGCAGGCTCGGCCGCCTCGGCAGACCTGGCTGCCGGCGATGTTCGTCCGGGCTGGCGCCGGCTCCGATTGACCGGTCGACGGGCGACCGTCTTGCGGGTTTCGGCGAGTGGAATCGGGAGGGAGAACGCAAGTGAAGGGAATCGCGAATCGTTGGCGGTCGTGCCTGTTCGGGGTTGTGGCAGTGGCGGCCCTCGTCGTCGGCTACCAGTCGCTGCACGCGGTGCCGGCGGCCGCGAGGACCGAGGCGGCGCGCGACCTCGCCGTCGCCGACCCGGCGTCGGTCGGGGTCTCCGCCAAGCGCCTCGAGCGGCTCGACGCGGGCATGCAGGCGATGGTCGACGACGGGAAGCTCGCGGGCGTCGTCACCATGCTGGCCCGGCACGGCAAGGTCGTCTTCACCGACACGGTGGGCCGGCTCGACGCCGGCAAGGGCGATCCCGTCGAGCTCGACTCCATCTTCCGCATCTTCTCGATGACCAAGCCGGTCGTCGGCACCGCCCTCATGATGCTGCACGAGGAGGGCCGGTGGCAGCTCGACGACCCGGTGTCGCGGTTCATCCCCGAGTTCGCCGATCTCGAGGTCTACGCCGGCGTCGACGACGACGGGGTCATGCAGGTCGAGCCGGTCGAGCGGGGGCGGCGCATCACCATGCGCGACCTCATGCGCCACACCGCGGGGCTGGGCTACGTCCTCAACCCGCGCCACCCCGTGAACCGGGCCATCATCGACGGCCGCGTCCTCGACACCGGGGCCCCGCTCGAGACGATGATCGACAAGCTGGTGCAGATTCCCCTGCTCTCGCAGCCGGGCACCGAGTGGGCGTACAGCATCTCGGTCGACGTGCAGGGGTACCTGGTCGAGGCGATCTCCGGCCAGCCGCTCGACGAGTTCCTGCAGGAGCGCATCTTCGGGCCGCTGGGCATGGTCGACACCGCGTTCCACGTGCCCCCCGACAAGATGCACCGGCTCGCGGCGCGCCACACGCCCGGCCCCGACGGCGAGCTCATGGCCCCGCCGGGCGGCGCGCAGGCGCCGAACGCGCCTCTCGCGGGGCCGTCGGGCGGCGGCGGGCTCTACGGGACGGCGCCCGACTACCTGCGCTTCGCCCAGATGCTGCTGAACGGCGGCGAGCTCGACGGGGTGCGGCTGCTCGCCCCGCGCTCGGTCGAGCTGATGGCCGCCAACCACCTCACCGACGCCCAGCAGGCGACCTACCGGCGGCCGGGCCAGGGGTGGGGGCTGAACTTCTCGGTGGTGACCGACGGCCCCATGTCGGGCGAGTCGTGGTCCACCGGCTCCTACTACTGGATCGGCATCGCGGGAACGTGGTTCTGGGTCGACCCGGCCGAGGACCTGACGTTCGTGGGGATGATCCAGAACAACGGCGGCGCCATCAACGAGGTGCAGCGCCTGTCGCGCAGCCTCGTGTACCAGGCCGTGGTGGGCGACTGAGCGCCGGCGGCCCGTTGTGAAGGCCCACGTTGCACCGAGAGCCGCGAGCTCCAGGTTCGGACATGAGTGCCGTGATTCGTCAATGATTGCGTGCGCCAAACCCATGTCCGCGTCCGAAGATTGAGACGTGACACACCACTAGCCTCTCGGCCGGTCCCGGAATCGCTGTCCTGCGGTTCCGGTACCGGCCACCCCAACCGGGCAGGGGTTTGCGCCGCCTCGGCGCGGACCCCTGCCGAGCCGCCTCCCGACACGGAATCGCCGCTTCCGGGAAACGCCGTGGCCAGACCCGGTGCCGGCCTTGACGACCGGGCCGCACTCGACCGGGTGCCTGTAGAGATCGGCGGGTCTCCTCCCCGATAGACACCGCCGTCGCCTGCGAGGCGGGGATATGCCGGGCCGTCATCGCCAGGCCGGCGGCCCGCGGAAACGCATCGTCACCGACTTCCTGATCGGGGTGCATGCGGTTGCGACGGCAGTAGTCATCTGACTCGCGATCGCGGCTTTCACGCGACGTCTTCCCGGAGTCGGCCTCGACCGGGACGGCGGGTTGACCCCTCCGAGCTGGCAGGATCTGCCCTTCCCCGACCGGCCGCCGCTGGCAACAACTGCCGGTTGGGTTCCGCCGGATCGGGCGCGCCACGCGGCAGGAGGCGGCAGCGGGGCTGGCACGCGCGATGCAAGGTGGTGTGGCCGGAGGACGACCATGCCCATACGTCATCGAAGCCGCGCGTCCCTTCGGCGCTACGTCCGGCTCGTGCGCGCCACCTTGCAGATCGACGACGACGTGCTGGAGGCGGCGCGGTGCATCGCCCACGACGAGCGCGTCAGCGTGGGCGAGATCCTGTCCAGGCTCGCCCGCCGCGGCCTCGAGCCGCGCCCCGACGAGCCGGCCTGGGCCCGGCTTCCGCCGTCCCTCGCGCCGCGCGCGTCGGCGGGGCCGCGGGGCGGCGCGATGCGCCGGCTCGGTCTGGTCTGGGAACCGTGGTGAAGCCGCCGCCGCAGGGCCGCGGCGCGCGCCGGGCCGGTCACGCGCATGGAGTATGCTCCGCCGATGTTCATGCGCCTGATCGCGTGGGTCGTCTTCGTCGTCCTCCAGGTCGCCTTCCTGCCGCTGGCGGTGCTGGGGACGCTGATGGTCACGTACCGGCAGCTCGTCGTCAGCCGGCGGATGGGCGTTTCGCAGACCGCCATCGAGGTCATCAACGGGCGCTGGACCATGCACTGGTTCGGCATTCGCGCGGACCCGGCGACGGCGCGGCTCGCCGGCGTGCTGCCCAACACCTCGGTCCCGGGGCTGCAACTGGTCCTGTTCCCGCTGTGGGTCAAGTACAAGCTGAGCGGCGTCCACTTCGGGTATCCGCGGCGGCCGCCGGCGGACGGGGCGGAGAACATGGGGGACATCGTCGTCGCCCGGACGTTCTACTTCGACCGCATCCTCGCGCGGGTCCTGCCCGAGGTCGAGCAGTTCGTGTTGCTGGGGGCCGGGTACGACGTCCGGGCGTACGGTCCGCTGGCGCCGGCGGGCGTGGCCTGCTTCGAGCTGGACCGGCCGGAGATGCAGGCGCAGAAACGGTCGAGCCTGCGCGACGCGGGGATCGAGGCGGCGGACGTGACCTTCGTCCCGGTGGATTTCGGCCGGGAAGACGTGTTCGGGAGGCTGGCCGCGGGCGGCTGGGACCCGGGGAAGAAGACGGCGTTTCTCTGGGAGGGCGTCACCCTCTACCTGAGCGAGGACGACGTGCGGAAGACGCTGCGGGGCGTTCGGGAGCACGCCGCGCCGGGCAGCGTGCTGGTGGCGGACTTCTACGGCGAGCGGTTGGTGCGATGGATGCGCGGAGGGGCCGCGAGGAAGACCCTCGAGTACACCGGCGAAGGAGCCGCCTTCGCGCTACCCTTCGCGACGGACTGGGAGAAGACCCTGCGGGGTTTCCTGGACGGTGAGGGGCTGGCTCCGGGCGAGTCGTACTTCATGGGCAGGGCCAACCCCCGGGGACCGTTCATGGTCGTGGCCGAGTGCGTCGCCCGGCCGACCGAGCCGTCCTCGCCGGCAGAGGACCCGTCCGATGGCGTGGCGACGTCCCGGGAGTCCGCGCCGCAGGAGCCTGCGCCGGGGAACGGCGCGGACTCCGTGCCGTCGGGGTGGCGGCGCGAAGCGCGGCCATGAGCGTTCGGCTCGGCGCCAAGTGGAGCCGAAGGCGACGGTTGGCTGGCGGTTCAGGATGGTTCCGCCTGCCGCAGGAGGCGCCGACCTGCCGCAGGGCCGCCCGGGCGGCAATCAGAGCCGCTGGCGGTTGTCTCCGTTCAGAGCTGGAGTCGGCAACGGGAGGGGGAGTGACCGTCGCGCGGTCGCGCCGCCTGACGGCCGCGACGGCCCGGACCGGCTTTGCCAGGGGGCCGCACCGCTTCGCTTCTTGCGGCGCGGGCCCCCGGCTGGTTCTTCACTCCTCGACGGTGACCGTGATCGTCGAGCACAGCCCCTCGATCGTGCGGTGCTCGTCGTCGCCGAGCTGCACCGCGAAGGTGTGCTCGCCCGGCGGCATCAGGCTCTCGAAGACGGCGGAGCCGTCGCCGAAGTGGACCCACGGCGCCGACTGCGGGATGATCTCGCCGGCCGGCAGGCACTCGGTGGCGATGCCGATGTGGAAGTGTCCGACCCCCCATCGGGGCGTCTCGACCTCTTCGGGGACCGGCAGCAGCGAGAAGCCCTCGCTGCCGAACTCGAACGCGACCGGGCTCGACACGGTTGCCCCGTCGGCCGGCGACACGAAGAACACGCGCGGCCCCTCCTGGGCCTGGCCGGTCATCGACCCGGCCGCCAGCACCGCCGCTCCGGCCAGCACCGCCGCGCCGAGCATTCTCGTCTTCCGTTCCTGCATGTAACACCTGCTCCTTGATGACTGGTGGAAGATGACGAGCCGCCGGCCGGGGCCCCCGCGCCGCCGCCTCGCCGGCGGGGCAGCGGGACCGGCCCGCGGATTACCGGGTGCATCCTAGTGTCCCCGGCCGGCTTTCGCAACCCAATTCGCGCCGAGTGTGCGACACTCAGAAGAGGCCGCCGATCAGGTGGTCGTCATGACGCGCCCCGGCGCCCGCCGGCCGTCTCCAGCGACGGCCTCGACCCTGAAAGGAGCTTCGTCGCATGCCGCCGTCCCTCACGCGATTCTCTGCCACCGTCAAGCCCGAGGGGGCGTTCACGGTCCTGGCCGCCGCCCGGCGCGTCGCCGCCGCGGGCAAGGACGTCATCGAGCTCGAGATCGGCGACAGCCCGTTCCCGTCTCCGGACGCGGCCGTCGACGCCGGCGTCGAGGCCATCCGGGCCGGCCGCACCACCTACGGCCCGTCGGGCGGGCTGCCCGAGCTTCGCGCCGCCGCCGCCGCCTACGTCAACGAGGAGCACGGCCTGTCGGTGACCGCCGACCACGTCATCGCCGGCCCCGGCGCCAAGACCTTCGAGCAGCTCTTCTGCGACGCGTTCGTCGAGCCCGACGACGGCGTGCTCGTGTTCAGCCCGTACTTCCCCACCTACGCCGCCAACATCGGCCGGCGCGGGGCGCGCATGGTGCTGTCCAACCTGCGGGCGTCGCGGGCGTTCCGGCCCAACCTCGACGACGTGCGCCGCTTCCTCGAGGACGACCCGCGGCCCAAGGCCATCTTCCTCAACAGCCCCCACAACCCCACCGGCGGGGTGGCGACCGAGGACGACCTCCGCGGGCTCGCCGATCTCATCCGCGGCCGCAACGTGGCGGTGTTCGCCGACGAGCCCTACGACTGCATGGTGTGGGAGGGCCGGCACCGGTCGCTGCTCGCCCAACCCGGCATGCTGGAGCAGACCGTGGCCGCCTACACGTTCAGCAAGTCGTTCAGCATGAGCGGCTGGCGCCTCGGCTACGCGGTGTCGAGCCCCGAGACCATCAAGGTCTTCGACCTGCTGACGAACGTGGCGCTCTCGTGCGTGCCCCCGTTCACGCAGCTCGCCGGGGCCGCCGCCCTCGCGCGCGGCCGGCAGTACCGCGACGAGCGGATGCGCGACTTCCACCGCAAGGTCGAGCTGCTGGTGGCCGGCGTGAACACCATCGAGGGCGTGAGCTGCCTCATGCCCGGCGGCACCTTCTACGTCTTCCCGTCGGTGGCCGAGGTCTGCAACCGGGCCGGCATCACCTCGCACGGCCTCGCGATGTACCTGCTCGAAGGGGCCGACGACGCGGTCGGCGTCGCGTGCCTGGGCGGCGAGTGCTTCGGCGAGGCCGGCGGCGGCTTCCTGCGCCTGAGCTGCGCCCAGCCCGACGAGCGGCTCGTCGAGGCGGTGTCGTTCATCGCCGAGGCGGTGACCCGCCGCGACCGCATCACCGCGTACCTCGACGCCCATCCCGACCACCGGCTCGCCGCGCCGTACGCGATCGACGCACCGGTGACGGGGTGAGCGGCTCGTTCGGCGGAAGGATCACGGCGACCCGGCATGGCAGGGTGTCCGTGGCGTTCTCAAGTCCAGCAGCGGCGTCAGCGCTTGCCGGTCTTCGGTAGAGGTAAACGAGCCTCGTCGTCGATCAGCACGACGCGGCTCGGCCGGCGGTCGCTCCAGCGCCAGAGCACCAGATTCACGTCATCCGCGCCGGCTCCAGGCGCGAAGCTCGGGACGCGCATCCCGACGTAGCCGGCCGCGATCAGTCGATCCGCCAATGTCTGTGATGCCGGGACGTTGCCCCGGCACATCTCTTCCTTCCACCGCGGGCAGCGCAACGCGTCATCGGTCACGCCCTCGTCCATGCGCCGCGTCGGGCTCATGCCGTCGAAGACCGGTTCGGCATCGACTTCGTAGGCACAGAGCACTATCGGTTGCATCGGCTCTGGCAAGGCGCTTGCCTCCCGTATCGCCGTCAGCGGCGACCCGGAGGTATAGAGTGCGGGAACGCCGACTCGGTTGAAGCGTCCCCCTCGAAGACGCGCTCCTTCTCCCGATGTCGGCGACCACGACCACTGTGGATGGACGGCGCGGTAGACGATGCCCCGGAACCGCATTCGGCCGGCCCCGGGGTCAGGCGTATCCGCCGGCCATGACGTGATCGAGGTACGAGTGCACGTAGCTGGCGTGGCCTTCGCGCACGAGCTCGTCGGCCGTCTTGCCGCCGAACCCCGGCAACGCTTGCGACCGGAACCAGGCATAGGCGACGAGCGCCGGCGAGCCGGTGTAGTCCTCCACCCGACGGAGGATCTCCACCATCTCGCGCAAGCGGGTCTGCGTCTTCGTGGCCCGGACCCGCGTGGTTCGCGACAGCGCGTCGCGGCTGAGCCCCAGCGTGTCGGCGATCTCGGCCTTCGTCGTGCGCAACGCGCCCGCGATGAGCGCCGGCGAGAGGATGCCGGCATCGTGATCGACGAGCTCCTGAAGCTGCATGGTGGCTTCCTGTCACATGTCGTGACGGACTACTGTGTGATCTTATGTAGTTCCGGCGGACCGGTCCAGCGGGGTCCGGCCGTCAGTCAGATCCGGCGACTGGCTGCGGGCCGCGGCGCCGGCGGACGCCCGCACCATCCACCGCGGCAGTCGACCGGGGCCGGAAGATGGACCTGTTCGCACGCCACGGCGCGCTCGATCGTGGGCCACGAGCGGCGCCGTTGTCGTCAGCGGTCCCGGTGCAAGCGCAGCCTCTACAGCCCGCGTCATGGGACCGGTCCCGTGACCCCCTTGCTCGGCGATGTTGGCGTACGCGTCGCGGGCGAAGGCTGGAGGCGTCGGGCCTCACCGTGGGCCTCTGGCACTAGCCGACGAGCGGCTCGACCTCCTCTCCGGCGACCGCTCTGATGACCTCATGCTCGTCGCCATCCACGCCCTCCTTGAATCGCACGAGTCGAAGTCGGTCCAGGACCACGGCGTCACCGTCCACCGTCAGCTTCTCCATCATCGGCTGCTCGACGTGATGCGGCACCGCCAGGAAGGGCAGCGGTCGGACTCTCGTGCCGATACGCCGAGCCCACGAGCTCGGACTCGGCTCCTTGATCTTCCGGGGCCAAGTCTCGCTGCGGCCCACCGTGGCCTGCCGATGAATCCCCAAGTGCCCGCTCGCAGAGTCGCGCCGTCCCAGCCGAGGTGGCAGAGGATATCCACTCCTTCGTCATTAGCGTGCGCCAGGGTCGGTGCCGCATCCGGTGCCGCCTCGAGCCCGATCGCCTCGCAGGCACGGGTCAGCGCATCCTCGAAGGACTGTCCCGAGCGCCTGACCTCGGCCAGACAGACGGACCTCAATCCGCGGTCACGCAACACCGCCGTCACCATGCGTTCGAACAGGGGGGCCACCTTCGCCAGAGGCAGGACGCGGAAGGCATGCGCGATGGTGATCGCAAGCGCAGCGAGATACGAGCTCGACTCGTGATCGAAGTCGGGCCTGAACGAGACGCCGTGCTCCGAAACCTCGAACGGATAACGCCCCGTGAGCGCGTCGTGCCGCTCAACAAGCTGCTCGAACACTATCGAGGCCGCCGCGCCCGCGGCGTCGAGTCTCTCAGATGACGCGGTGTTGAGCTCATCACCGGGGTGCCCGTCTGCGGGCACGTCTATCAACTCCAGATTCCAGTCGTTGTCGGCCAGGAGGTCGGCAACGATCGATCTCCTTACCTCATGCCCTTTCCGCTTCAGTGCAAGCAGCTCGACATAGTCCGCAAGCAACGACGCTCTGGCATACTGGCCGTAGGTGTCCGGATCGAGGCGGGCGATCACTTCCGCGCCCGGCCCTTCGTGATGTCGCGTACCGAGAGAGCGGCCTGATGAAGTTGCTCGGTAGCCGCGACCAGGTCATCTGTAATCTCGGCGCCGGGGATGGCATCCATGAGGAGCCTCACCTCGTCGACCAGCCGCCACGCCCGAGAGGCCGTGTCCAGATCCTCGACGATCTTCCGCGCGAGGCTCAAGTTGTTGGTCTGTCGCAGCGTCTTGTGGGCGTGTGCGTTTGCCAGCACTCTGCCGTACGTGGTGACGTTGCGCGAGTCTCCGAGCACGGAACGCTGGCCGGGCCTGTTCCTGAGATCCCCGACGACCTCGGCAAGCCTCCGCCCGTCGATGCCATTGACGGCGCTCTCGATCTCGTCGTAGGTTCGCTCCTGTCCAAGCCCGACGTGTCGTCTGATGTCCGCCGAGTTCATGCAGCGAAGCCAGACGCCGAATCGGTTGTCCTGGAGGTCGCTCACGTCAAGGCCGAACTCCTCGCGCGCGTACAGCAGGATGCGGATTGCCAGGTACGAGTTCCTCACGCCCTGGGTACTGCTGCCGACTCGCCGGCCGAGCTCTCTGAAGGGATCGGGGCTGTCGTGCTCGACAAGTCGCGCGATCTCGCCCAGAACATAGCGGGCCTTCGCCTCGGGCTCCCACGTCTTGATTCCACCGATGTGTCTGAAGCCGACGTAGGCGCGTATCTCGTCACGGCTCGGCACCACGAAGCAGGGAACCTCGGCGAGTTGCTCGATCCGGTCGGGCGACGACTCGACGAGAAGATGCAGGTCATCGGCTTCCGGCGCTCCACGAAGGACCTTCAGCGCCGCGAGCCGTCTGTTGCCTTCGATGACGGTATGGCTCTGCGCGTTCTCCCGGGTGACGATGAGCGGCTCGATCCGAAAGAAGCCGTGGTCCATGTACGATTGTGCGATCTCCTCCAGCACGGCGGTCTCGTACAGGAACTGGAGGATTTCGGACTGGGGCCTGCCGCGGACCCGTTCCGGAAGCCGGGGGTTCTCGGCGTCGAGTCTGAGCTCGTCTACCGGGAGATACTGGATACTCGGGGAGCGGATGTCAGTCATCCGGGATATTCCGCGTGGGCGCGGCCAAGCTGGTCGCCACCCCGGAGAGACTACTACATGTGGTGCGGCGCGCGCATCGCCTCGGTGGAAGGCGTGAAGGCCGTGCTCGCGCCCGCTTCTCGTTCCCTGCGAAGCTCATGGTCCGAAGCCGTGCTTTCTCCTACGGCAAGGATCCGCGCACGAACTCGAGGTCCGCGGCGCGCATCCATCCCACCGCGCCGTCCTCGAGCACTATCTCCACCCACTCGTCCGCGCGGCGGTCGACGACCACCTTGGTGCCGGCGTGCACCGCGAAGATCTGCAGGGCCGGATCGTCCGAGGGCGCGCTCTGCACCTGCGCCTCCTCGGCCATCACGATGGCCTCCTCGACGGCGCCGAGGCCGAGCTCGCGGACGACGAGGTTGACGCCGAGGACGAGGGTCACGGCCGCGGCGGCGAGGGCGGCGCGCCG
>JAJEFC010000172.1 GCA_022820675.1 Vicinamibacteria bacterium | reverse complement strand
CCGTGTCGGCCGGCGCCGCCGTGTCGGGGCGCCGCGCCGTGTCGGGCGGCCGCCCCGGCGGGTCCGACGGGGCGGCGGAAGCCGCGGCCTCCGTCGGCGCCGCGCCGGAGACCGGAGGCCTCCGCTGCGCCTTCGCGTCCTCGGCCGCGAGATGCACGTCCTCGGCCTGCTCGACGTCCGCCAGGTACATCTGCACGACCCGCCTCGGGTCGCCGGTCAGGCGCTTCCGCCCGCCGTCGAGCCACACCGCCTCGTCGCAGAAGCGCTCGACCATCGGCAGCGCGTGGGTGACGAGGAGGATGGTCTTGCCCCTGCGCTTGAACTCCGCGAACTTGTCGAGGCACTTCAGGCTGAAGCCCTCGTCGCCGACCGCCAGCACCTCGTCCACGAGCAGGACCTCGGGGTCGACGTGCACCGCCACCGCGAACCCGAGCCGCATGTACATGCCCGACGAGTAGGTCTTGACCGGGGCGTCGATGAAGTCCTCGAGCTCGGCGAACTCGACGATCTCGTCGAACCGCCGGCCGATCTCCCGCCGGGAGAGACCCAGCATGACGCCGTTGATGAACACGTTCTCGCGGCCGCTGATCTCGGGATGGAAGCCCGCCCCCAGCTCGATCAGGGCCGACACCCGCCCGGCCACCCGCACCTGGCCGCCGGTGGGCCGGGTGATGCCCGCGACCAGCTTCAGCAGGGTGCTCTTGCCGGAGCCGTTGCGCCCGATGATGCCGCAGGTCGCGCCCGGCGCCACCGCCAGAGACACGTCGTCGAGGGCCCGGAACGACTCGTCGGGGCGCAGGTGCCGGACGAGGCTGCCGGTCAGCAGCGCGCTCTTCAGGGTCGCGAACCGCCGCTGGTAGCCGTATCGGCGGTAGACCTTCGAGACGCGTTCGAGGGCGATCGCGGACAAGCCCTACACCTCCTCGGCGAACGAGTCGCGCAGCCGATCGAAGAACCAGTAGCCGAGGAGGAACAGCCCCCCGCTGCCGGCGGCCACCGCGGCCAGCCACCGCCAGTGATCGAACGGGTCCTCGTGGAAGAGGATCTGCTGGTACGAGATGGCGAGGTGCGCGAACGGGTTCACGTTCATGACCGCCCTGATGACGCCCTCCGGCACCGTCGACATCTCGTAGAGGATGGGGGTCGAGAAGAACCAGAGGGTCAGCCCGTTCGCCAGCAGGTCCCTGACGTCGCGGAAGTGCACCGTCAACGCGGCCAGGATCATCGCCAGCCCGAGGGTCAGGCAGAGCTGGACCGCCACCACCGCGGGGAACCAGACGAGGTCGGCGGGCCGCAACGGAACGTCGTACCAGACGAGGAAGCCGAAGAGAATCGGCAGCCCGAGCACGAAGTGGCACAGATTCGAGGCCACCGCCACCACCGGCAGGATCTCCACCGGGAACACGACCTTCTTGATCAGGTTGCCGTTGACGATGAGGATGTTGGCGCTCTCGTTGAGCGACGAGGAGAACCAGGTCCAGGGCAGGAGGCCGCAGAACAGGAAGACGGCGTAGGGCTCGAGGCCGGCGAGGTCCCCGCGAGGGATGATGCTGGTGAAGACGAACGAGTAGACGAGCAGGAGCAGGAGGGGATTGACGAAGGACCAGAAGAACCCGAGCACCGACCCTCGGTAGCGGGCCTTGAGCTCCCGGGCCACCAGGATCTGGACGAGACCTCGATAGCGGAACAGCCGGATGAGGTTAGCCAGCATCGAACTCGATCACGACGGCGGTCGCGTTGTCGGGTCCTCCTCCCTCGTTGGTCTTCTCGATGAGGGCGTTGCACACCTCGTCGAGCCCGGCGCCGTCTCCCAGGATCCCGCCGATCCGCTCGTCGCTGAGCACCGAGAAGACGCCGTCCGTGCACAGCAGGATGCGGTCGCCCGGCTCCATGCCCAGCTCCTGGATCTCGACGTCGAGATCGGGGGAGCCGGCCAGCGCGCGCGTCACCACGTTCCGCCAGGGGTGGCGGCGCGCCGCCGCCTCGGTCAGCGTGCCCGCCTGAATCTGCTCCTCGACCCAGGAATGGTCCCGGGTGAGCCGGGAGATCGCCCCCTGCCGCAGGCGGTAGGCGCGGCTGTCGCCGACGTGGGCGAGGGTGACGGCGGCTCCGTCGACGAGCATCGCGACGGCCGTCGTCGCCATGCCGCGGAGCTCGCGCGACGAGGCGATCCGGGCCGCGAGCCGGCCGTTCGCCATGGAGAACCCGGCCCGCAGCCGGTTCGCGTTGACGCTCTCCCGGGCATCGAACGGCACCGGCCAGGTCTGATCCGGCGACACGGTGACGGTGGCCTCGACGAACGCCGCGATGCCCTCGACCGCCACCTGCGAGGCGACCTCGCCGCCGGCGTGCCCGCCCATGCCGTCGGCGACGACGAAGAGCCCGAGGTCGCCCCGGACCAGCAGATTGTCCTCGTTCGTCGACCGGCGAAGGCCCTTGTCGGTGGCGGAACCAGAGAAGACGGGCATGGGGTCCTGTCCATTCTCGCGGCGAATCGCCCGTACCACCGCCGCGAACCGGATCCGCGGTGGGAAGCCGTCGGCGGCGCCGCCTCCCGGCCGAGGGCGTCGCCGGGAAGAACCGCCGCGGCCGCGCCCGACCGGGAGCAGACCTCCCAGCCCGAAGTGGGTCGCCGGCGGCTCCGCTCACCGCCCAACCGACCCTGCCCGGGAATCTGCACCGTTCCACGGCGCAAGCTCCCAATGGTGTGTCACGTCTCGATCTTCGGACGCGGACATGGGTTTGGCGCACGCAATCGTTGACGAATCACGGCACTCATGTCCGAACATTCAGTATTGACGCAGCCCTAGTGGCGCCCTCTTCTCGTGGCGACCTGCAGCCGGACCAGCGACTTCAGCAGGGAGAGCCGGGCCCGCTCGTAGTCCATCTCCGCCACCGGGCGCTCGAGCCGCTCCCGCGCCCGCTTCACGGCGGCCTCGGCCCGCGTCACGTCGATCTCGTCGCTCGCCTCGGCGATCTGGGCGAGGATGGTGACGCGGTCGGGAAGGACCTCGGCGAACCCGAACGACACCGCGACATACGATCTCTCGTCGCCCCGGCGGTACTCGATCTCGCCGACCGTCAGGGTGGACAGCAGGGGCGTGTGGCCCGGCAGGACGCCGAAAGACCCCTCGGCGCCCGGCACCACCACCTCGTCGACCTTGCCGTGGGCGATCGAGCGGTCGGGGGTGACGATCTCCAGCGTCAGATGATCGGGAATGGCCACTATGCCGCCTCGCTCTTCATCCGCTCGGCCTTCTCCACCGCCTCCTCGATGCTGCCCACGAGGAGGAACGCCTGCTCGGGCAGCTCGTCGTGCTTGCCCTCGACGATCTCCTTGAACCCGCGGATGGTGTCGGCGATGGGCACGTACTTGCCCTCGAGGCCCGTGAACTGCGAGGCGACGAAGAACGGCTGCGAGAGGAACCGCTCGATGCGCCGCGCCCGCGCCACCGCGAGCTTGTCCTCCTCGCTCAGCTCGTCGATGCCGAGGATGGCGATGATGTCCTGCAGGTCCTTGTAGCGCTGCAGCACCTGCTTGACGTCGCGGGCGACGTTGTAGTGCTCGTCGCCGATGATGTTGGGGTCGAGGATGCGCGACGTCGACGCCAGGGGATCGACGGCCGGGTAGATGCCCTTCTCGACGATGGCCCGCGACAGGTTGGTGGTCGCGTCGAGGTGCGCGAACGTGGTGGCCGGGGCCGGGTCGGTGTAGTCGTCGGCGGGCACGTAGATGGCCTGCACCGAGGTGATCGATCCCTGGGTGGTCGACGTGATGCGCTCCTGCAGCGCCCCCATCTCCGTCGCCAGGGTCGGCTGGTAGCCGACCGCGGAGGGCATCCGGCCGAGGAGGGCCGACACCTCGGAACCCGCCTGCGTGAACCGGAAGATGTTGTCGATGAAAAGGAGCACGTCCTTGCCCTCGGCGTCGCGGAAGTACTCGGCGACCGTCAACGCCGACAGCCCGACCCGCTGGCGCGCGCCCGGCGGCTCCGTCATCTGCCCGTAGATGAGCGCCGCCCGCGACTTCTCGCGGTCCTCGATGTTGACGACGCCGCTCTCCTGCATCTCGAGCCAGAGGTCGTTCCCCTCGCGGGTGCGCTCGCCGACCCCGCCGAACACCGACACCCCGCCGTGCTTGAGGGCGATGTTGTTGATGAGCTCCATGATGATGACGGTCTTGCCGACCCCGGCGCCCCCGAACAGGCCGATCTTGCCGCCGCGCAGGTACGGCTCGAGGAGGTCGATGACCTTGATGCCGGTCTCGAACATCTGCAGCTCGGTCGACTGGTCGTTCAGCTTCGGCGCCGGCCGGTGAATCGGCCACCGCTCCTTCGTCTGCACCGGGCGGTCGGGGAAGTCGACCGGCTCGCCGAGCACGTTGAGCACCCGGCCCAGGGCCTCGGGGCCCACCGGCACCGAGATCGGCTGGCCGAGGTCGACCGCCTCCATGCCGCGCTGCATGCCGTCGGTCGGCTTCATCGCCACCGCCCGCACCCGGTTCTCCCCGAGATGCTGGGCGACCTCGGCGATGACGTCGATGTCCACCCCGCTCGCGCTCGACTTGACCTGCAGGGCGTTGTAGATCGCGGGCAGCCGGCCCGGGAACTCGACGTCGATGACCGGGCCGATGATCTGCACGACCTTGCCGGTGCTCCGTTCCGCCGCTGTCTCGTTCGCCATGTCTCGAAACCGTCCCTCCGACGTCCTGTCCGTCCGTTCCCGGGTCGTGGACCCTCGGTCCCTTCGACCCGCCCGGCTGTCGCCGCGCCCGCCGCTCGAGGACCCGCTCATCGACACCGTGGCGACCTCGGTCCTTCGACCTGCCTGACCGTCGCCGCGCCAGCCGCTACGGGACCCGCCCATCGACAAGTGGCGATCCCGTGCCTTCGACCCGCCTGACCACCGCCGCGCCGGCCCCGGAAGCCGTCGGCGGCTCCGATGACCGCCCGACCAGCCCTGTCGGGAGATCCGCCCGTGCCACGGCGCAGACATCCGGGCCGCCCGCGGCGACGTACTCGCTGCTCCGCGCTGAAAAAACGCGGGGTTCACCTCCGGGGGATGCTAGAGCGCCTCGGCGCCGGACACCACCTCGATGATCTCCCTCGTGATCGTGGCCTGGCGCACCTTGTTCATGTAGAGCGTCAGGTCCTCGATCATCTCCGTCGCGTTGTTGCTGGCCGCGTCCATCGCGGTCAGGCGGGCCGCGTGCTCGGCCGCCGCCGACTCGAGCAGCGCCCGCCAGAACTGGATCTCGACGTGCCGGGGAATCAGCGTGTCGAAGATGGCGGCCGGCGCGGGCTCGTAGAGGTAGTCCGGCAGCCGCTCGCCCGCGCCCTCGTCGTCCTCGGGATCGAGCCGCTGGATCGGCAGCACCTGGTCCACCACCACCCGCTGCTGCAGCACGCTCTTGAACTCGTTGTAGACGAGCTTGACGCCGTCGACCTCGCCCCCGGTGTAGGCCGCGACGACCTCGCGGGCGATCGCCTGCGCGTGTCCGTACTCGAGCTGCGAGAAGATGTTGACGAGCTCGAAGCGGACGTCGAAGCCGCGCCTCTCGAAGAAGTCCCGGCCCTTGCGGCCCACCAGCCCCAGCGAGACGCCGGACCCGGGGCCCGCGGCGACCACGCCGCCGGCTTCCTTGATGATGTTGGTGTTGAACCCCCCGCACAGCCCCTTGTCGGCGGTCACCACCACGAGCAGCGTGGGGCGGGGCGGGGCGTCGGCCGGGCGCCGGGCCAGCAGCGGGTGCGCCCCGGCGTCGACCTGGGCGGCGAGGCCGCCGAGCACGCGCTGCATCTGGATCGCGAAGGGCCGGGCGCCGAGGATGCGGTCCTGGGCCCGGCGGAGCCGCGAGGCGGCAATCGCCTTCATGGCCTTGGTGATCTGCTGGGTCGACTTGACCGCGCGAATCCGTCTGCGAAGGTCGAGAAGAGAAGGCACTGGCTGGCTGCTCTCTGCTGGGGCCCGGGGGCTCCTGCTGGGGCCCGGGGGCTCGACGGGGCGTCAGGCCGCGGCGGTCTTGCGGGCGGCGATGAACTGCGCGGTGAACTCCTCGAGGGTGGCGACGATACGTGCCTTGAGATCGTCGTCGATCACGGCGCGCGCCGCGAGATCGGCGAAGAGGGCCGGCTCGCGCGCCTCCACGAACTGGTACAGCTCCGTCTCGTACTGCTGCACGTCGTCCTCCTCGACCGCGTCGAGATGGCCGTTGGTGCCGGCATAAACGATGAGGACCTGCCGCTCGACCGGCAGCGGCGCGTACTGGCCCTGCTTCAGCACCTCGACCAGCCGCTTCCCGCGGTTGAGCTGGTCCTGCGTCGACTTGTCCAGATCGCTGGCGAACTGCGCGAACGCCGCCAGCTCCCGGAACTGCGCGAGGTCGAGGCGCAGGGTGCCCGCCACCTGGCGCATCGCCTTGACCTGGGCCGACCCGCCGACCCGGGACACCGAGTTGCCGACGTTGATGGCGGGGCGCACGCCCTGGTGGAACAAGTCCGACTCGAGGAAGATCTGCCCGTCGGTGATGGAGATGACGTTCGTCGGGATGTACGCCGACAGGTCACCGGCCTGGGTCTCGATGACGGGCAGCGCCGTCAGCGAGCCCGCCCCGAGCTCGTCGCGCATCATCGCCGCCCGCTCGAGCAGGCGCGAGTGCAGGTAGAACACGTCGCCCGGATACGCCTCGCGCCCCGGCGGGCGCCGCAGCAGCAGGGAGATCTCGCGGTAGGCCTGGGCGTGCTTCGACAGGTCGTCGTAGATGCAGAGCGCGTGCTTGCCGTTGTCGCGGAAGTGCTCGCCCATCGCGCACGCGGCGTACGGGCTGAGGAAGAGCAGCGGCGCGGGGTCTGCGGCGGCGGCCGCGACCACGATCGTGAACTCCATCGCGCCGGCGTCCTCGAGGGTCTTGACGACCTGGGCGATCGTCGACTGCTTCTGGCCGATGGCGTTGTAGATGCAGACCACGTCCTGGCCGCGCTGGTTCAGGATGGTGTCGACGGCGACCGCGGTCTTCCCGGTCTGCCGGTCGCCGATGATCAGCTCCCGCTGCCCGCGCCCGATCGGCACCATGGTGTCGATGGCCTTGAGGCCGGTCTGGAGCGGCCGCTTCACCGGCTGCCGGTCGACGACGCCGGGGGCGATCCGCTCGACCGGGGAGGTCGCAGTCGTCGCGATGGGGCCCTTCCCGTCCACGGGCTGGCCGAGCGCGTTGACCACGCGGCCGAGCATCGCCTCGCCCACCGGCACCGAGATGATGCGGCCGGTGCGCTTGACGACGTCGCCCTCCTTGATCTCGGTGCTCTCGCCGAGCAGCACCGCGCCGACGCCCTGCTCCTCGAGGTTGAGGGCCATGCCGAAGATCCCGTGGGGGAACTCGAGCATCTCGGTCGCCATGACCCGCTCGATGCCGTCGATCTGGGCGATGCCGTCGCCGACCGACACCACGGTGCCGACCTCGGCCACGTCCACGTCGACGTCGTAGCCGCCGATCTGCTCGCGAATGATCTTCGTTATCTCGTCCGCCTTGATGGTCATCGCAGAAGCTCTCGTCCTGGGTGTTCCGGTCTCCGCCGGCGTGGCCGTGTACCCGATTGAAGGTGTCGACTGGATGGAGCCGCCCGCGTCATCGCTCGAGGAGGGTCCGCCGCATCCGCTCGAGGTGCCGGGCGACGCTGCCGTCGTACACCGTCGAGCCGATCCGGGTGACCACGCCGCCCAGAATGTCCGGGTCGACGAGCGTCGTGATCCGCACCTCGCCCGCGCCCGCGGCGGCGAGCCGCTGCCGGACCTCGGCGTCCTGGGCCGGGCTGAGGGGCTGCGCGGTCGTCACCTCCGCGTCGACGACCCCGAGGTGCTCGAACACGCGGGCCCGGTAGAACCGCAGGATGTCCGGCAGCAGGGCCAGGCGCCCGCGGTCGGCGAGCACCGTCAGCAGCCGGGTGACGGTCGGCGAGACCTCCCGCAGGCGGTTCCGCAGATCGTTGATGATGGCCCGCTTCTTCGGCGGCTGGACCGCCGCCGCGAAGAGCACGCGCCGCAGCCCCTCGTGCTCGTCGACGAGCCGGGCGAACAGATCCAGATCGGATTCGGCCTTCCGGAGGTCGCCGCTCTCGAGATTGACGTCGAAGAGTGCGCGGGCGTAGCGCACCGCCGCCGTGCGATTCGTCATGGTTGGTCGGGTGGCCGGCTCGAGCGCGAACCGGGCCGGGGGCGCGGCCCGCCAGACCGCCGGCCCGCGTCACCGTTCATCCGAGCCGCCCGTTCGGACGCGCCGAGCCGGGCGAGCTCGACCTGCACGAAAAACTGGAATCCGCCAGACTCATGGCCGGCCGGATGCGGCCGTCGCGACCTTCGCGGAAGCGACCCGCGCGCCGGGGATACACCTGTCAGAGCGCGGCTCTGAACGCACAAACGGCCCATTCTAACATCCCCGACAGCAGCCGGCCAAGAACTCCGGGTGGGTGCGTCAGATTCGTTGGAGCCTGAGGCTGCCTTGGCGGCTCTATCGTTCCCGGAAGTCTCGAAGCAGCCGCGGTGCTTCCGGCCGTGCAGCGCGATGTCGGGCGTCGGACTCTGCGATGGTCCAGCCCATGCCGGTCCCAGACAAGTGCTGACGTGCACCCAACTCGGGGGGTGCACATCGGATTCGCGAGATGGCTGCCACCCCTGGACTGTCAGGTTCCCGATTGTCGGCGTTCTCGACTGCGAAACCCCTCCGGAACGCGCCGTTCCGGCCTCAGCGGAACGGTTTGCGGGCCGCGTCTCACTTTCTTGACGTGCACCCGACTCGGGTGCACGAGATCGTTGCGAGACGGGCCGTCCCGGCACTGATCAGGCCGGGGGATTCCGATGTCGTTCCCGGCGGCGTCTCCTCCCCCCCGGGGGTCCGGCGCCGCCGCCCGGGGGCCGGGTCCGGATGGCGGGCGGCCGGGCACACGGGGCCGTCGTGGCCGGTCACGAGTCGGTGAGACGCTCGAAGAGGCGCTGCAGCTCGTCCTCCGAGGCGAAGTCGATCTCGATGCGGCCCTTGCGCCCCTTCCTGACGATGCGCACGCGCGTGCCGAGGACGACCCGCAGGCGGTCCTGCGCCGCCTGCGTGTGGACGTCGACCGGCGCCGTCTTCGGGCCCGGCGGCGACGGCGGGGCCGCGAGCTTCTTGACGAGGGCCTCGGTCTCGCGCACGGAGAGGCCGGCCGCCACGACCTCGCGGGCGGCGCGGCGTTGCGCGTCCGCTTCGGCCAGGCCCAGCAGCGCGCGCGCGTGGCCCATGGCCAGCGCGCCCGACGCCACGTCGGCCTGCACCTCCGGCGGCAGCAGCAGCAGCCGGGCGTAGTTGGCGACGGTGGCGCGGTCCTTGCCGATGGCCGCGGCGACCTCCTCCTGGGTCATCCCGCGCTCGTCGATGAGCCGGCGATAGGCCTCTCCCTCCTCGATCGGATTGAGGTCCTCGCGCTGCAGGTTCTCGACGAGGGCCATCTCGAGCAGCTTGTCGTCCCGCACGTCGCGGACCACGATGGGCACGCGCAGCAGACCCGCCATCTGCGCCGCCCGCCACCGGCGCTCGCCGGCGACGATCTCGAAGCGGTCTCCGTCCATGCGGCGGACCACGATGGGCTGGATGACGCCGGTCGCGCGGATCGACCGGGAGAGCTCCTCGAGCTTCGGCTCGTCGAGGACCGTGCGGGGCTGGGCGCGATTGGGCGAGAGCCGGTCGAGGTCCACCTCGGCCCCCTGGGGGGACGGGGCCGGCGCCGGCGCCGTCTCGGGAATCAGGGCGCTCAGTCCGCGCCCCAGGGCACGTCGTGTCTTCGCCATTCCGGAATCGCTCCTGCCCGCCTTCCCGTCTCGATGGACGCCGGTCGCGTCTCCGGGACGACGGGGCCGGCGCCGTCTCCGGAAATCAGGGCGCTCGGTCCGCGCCCCGCGGCGCGTCGTTCCCGGCCCTCCGGAATCGCGCCCGCCCGCCTTCCCGTCTCGATGGGCGCCGGTCATCCCCCGGCGCCGGTGCGACCCCGCCTCTCACAACCGGGCTTCGGGCTTCGCCGGCATGGCCCGCCCCGCCGCCCGCGCGCGGGCCCCGGCCATCTCGCGCGCCAGGGCCAGGTACGCCGCGGACCCCGTCGACCTCACGTCGTAGAGAATCGCCGGCAGACCGTGGCTGGGCGCCTCTCCCAGCCGCACGTTGCGGGGAATGACGGTGCGATACACCTTCTCCCGGAAGTGCGCCCGGACGTCGCCCGACACCTGCTGGCCCAACCGGGTCCTCGAGTCCGCCATGGTCAACAGGACGCCCTCGAGCTCGAGCTCCGGGTTCAGCCCCGCCCGCACGCGGCTCATCGTCTTCCTCAGCTCGGTCAGCCCCTCGAGGGCGAAGTACTCGCAGTTGAGCGGTATCAGCACCGAATGGGCGGCGACGAGGGCGTTCAGCGTGAGCAGGCCCAGGGACGGGGGCGTGTCGATGAAGATGTAGTCGTAACGCTCGACGGCGGCGCGCAGGAGAGGACGAAGGCGACTCTCGCGCCGCGGCATCCCCACCAGCTCGACCTCGGCTCCGGTCAGATGATGGTCGGTCGGAATGATCCTGAGGCCGGTGACCTGCGTGTCGAGCGCGAGATCCTCCGCGGCGGCCGCGCCCGACGTCAAGGCCTGGTAGATGCTGCGGCCCTCGCCGGCCTCGTCCCTCAGCCCGAGGCCGCTCGTGAGGTTCGCCTGCGGATCGAGGTCGACCAGGAGCACCCGCTGATCGCCCATGGCGAGAGACGCGGCGAGATTGATGGCCGTGGTCGTCTTGCCGACGCCCCCCTTCTGATTGGCGACCGCGATAATCCTGCCCATCGGCAACCGGCGCTAGTTTCTGTCAAACGACCTAAACGTCAAGCCACGCCCACAACCACTGCAAGATGGTACCGCGATGCCGGTGTCGGGACAACCCGATGGGCCATGGCTCGTCGACGGCCCGGTCTTTCTGGCGGACCGTACGACGATTGGTTCCGCGTGGAACCTCGGCTCAAGGGGACGCCGGCGGAAGCGCCGCGTCCATCTCGTCGATGATGGCCTGCGCCGCCGCCGTCCGGTCGGCCGTGTTCAGGATGGGCCGTCCCACGACGACGTAGTCCGATCCCCAGCGAACCGCCTCGGCCGGCGTGGTCGAGCGCTTGTGATCGTCCCGCGTCGCGCCCGCCGGACGGATTCCCGGGCTGACGATGAGCACGCCCGTCTCCCGCGGCCACGCTTCGCGGCACCGTCGAATGATCTCGCCGGAAGCGATGACGCCGTCGCACCCGTGATCGATGGCCTCCCGGGTCCTGGCGATGATCCAGTCGCTGAGGGTGACGCCGCGGGCCGCCTCGGCCGGGGCGATTCGGGAGAAATCGCCGGCATCGAGGCTGGAGACGTACGGGACGGCGAGAAGCGCCGGCCACCGGCTGCCGCCCTTGGCGTCGCGGGCCATCGCGATGTCCCGCGGCTGCATGTTCTGGTGAAGGGTCAGGAACCGGATGCTCGGATCTCCGTGCAGGTCGCGAACGACGTCCGCCACCGTATTGCCGATGTCCGGCACCTTCAGGTCGACGAAGATCCGCTTGCCGTCGCCGGCGATCCTCTCCCACAGGGCGGCGAGGCCCCGGGCCCGCAACCCCGCCATGAGCAGCCGCCAGCCGATCTTGTACGACTTGACATTCGCCAGCTCGTCGACGACGGCGTGCGCGGTCTCGACACTCGGAACATCCAGGGCGACAATCAGGCGGTCTCCACCGGTCAAAGTCTCTCTTCCTTTCGGCTAGCGCTCTCGGGACCGTCGGCGGTCCGAGGCGGTTACGGGGAACGACGTTCATAATCTACACGACAGACAAGTGCGACAACGACCAGGGAACGCCGGTGATGCCGCGACCCTCGAATACTCGGCCACCAACGGCGCGGTGTTCCACGTGGAACGTCCGCTCCCACGCGGCCAACGGCGCAGGACCGCCGACGCCCGACCGCTGGGGACGGGGAGGCGGACCGGGCCAGAAGATCGTGCGACTCCGACCGGGAACGATGCCGCGACCCCGAAATGCCTGGCCTCCCGGTGCGCCATGTTCCACGTGGAACATCCGTCATCCTCCAGCCGTCGGCGCCGTTCCGCGGCCCCGGCTCCTCGCCATCCGATGACGACTCCCGGGACCCAACCGAGCCAGGTCTCCGACCGCATCGCCCGGCGCGCGAAGCGGGCAAAGCTGGAGATTGACGCCCCTCTTCAGGAAGCCCTCGCCGCCTACGTCGACCTCCTGATGCGCTGGAACCGGCGCATCAACCTGACCGCGCTGACCGATGACGACGACGGCATCGACAGGCTCGTCATCGAGCCGCTCGTCGCCGTGCAACGTCTGCCGAGGCACGACGCCGTCGTCACCGACATCGGATCCGGAGGGGGATCTCCGGCGGTCCCGATGAAGCTCGCCGCCCCGTCGGTGCGCCTGCACATGGTGGAATCGAGAACGAGAAAGGCCGCGTTCCTGCGCGAGGCCGTGCGCCGGCTCGCGCTGGAGGACACGGCGGTGGAGGCCTGCAGGTTCGAGGAGCTGGCGGACCGGGAGGAGCTCGCCGCGCAATCCGACGTCGTGAGCGTGCGCGCGGTCCGGACCGGAGCCCGGATGCTGGGCCGGATCGAACCTCTGCTCAAGGCCGACGGCGTCGTCTTCCTCTTCGGGAGCACGCGAGAGAGCGTCGACGCCGTACCCGCGCCCTGGCGGGTGGACGGCGTCTATCCGCTGCCCGGTCGGAGTCGCCTCGTGGTCGTCCGGAAGCACCGCCACGCCTGACGTGCGACGCCGGCGGCGGTCCGGACGCATCGGCCCGCCCACACCCACCGCCCGCGTCAGGAGTCCGCGCCGCGGAGGGGGTTGGCAGGGCGGCAACCGGAGTCGACGCCGACGGTCCTCGGCCCGGCGGCCGCGCGATGGAACGGCGCGCCGCCGCCCGCGGGGTCGGTTCGGCCCCCGCCGGAGCCGAAGCCGACGGTCGGCGGGGCTGCGAGTCCGCGCCGGGGAACGGTGCAGACTCCTGCCAGGGTTGGTTGGGCGGTGAGCGGAGCCGTAGACGAGGCTCCCCGGGCTACGAGTCCGCGCCGGGGAACGGCGGCGACGACTCCCGGGCGGTCGGGCGGGCGTCCGACCGAGCCGAAGCGACGGTGCCCGGGGGAGGCGGCGCTACCGGTCTTCGGCGTCCCCGGCGCCGGCCCCGCGGCCGCTCCACCGCTTGACGTAGGCCCCGAGCACCGCGACGGCGGCCGGGGTGACGCCGGGAATGCGACCGGCCTGTCCCAGGGTCGCGGGCCGGGCCGCACCCAGCCTCGAAACCACTTCCGTCGACAGTCCCGGCACGTCCGCGTAGGGGAAGCCGCCCGGGATGAGCCGCCCTTCGTCCTTCGCCGATCGAGCGATCGTGGCTTCCTGCCTGCGCAGGTACCCTTCGTACTTCACCGCCGTTTCCACGCTCGACCGCTCCGCTCCCGCGGCGTCCTCGCCGATCTCGAGCGCCACGACCCCCTGCTCGGCCAGCGAGGCCAGGCTCACTTCCGGCCGCCGGAGCACCCGCGTCGCGGCGACGGTGCGGTCGCCCTCCCTGACGCGCGCCGCCCGCACCCGCGCCAGGTTCCCCTCGAACCTCGCGCGGCGGTCGCGGAAGCGGTCCCATCGCCCGTCGTCCACGAGGCCGACCTCGCGGCCGCGCGGGGTCAGGCGCAGGTCCGCGTTGTCGATCCGCAGCAGCAGGCGATGCTCCGCCCGCGACGTGAACATGCGGTACGGCTCGAGACACCCCCGGGCCGTGAGGTCGTCGACCATGACGCCGATGTAGGACTCGCCGCGGCCCAGCACCCAGCCGCTCTCACCGCGGGCGCGACGGGCCGCGTTGACCCCCGCCACCAGACCCTGCCCCGCCGCTTCCTCGTATCCCGAGGTGCCGTTGATCTGCCCCGCGAGATAGAGCCCAGGGACCTTCCGCGCCTCCAGCGTCGGCCCCAGCTCCGTCGGCTGGATGAAGTCGTACTCGACCGCGTAGCCCGGACGCAGCATGACCGCGTCCTCGAGCCCCGGCAGCGCCGCCACGATCTCCTGCTGCACGTCTCGCGGCAGGCACATCGAGCAGCCGCTGACGTAGATCTCCGGCACGTCCAGCCCCTCCGGCTCCAGGAAGACCTGGTGCCGCTCCCGGTCGGGAAAGCGCATCACCTTGTCCTCGAGCGACGGGCAGTACCGGGGCCCGATGCCGGTGATCCGCCCGTTGTAGAGCGGCGACCGGTCCCGGTTCCGGCGGACCAGCTCGTGCACCGCCGGCGTCGTATGGACGATGTGACAGCGAATCTGGGGGCGGTCGATGACGCCGCTCAGGAACGAGAACGGCACCGGGGGGCGGTCGCCCGGCTCTTCCTCGAAGCGGCCGAAGTCGATGCTGGCCCGGTCCAGCCGGGGCGGCGTCCCCGTCTTCAGCCGCCCCCACGCCAGGCCCAGGCGCCTCAACGACTCCCCCAGGACGCGGGACGCCGGCTCGCCGACGCGACCCGCCGAGCGCTGCTCCGGACCGACGTGGATCAACCCGTTCAGGAACGTCCCCGTGGTCACCACCACCGCACGGCAACCGAAGCGGGCACCGTCTTCGTGCTCGACACCGACCACGCGCGCGTCCTCGACCGCGATGGCGCCGACCCGGCCGACGATCCAGTCGATGTTGGGCTCGCGTTCGAGCCGCGACCGCATCCACGCGCCGTAGCGCCGCTTGTCCGCCTGCGCCCGCGGCGACTGCACGGCCGGTCCGCGGCTGCGGTTCAGCAGCTTGAACTGGATCGCGGTGGCGTCGATGGCCTCGCCCATCAGGCCGCCGAGGGCGTCGATCTCGCGCACGAGGTGGCCCTTGGCGGTCCCCCCGACGGCGGGGTTGCAGGGCATCTGGCCCACCGTATCCCGCGAGAGCGTGCAGAGCCCCACCGTGCAACCCAGGCGGGCGGCCGCGTGCGCCGCCTCGATGCCGGCGTGTCCGGCCCCGATGACGATGACGTCGTGATCCGTTGTCATGGCTCGCTCGACGGCCGTCGGAGCCGCCCTCCCGCGCACGCACCGGCCGGGCGCGGCCGCCATCGGCCTGCTCGGCTACGCGGGGCGCCCTCCCGCGCACGCACCGGCCGGGCCCACTCCTGCCGCACTACGGCCGCGTTCGTCGCGCGCCCTCCCGCGCACGCACGGGCCGGGCGGGGCCGGGCCGAAGCCGTCGCGCAAGGCGGCGCGCCCTCCCGCGCACGCACCGGCCGGGCCGATTGCCCGAATCCCGCCCCGCTCTGCCGACACGCCCTCCCGCGCACGCACGGGCCGAGCCCGGTCACTTCGGTGTCGATGCCGTCGACCGTGCGCCCTCCCGGGCACGCACGGGCCGGGCACCCGGCCCCGACGGTCGCGCCGTCGGTCCGCCCCCGTGGGGCGAACGACTACTTTCCGATGCAGAAACGCTCGAAGATGTGATCGAGCACGTCGTCGGGCGTCCGTTTCCCGGTCAGCTCCTCCAACGCCCGGCGCGCCCGCTGCAGGTCCTCGAGCACGAACTCCTCGGCCGCGCCCTGCTCCACCGCCGACGCCGCCGCCCCAAGGGCCGCGCCCGCCCGGTCGAGCAGCTCGATGTGCCGGATGTTCGCCACCATCGGGGTCTCCCGGGTCGCGGTGTCCCCGGTCAGCACCCGCCCCAGCTCCTCCCGCAGCCGGCCGAACCCCTCGCCGGTGAGCGCCGAGACCTCGACCACGCTCTCGCTCTCGCCCACGGGCAGGGCGCCCGGCGACCAGGCGGGCGGGCGATCGATCTTGTTCACGACCACCACCCTCGGCGACGACGCCGTCTCCCGCAGCACGTCGCGGTCGTCTCCGGCGAGCGGCACCGACCGGTCGAGGACCACGAGGCCGGCGGCGGCCGAGCCGACGGCCCGCCGAGCCCGCGACACGCCCTCGGCCTCGACCGGATCGTCGGTCGCGCGAAGGCCGGCGGAGTCGACGAGGCCGACGGCGAGGCCCCCGAGATCGAGAGTCTCGGTCACGAGGTCGCGGGTGGTGCCGGCCACGGGGGTGACGATGGCGCGCGACGAGCCCAGCAGCCGGTTGAAGACGCTCGACTTGCCCACGTTCGGGCGGCCGAGGACGACCACCCGGCACCCTTCCCGGATCAGCCGGCCGGCGGCGGCGCCGTCCAGCATGGCCCGCACCCGCTCGCCCATCTCGCCGATGGCGCGCGCGACCTCCGACGTCTCGATGAAGTGGTAGCCCTCCTCGGGGAAGTCGAGCGACGCCTCGAGCCGCGCCGTCAGGTCGAGCAGCCGCCGGTCGAGATCGGCGATGCGATCGGTGATCGTGCCTTCGAGCTGGTCGAACGCCACGCGGGCCTGAAGCGGGGTGACGGCATCGACGAGGTCGGCCACCGCTTCCGCCTGCACGAGATCCACGCGGCCGTGCAGAAAGGCCCGGAGGGTGAACTCCCCCGGGTTCGCCAGGCGGGCGCCCGACCGGCAGGCGAGCGCGACGATCTGCTCGAGGAGCACGGGGCTGCCGTGGGCGCAGATCTCCACGACGTCCTCGCCCGTGTACGACCCCGGCCCGGGGAACGACGTCGCCACCACCCGATCGATGGCCGTCGCCGCGCCGCCTTCTCGCACGACGAGGCGCGTCACCGTTGCGCGGCGCGGCTGCAGGGGCCGCGGTCCGTCCAGCAGCGCGTCGGCGACCGCGGCGGCCTGCGACCCGCTGATGCGCACCATCCCGAGCCCCCCGCGGCCGGGCGGCGTGGCGACGGCGACGATCGTGTCGTCGGGAGCGAACATCGGGGGTGGGCCGCCGGCGGCGGCGACGGCCCGGGCGCCGAGCCGCTCACGGCCGGCGCGCGATCGAGATCAACACCGTCTTCAGGAACGAATCGCCGATGCTCTCCGAGGACACGTTCGGGTCGTCCGCAACCGCGAGGTGCACGATCCGCCGGGCGTACGGGTTCAGGGGCCCGATCTCCTGGGTCTCGCCCGTCCGGAGGGCCCTCTCCGCGAGCAGAATCGCGGTTTGTCGAAGCTCCTCGTCCTTGCCCTTCCGATAGTCCAGGCAGTCGACGACGATGCGCCCCCGCCCGTGCTCGCCGCGGAAAGCCGCGTTGACGACGTGCTGAAGCGCGTCGAGGCCCTCGCCCTTGCGGCGCAACAGCACCTCGCCGTTGTCCCCGTTCAGGGTGACGCGGGTCCCGTCCTCCAGCGGGGTGCACTCCGCCTCGAGAGACAGGCCCAGCGCCGCCGTCACCGCTTCCACGAAAGCCGCCATCCGAGCTTCGAGATCCGCTGCCACGCCAACCTCCCGGTCGCTGCCGGCGACGACCGCGACGGCCGGGGTCCGCCCCCGCCCGCCGCGGCGGACCCGCCTGCCCGCCTACCGGCCCTTCCCGCGCGAGCGCCGCGATCCCCGGCCCGCCCGCGCCGCCTTCGACCCCGAGCGGCCTCTTGCCTGGCGGTCCCCGCCGCCCTCCCGCGGGGGCCCCGTCGCGGGCGCCTCGGCCGCGGGCGTCTCGGCCGCGACCTTCTTGACCTGCCGCTCGGCGGGGGGACGCACCTGCTTCAATCGCGGAGGGCCCGCGATGCGATTCGTCACCACCGTCTGCCCGATGCCCAGCAGGTTGCTCGTCAGCCAGTAGATGACCAGCCCGCTCGGGGCCCACAGGAACATCACCGTGAAGAGCACCGGCATGAGAGTCATGATCCGCTGCTGTTCCGGGCTGGCCGCGCCGGCCGGCTGCAGCCGCTGCTGGTAGACCATGGACGCACCCATGATCAACGGCGTCACGTAGAACGGATCCTGCACCGACAGATCTTCGATCCAGCCCATGAACGGCGCACCCCGCAGCTCGACCGCCATGGACAACAGCCGGTAGAAGGCGATGAGGATCGGCATCGTCAGCAGCATCGGCAGGCACCCGCTCGCGGGGTTCGCGCCGTGCCGGCGATAGAGCTCCATCACCTCCTGGTTCATCTTCTGCCGCGCCGGATCCGTCGCCTTGAGGCCGGAATACCGCGCCTGGATCGCCTTCATCTCCGGCTGCAGCTCCTGCATCTTGCGCATGGAGACCACGCTCTTGTGGCGCAGCGGGAAGATCACGATGTTGATGAGCACGGTCAGGAGGATGATCGACCACCCGTAGTTGCCGACGAACCCGTGGATCCACTTCAGCGTCCGATGGAGGGGAACGACGATGACCGACAGGAACCCGAAGTCGATGGCCCGCACCAGGTCGGGATGCACCGCCGCGAGCAGATCGAAGTCCTTCGGGCCGATGAAGAACGGGAGCCCGCGGGCGCCCGCCTCCAGGGTTATCTCGTACTCGACGAGATCGTGCTCCAGCTCGATCACCGAGAGGGGCCGGTAGTCCACGCGGCTGGCCTGCGGGCCGGGCAGGGCGACCGACAGGAAGTAGTGGTTGTCGATGCCGGCGAAGTCGAACTGCCCCTCGTAGCTCGGCCGCTCCGGTACGTCCGCCGGCAAGGTCCGATACACGTCGACGTCCTGCGCCAGCCCGTCCTCGATGGGCCGGCCGTACAACACCGTCGCCGGCAACTGCTGAAACACGAACCAGGAGGTGTCGGCGCGGACCCCCCCGAGACCCGGGCCCCAGGCCGTGGTCAGGGGCTGGATGCCCTCCGCCGTCGTGACCGCGGCGTCGAACTCCAGGACGTACGGCTGGTCCGGCGACGGCTGGAAGCGGAACGTCTTCCGGACCCGCAGGCCCGAGCTGTCCTCGTAATCGAAAGCGATCGCCTCGGCTTCCGGGCCGAGCCGCAGGCGGTCGGCCGACGGCCGGAACAGGGCGTCGTCAAGGCGCGCCGTCAGATCCGGACGTCCCGGCACGAGCAACGAGAAGGGCCTCGGCCGGCCTGCCGCCACCCCGGGCATCGCCAGCTCGACCGGATCGCCGTTCTCGTCGGCATAGTGCTTCAGCTTCCAGCTCACGAGCTCGGCGCCGCGGTTGTCGAACTCCGCGAGCACGAAGTCGCTCTCCACGACCACGGTTCGCTGCCGGTCGTCCGCAACCACCGGCGCGACCGCCGGCAAGCCGGCCGGCGGCGGGAGATCGGCGACCGCGGCCGGTGGCGCCGCCGTCCCAGGCATCTCGACAGCCGCGGTGCGGGCGGCGGAGGTTTCCGGAACCCCGGGGCTGCCCGCGGTCCCCGCGACCGGTTCGCCTGGTACGCTCTCGACCGCGGGCGGAGGACCGATCCACTGCTGGTACAGCACCAGGACCAGGAAGGACAGGGTGACCGCGAGAAGGACTCGGCGCTCCATGACAGATCAACGGATCAGGCGTCCGGCCGCGACGCCGCGGCTGGCCCTGCCGGCGTCGCGAAACCGCCGGCCGCCGGCACCGGATCCACGCCGCCGGGGTGGAACGGGTGACAGCGGCACAGGCGTTTGAGAGTGAGCCACGCCCCGAGAAGGCTGCCGTGACGCCGGAACGCCGTCTCGGCGTAGTGCGAGCACGACGGCTCGAAGCGGCAGGCCCCGGTGAACAGGGGACCCAACGTGACCCGATAGGCGTTCAGCAGGGCCGCCGACAGGGCGATCAACCCGCAATCCACCTGCCGCCATGCGGCGCAAAGGAGTCTCACGCCACCCTCATCGCCGGACCCGAGCCCGGAGTTGCCGGCGCAGGGTTCGGTGGTAGTCGCCCTGCAGCGCGCTGAACGAAGCATCGGGGAATTCCCGGAAAGGCAGCACCACGAGGTCGGTCACCGGGATCGGCTTCTCGTGGCGGAAGAGCTCGCGCACCAGGCGCTTGACGAGATTGCGCCGCACCGCGTTCCCAAGGCGGCGGGGCGCGACGATGCCCAAGCGGCTGCAGCCCTGCTCACCGGGGAGGCCGATCAGCGTCATGTAGCGTCCCCGCGTTCGCGTGCCGCGCCGCTGAATCCGCAGGAAGTCCCGGCGGGCGCGAATCCGCTCTCCCCGCGCCAGGGTCCGGGTCGCAGACGTCACTGGCCCCCGTGCATTTCGGCGGCCCCTCGCCGCTGGCCGGCCAGCCCGCCCACCGTCGCCTCCGGCTCCGCTGGGGCGCCCAACCTACCCGGGCCAGGAGTCCGCACCGCTCCAGGGCGCAGACTACTAGTGGGAGACCGTCAGGCGGTGACGGCCCTTCGCACGGCGGCGACTGAGCACCCGCCGCCCCGCCGGCGTGCTCATCCGGGCACGGAATCCGTGGGTCTTCTTGCGGTGGCGGCGATTGGGTTGAAAGGTGCGCTTCATCGAACCGGGTTCCTCCGTTCCTGCGGCAACCTTCTACACTAGGTCGTCCCTGCCGCGTTGTCAAGAATCACGCCCTTCCCGCCGCGGTTCGAGGTTGTTGAAATCCTGCCCGTTTCCGCCCTCGGGGCACACCCGGAACCCCACGCCGCCCCCGTTTTCAGCCCCCGTGACCGCCCCGTTCGCGCTCTTCCCGAGGCGTTTTCCACACCTGTGGAAAACGTTATGAAAAATCGATCTTTCACGGGGATTTCCCGCTTCCCGGCGACGAACGTCATCGCGGAGTATTCCATAAATGACTTGTTTACAATTACTTGAAAGACTCCACCAACGACCCGACGGAGACGGCATCCAACGGAGACGCCAGACCGTGACACCACCGGACCCGCCTCGGGAGAGCCTCTCTCGGGCCGATCGCGGCCCCCGCGACGCCGCCTCGCAGATTCCGAACCGCTCCCCCGGTGATCGACGATTCCGACATCGGACCGGCTGTGGTATGGTGTCCGTCTTTGCTCCCCGCCTCCACAGGCAGCGACGGTGTCCGCACGGAGGCGCTCAACCGCAACGGTCCAACGGACGGTACACGGTCATCCCCGCTGACCGGGTCGCACGGCGTACCCGACGCGAGCGTGGCGCCAATGTCGAGCAACCTCTGGGACGAGATCCTGGCGCGTGTCGAGAACAAGGTCAGCCGGTACATCTTCCACACCTGGTTCAAGCCCACGAGGTTCATCGAGAACGACGACAACGCCGTCACCGTGCTGGTCCCCAACGACGGCTTCAAGCAGTGGCTGACCCGCCACTACGCCGGCGTCATCCGGGAGGCCGCCGACGAGCTGGGCCGGCCGGGAACGACCATCTCGCTGATCACCGACGATTCCACGCCGGCCGCGGCAGATCGGGACGCCCCGGCCTCGCCGAACCCGCCCGGACCCGATCGCCGACCGCCGGCACAGCACCAGCAACGCTACACGTTCGAGGAGTTCGTCGTCGGCCCCTCCAACCAGTTCGCCCACGCGGCCGCCCGCGCCGTCGCCGAGGCCCCCGCACGGTCCTACAACCCGCTGTTCATCTACGGCGGCGTCGGCCTCGGCAAGACGCACCTGATGCACGCCATCGGCGAGTACCTCGACGTCCACTCGCCGCAGTCCACCCGCACCTACATCTCGTCCGACCGCTTCATGAACGAGATGATCAACGCCATCCGCTACGACCGGACCATCGACTTCCGGGCACGGTACCGCAGCACGGACATCCTGCTGGTCGACGACATCCAGTTCCTCGCGAGCCGCGAGGGCACCCAGATCGAGTTCTTCCACACGTTCAACTCGCTCTACGACGCGCAGAAGCAGATCGTCATCAGCAGCGACTGCGCGCCTCACGAGCTGCAGTTCCTCGAGGAACGGCTCCGGTCGCGATTCGAGTGGGGGCTGACGGTCGACATCCAGCCTCCGGATCTGGAGACCCGCGTCGCGATTCTCAAGAAGAAGGCCGAGCACCTGGCCCCCGCCATCCCCATCGACGACGACGTCGCGCTCTACATCGCCGAGCGGATCAAGTCGAACATCCGCGAGCTCGAGGGCTCCCTCACCACGCTGATCGCGCGGGCCTCGCTGTGGCGTCAGAAGATCTCTCTCTCGCTGGCCCAGGAGGTCCTGCCCAACATCGGCGAGCGCGACAAACCCGTCGTGACCATCGAGATGATCCAGAAGCTGGTCGCCGGCCACTACTCCCTGAAGCTGAGCGACCTCAAGTCGCGGAACAACACGCAGACCATCGTGCTGCCGCGCCAGATATCGATGTACCTGGCCCGGACCCTCACCTCGGCCTCGTACCCGGAGATCGCCAGGAAATTCGGCAAGCACTACTCCACGGTCATCTACGCGTACGACAAGATCGACGGGGAGCGCACAAGGGACCCCGGCCTCGACTCCCTCATCGACGGCCTGGTCAAGTCCATCAGGAAGTCGGTCGACTAGATGGGCGGCTCCCCTGCTAACGGGACGACCCGGGATTTTCCACAACAACCCTTCCACAGGCCGGGCCATCCACCCGGCCTTCCGCGACGCGAAGCCGATCTGTGGAAGGCGCAGCTCGGGGTCCACACGAAATCCGGAGGATCGTCAACAGCGCAAATGGCTGAAAATGAAGGACTTACGTTCAGACGAGGCCGGTTTTCGACACGCCTTGTTGATGTTATAATACAGAGATCGGTGTTCACTGACGGTCGACGTCAACAACCCCGAAGGCCTCTCCCTCGATGGAACTCAACATCCGCCAGACCGAACTTCTCAAAGAGCTGCAACTCCTCCAAGGCATCGTCGAGCGGAAGAACACGATCCCCATTCTCGCCAACGTCCTGATCGAGGCGGAGGCCGGGGCCTCCGAGGTCCGTCTCGCCGCGACCGACCTCGAGGTCGGGTTGCGCAGCCGATGCGCCGCCGCCGTCGTCGAGGGAGGCTCGGTGACCCTGCCGGCGAGAAAGCTCTACGAGATCGTCCGCGCGCTGCCGGACACCGAGATCCGGATCGCCGAGCCGTCGGCGGGAACCGTGAAGGTGACGGCCGAGCGGTTCGACTCGCGCATCCAGACGCTGCCGCGGGAGGATTTTCCGTCGATGCCGGATGCGGCCGGCGAGGACACCGCCCGCCTCGCGTCGGTCCGGCTGGCCGAGATGATCGCCAGGACGCAGTTCGCGATTACCGGCGAGGACACCCGGTTCTTCCTGAACGGCGCCCTGTTCCTGCTGTCGTCGTCGTCGATGAGCCTGGTCGCCACGGACGGGCATCGGCTCGCCCTCGCGTCGGCCGCCGGCAAGGGGGCGGAGGACGGCGCCGGGGGGGACGAGGGGAAGCCGTCCCGGGTCATCCTGCCGAGGAAGACGCTGTCGGAGCTGGCGCGGCTTCTCGGCGAGGACGGCGCCGAGGAGGTGGCCTACGAGCAGGGCGAGAACCATCTGTTCTTCGCCGTGGGGGCGCGGCAGTTGATCTCACGGACCATCGACGCGCAGTTCCCGGCCCACGAGCGGGTGCTGCCGAAGGGGAACGACAAGCGCATCGAGTTCGACCGCGATCGGCTGGTGGGAACGCTGAAGCGGGTCGCCCTGTTGTCGAACGAGCGGTCGCGGGCGGTCAAGTTCCGGATCGACGCCGGCGGCGTCGAGATTTCGTCGAGCAGTCCGGATGTCGGCGAGGCGTCGGAGGTCCTGGCCGTCGAGTACGAGGGGCCGCGGACGGAGATCTGCTTCAATGCCCAGTACGTCCTCGACTTTCTGGGGGTCGTCGACTCCGACAGCGTGGTCCTCGATTTCAAGGACGAGGTGAGCCAGGCGGTGCTGTCGCCCCTGTCGACCGAGGGATGCGAATACACGTACGTGATCATGCCGATGCGGGTCTGAGGAGTCCGGGCCGTGGAGCCGTGCGGACTTCCGGAGGGTTGGTGGGGGGAGGCCGGCGGAGCCGCGGGCGACGATTCGCGGGTCAGAAGTCCGGGCCGTGGAAGGGTGCGAATTCCGGGGAGGGTTGGCCGGACGCCCAGCGGGGCGAGGCGACGATTGGCGGGCTGGGAGACTTCGCCGGAAACGGCGTCGATCGGCGGCCGGGACGCTTGGCGCGGCCCGGCGCGCCGCCGAGATGAGGGCGAGGAGACCGCCGGGCCGAGGTGACCAGGACAGATGACGCAGTTGGAGGAGAGCAAGCAGGCAGTCGGCGTGGCGCCGTCCCCGATCGGCGAGGCAGAGGTCGTGGCGACGGCGGCGCCGGAGATCACGTCCGCCGACCTTGCGGACTACGGCGCCGACAAGATCAAGGTCCTCGAGGGCCTCGAGGCGGTCCGAAAGCGGCCCGCCATGTACATCGGGTCCACCGGCGCGCTGGGGCTGCACCACCTGGTGTACGAGGTGGTGGACAACGCCATCGACGAGGCCCTGGCCGGGTTCTGCGACACGATCAGGGTCACGATTCACATCGACAACTCGATCACGGTGGTCGACAACGGCCGCGGGATTCCCGTCGATCTCCACGCCAGCGGCCGGCCCGCGGCCGAGGTGGTGCTGACGGTGCTGCACGCCGGGGGGAAGTTCGACAACGAGAGCTACAAGGTGTCGGGCGGGCTGCACGGGGTGGGGGTCTCGGTCGTCAACGCCCTGTCCGAGTCGGTCGCCCTCGAGATCTGCCGGAACGGGAGGGTCTACCAGCAGAGCTACACCCGGGGCGTGCCCGATGCCGACCTCGAGGTCACGGGAACGACGCGGCGACGCGGCACGAGGCTGAGGTTCAAGCCCGACGCCGACGTGTTCGAGACGGTGGAGTACAGCTTCGACACCCTGGCCCACCGCCTCCGGGAGCTGGCGTTCCTGAACGCCGGCGTGCGCATCGCCATCGACGACGAGCGCGAGGACGGCAAGCACCGCGACTTCCGCTACGAGGGCGGCATCAACTCGTTCGTGCAGTACCTCAACGAGAACCGGGTGGCGGTCAACGCCGAGCCGATCTACATGCGGGGCGAGCGCGACGGAATCGAAGCGGAGATCTCGCTGCAGTGGAACGACGGGTACTCCGACACCCTGCACGCCTTCGCCAACAACATCAACACGCAGGAGGGCGGCACCCACGTGTCGGGGCTCCGGGCCGCCCTGACGCGCACCCTGAACAGCTACGTCACCCGCCAGAACCTCGCGAAGGACCTCAAGGAGAGCATCGGCGGCGACGACATCCGCGAGGGGCTGACCGCGGTCATCAGCGTCAAGATTCCCCATCCCCAGTTCGAGGGCCAGACGAAGACCAAGCTGGGCAACACCGAGGTGAAGGGCATCGTCGAGGCCATCGTCAACGACTGCCTCGGCGCGTTCCTCGAAGAGAACCCGGTGGTGGCCAAGCGCATCGTCAACAAGACCATCGACGCGGCGCGGGCTCGCGAGGCGGCCCGCAAGGCGCGGGATCTCGTGCGCCGGAAGGGCGCGCTCGACAACAGCAGCCTCCCGGGCAAGCTGGCCGACTGCCAGGAGCGGGACCCCGGGAAGGCCGAGCTCTACATCGTCGAGGGGGAGTCGGCCGGCGGGTCCGCCAAGCAGGGCCGCGACCGGCAGTTCCAGGCGGTGCTGCCCATCAAGGGCAAGATCCTCAACGTCGAGAAGGCGCGGTTCGACAAGATGCTCGGCAGCGACGAGATCCGCGCGATGATCGCGGCCCTCGGCTGCGGCATCGGCCAGGACGACTTCCAGCCCGACAAGCTGCGCTACCACCGCGTCATCATCATGACCGACGCGGACGTCGACGGCTCGCACATCCGCACCCTGCTGCTGACGTTCTTCTACCGCCAGATGCGGGAGCTCATCGAGCGCGGCCACATCCACATCGCCCAGCCGCCGCTCTACCGGGTCAAGCGGGGCCGCAGCGAGACCTACGTCAAGGACGACCGCGATCTCGAGTCGTGGCTCTTCAAGCGGGCGGCGGAGACCCGGGTGCTGCGTCTGCCGGCCGGCGAGCTGACCGCGGAGCGCCTCGAGGAGCTGCTGCACCGCCTCGTCGCCTTCCAGCGCTATCGGGCCATCGTCGAGCGCCGCGGTCCCGCCGCCGACATCGTCAAGGCCCTGCTCGACGCGGGCGCCGCCGACAAGGCGTTCTTCGAGGCCCGGGCCGCCCTCGAGGCGCTGGCCGCGGAGCTGACCACCCCGTCGCGCACCGTCCGGGTGGACGTGGACGAGGAGCACAACGCATACGCGTTGGTGGTCGAGGACCGGAGCGGCGGATTCGCCCGGCAGCAGTCGGTCGGGGTCGAGTTCGTCGAGTCGGCGGAGTACCGGGCCCTGTCGGCCAGCTTCGAGGCGATCAGGGGCGTCGAGGGGCCGATGCGGGTCGGCAGCGTCGCCCGCGGGTCCGCCGGGGACGCCGAGGAGTCGGACGATGCGGCGACGCCGCCGCGGGAGGTCGAGGTCGGCGGCGTCGACGAGCTGCTCGACCACTTCCTCGCGGCCGGGAAGCGGGGCGTGGCCATCAACCGCTACAAGGGGCTGGGCGAGATGAACCCCGATCAACTCTGGTCGACCACCATGGACCCGGAGAACCGGACGCTCCTGCAGGTCAGCGCGGAGGACGACACCGAGGCGGACGTGATGTTCACGACGCTGATGGGCGACCAGGTCGAGCCGCGGCGGAAGTTCATCGAGGAGAACGCCCTCGACGTCAAGAACCTCGATGTCTAGCCGCCCGCGGGCCGCCGGCGGGGCGGTCCCTGGCGCGTCGGCCGGCCCGGGCCGCGACACCCCGGCAACCGTCGAA
>JAJEFC010000238.1 GCA_022820675.1 Vicinamibacteria bacterium | reverse complement strand
TGGCGCGCTGCGTTCGGGCCGCTTGATCTCGAACCCCTTTCCTGTAGAGGCGTTTCGCGGGGTGCCAGCGCTGGCGAGCGTCGTACATCAGGAGGAGGAGCAGAGCCAACCCACATGAGAGCACGACCCAATCCGAGATCATGTCGAACCATGTCTCGTTCGAGGTTGTCAACATTCGCACCCCGGCCAGCAGGGTAGTGATCGTTCCGATGATCGCTCGTACCATTCCGTTCAGTATCGTCCATTCTGATGCGAACCCCATCGGCCGCCGCTGGTCGGCCATACAATCGAAGGCGAGCATGCGCCGTGCGGCGCTCTCAGCAGAGGCCGTCTGGCGTGATGGTGGACGGATCATTCCTGCGGACGTGCCGCGTCTGCCGGGCAAGGCCGTGCCGACGCTGCGAGGCACTTGAGGTGCATCGCCGCCGTCGTCTGTGACGGTCCGGCATTTTGTCCGAATTCGTCCGTAGCGAGCTTCCGGAGGCCCGTAGATTCCCGGTCGGAAAGTGGCTCGTCTACCCACGTCCGCAACGACCGCGTCTCGTGCCGACGCCGGTCATCGGCTTGGTCCGCTAGGCGGTTCGCCCGCCGCCACCCCCGCACGATCTTCTCGACCCGGGCGGCGGTGCCCGACAGCGCTACGTTCAGCAGGTCGTCCTCGGTCTCCGGCGCTGCAAGGCGGCGCTGATGACGACGTTGGTATCGAGCACCACCCCGGTCAGCCGTCATCGGTCAGGAGCGCGTTCAGCCTCGCGTCCGTCAACCCGCTTGCGGCGGCTTCCGCGGCAAGGCGGTCCACGGTCTCGGTCACGCGCGTCCACGCCGCGCCCCGGAGTCGTTCGTACTGTTGAACCGACATCATGACGCCGACGGGCCTGCCCTTCTTGGTGACCCGAACCGGCGCGCTCTGGGCGGTGTCCAGCAGATGGTCGAACCGGTTCTTGGCGTCCCAGGCTGTGATCTCCCTCATGAGCCCATCGTAGCGATCATGAACTCCTTCGACAACCCGGCGATGGCAGCGAGGTCGCCGCCCGGCGGCCTTCCCTGCACCCCCCGCACGGCTTCCTGCCCCAGCTCGATCCGGCGAAACGTATTGCCGGTAGAGGTCAAAATTGGAATAATACTCTACCGATATCGGGCTCCGGGACCGCGGCGGCTCCCACGAAAGCGCCATGGCAGACTCGTTGCGAGACATCCTCCTGGACTTTCAGGAGGCCGAGCTGGTCACCGGCGTCCCGCGTCGCGTGGACGTGACGCCGATACCCGGCAAGGCAACCGTGTGCATCGGGCCGCGGCGCGCCGGCAAGTCGACCTTCCTGTTCCAGCTCGTGCGGAAGCTGCTCGACCGCGGCGTGCCGCGCGAGAACGTCCTCTACCTGAACCTGTTCGACGACCGGCTCCGCCACCTGCAACGCGACGGGCTCGGCACCGTGGCGGACGCCTACTTCTCGCTCTACCCGGAGAAGAAGCACACGGAGACGGTCTACTGCTTCTTCGACGAGATTCAGGTCGTCCCCGGCTGGGAGCCGTTCGTGGACCGTCTGATGCGAACCGATCGCTGCGAGGTGTACATCACCGGGTCGTCGGCCCGCATGCTGTCGCGCGAGATTGCGACGCAGATGCGAGGCCGGGCGTTGGCGTGGGAGATCTTCCCGTTCTCGTTCCGGGAGTTCCTCGACTTCCGGGGCATCGACGGCGACGGCCCCTTCTCGACGCGGAAGCGGCTGCTGGTGCGCAAGGCGTTCGACGAGTACTGGGACAGGGGCGGATTCCCGGAGGTCGCGGGCCTCGATCGCGCCCTGCGCATCCGGATCCACCAGGAATACTGGGGCGCGATGCTCTTCCGCGACCTCGTCGAGCGGCATGACGTCGCCCATCCCCGGGCGGTCGCGGATCTGGCGCACCGGCTCGTGGACAGCACCGCGTCGCTGTACTCCATCAACCGGCTCACCGGCTATCTGCAGGCGCTCGGGCACCGGGCGCCGAAGCCGGCTGTGTCCAGCTACCTGGAGTGGTTCGAGGACGCCTTCTTCCTGTTCACGGTGCGTCTCTTCGACGCTTCCCTGGCGCGGGCCAACGCGAATCCCAAGAAGATCTACTGCGTCGACCATGCGCTGGTGCGCTCGGTCGGCTCGGGCGTCCTGGTCGACGCGGGCCACCTGCTCGAGAACCTGGTGTTCATGGGGCTGCGCCGGTCGACCCCGGACATCCGCTACTACCGCTGCGCCAACGGAAGGGAAGTCGACTTCGCGGTGGGCATGCCGGACGGCTCGCGCGCCCTGGTCCAGGTCTGCGAGTCGCTGGCCGACCCGCGGACGCGGAAGCGGGAGGTGACGGCGCTCGACGCCGCGATGGCCGAGCTGCAGTTGCCGGCGGGCACCATCGTGACCCGCGACGAGGAAGAGACGATTCCCGTCGGCGCCGGCGCCATCGACGTCGTGCCGGCCTGGCGCTTTCTGCTCGACCCGAGCGGCGTGTTGTTGTCGCGGGGGCGATGAGCGGAGGCCGGTCAGCGGCCCGGCGCGTCCCCGCGCCGGCGGAGCCAGTCGACGGTGAGCAGCAGGAGCACCGCGAAGGCGATGAGGAACGTGGCGACGGCGAGGATGGCGGGGCTGATCTGCTCGCGAATGCCGGCCCACATCTGGCGCGGCAGGGTGCGCTGGTCCTCGCCGGCCATGAAGAGGACCACGACGACCTCGTCGAACGAGGCGGCGAACGCGAAGAGGGCGCCCGAGACGACGCCCGGCGCGATCAGCGGAAGCTGCACGCGCCGGAAGATGAGGAACGGGTCGGCTCCGAGGCTCGCCGCGGCGCGGGTCAGGTTGGTGTCGAAGGCGGACAGGGCGGCGGTCACGGTGATGACGACGAACGGGGTGCCGAGGGCGGCGTGGGCGAGGATGAGCCCGAGGTGGGTCTGCGACAGACCCAGGGTCGAGTAGAAGAAGAACATGCCGGTGGCCGAGATGATGAGCGGCGTGACCATCGGCGAGATGAGCAGCCCCATCGTGAGGCGGCGCGCCGGCATGGCGGGGCTCGCCAGGCCGAGGGCGGCGAGGGTGCCGAGCGTGGTCGCGAGCACCGTCGACATGACGCCGATGAAGAGGCTGTTGCCGAGCGCCCGCCGCCACGCGTCGTCGGTGACGATCTGCCGGTACCAGCGCAGCGACCACGCGTCCGGATCGAGGCGCAGCATGCCCTCGGTGAACGTGAAGTACGGCTCGGCGTTGAAGCTGAGCGGCACGATCACGAGGATGGGCGCCACGAGGAACGTGAAGATGAGCGCACAGACGGCCAAGTAGACGAACCGTCCGATGCGGGCGCCAGGCTCGGCCACGGTCTTGCTCATCCCAGCCTCATGCGATCGAGGCCGACCACCCGGTCGTAGGCCATATAGAGCACCGCCACGCAGGCCAGGAGGATGCCGCCGAGGGCGCCCGCGAGCCCCCAGTTCAGCGACGTCTGCATGTGGTAGGCGATGAAGTTCGAGATGAGCTGGCCGCTCTGGCCGCCCACCAGCGCCGGCGTGATGTAGTAGCCGATGGCGAGGATGAAGACGAGCAGCGAGCCCGCGCCGACGCCGGACAGGGTCTGGGGCCAGTAGACGCGCAGGAACGCCCGCGGAAAGCCCGCCCCCAGCGAGGCGGCGGCGTTCATCTGCTGCGGCGGAATCGCGCGCATGATCGAGTAGACCGGCAGCACCATGAACGGCAGCAGCACGTGGGTCATCGCCACCACCGTGCCCGTCATGTTGTAGATGAGGGCGATGCGCCCGTCGTCGGCGAGCAGCCCGAGGGCGACCAGCAGGTCGTTCACCACCCCCTGGGTCTGGAGCAGGACGATCCACGACGTGGTCCTGACGAGCAGCGACGTCCAGAAGGGCAGGAGGACGAGCCCGAGGAGCAGCCCCGCGCGCCGCGGGGGCGCGTGGGCGATGAGATACGCGACGGGATAGCCGAGCAGCAGGCACAGCGCGGTGATGCCGAGGCTGACGACGAGGGTGCGCCACAGCAGGGCCACGTAGATGCGGCGCTCGGGCGGCTGGCGGGCGATGGACCCGTCGGGCAGCCGCTGCAGGTCGACCGCGTTCAGGTAGTGCCGGGCGGTGAGGCGGTCGCCGGCGGTCCGGATGGCCTGCCAGGTCGCGGCGTCGCCCCAGCGGCCGTCGATCTCCAGCATGACCGCGCGCCACGGCCCGCCGGAGAAGTCCTGCAGCCGTCGCCCGCTGCGCACGACGACGCTCCGCAGCCCGCCGCGCACCCGGTTGATGCGGCTCGCCACGCGGCCGATGGTTCGTTCCTCGCGCGCCCGCAGCAGCTCGCGCGCGGCCGCCGCGTACGCCGCCTCGCCGGGATCGGACCGCCCGTCCCAGTCGCGCAGCGCCGCGAGGGTGTCGGGCAGGGCATCGGCGACCACCGGGTCGTAGACGCTGCGCACGAGCATCGTCGCCAGCGGCACCACGAACGTGACGCCGATGAAGGCGACGAGGGGCAGGGTCAGCCGGGCCGCGCGGAGGGCGGGTCGGGTCACCGGGCCAGCCACGCGCTGAAGCGCTCGTTCATCTCGTCCATGTGGTCGCTCCACCACGCCCAGTCGTTCTGCAGGGCGCGCCTCGTGTTCGCCGGCCAGGCCGGCATGTGCGGGTTCATGTCGATGCCGGTGTCGGCGTGCGTCGACACGAGGGGGGCGCCGGAGCGGCGCGCGGGGCTGTAGGCGATGTAGCGGCTGACGGCGGCCATCGACGCGGTGGTCGAGGCAAACCTGACGAGGTCGAGAGCCGCCTCCAGATCGGGCGTTCCCGCGACGATGCCGATCTGGCCCACGTCCAGCACCTGGCCGTCCCACACGATCACGAGCGGCTGGTCCTCCAGGTTCTGCGCGTTGAAGATGCGCCCGTTGTAGGCGGTGCTCATCACCACCTCGCCGTCCGCCAGCATCTGCGGGGGCTGCGCGCCCGCCTCCCACCACACCACCTGGTCCTTGATGGTGTCGAGCTTGCGGAAGGCGCGGTCGAGCCCCTCGGGGGTGTCGAGGGTGGCGTAGACCTCGTCGAGGGGCACGCCGTCGGCGATGAGGGCGAACTCGAGGTTGGCGAAAGGCACGCGCCGCAGCCCCCGGCGGCCGGGGAAGCGCTTGAGGTCGAAGAAGTCCTCCAGGGTGGTCGGCCTCTCGCCGGTCAGGCGGGCGGCGTTGTAGGCGTAGACGTTGGAGTAGAGCGACGTGCCCACGCCGCACTCCAGCAGCGCGTTGGGCAGGAAGTCGTCCTCGGGGGGCGTCCCGTCGGAACCGGGCGCGAGGCGGGCGGGGCCGATGGGCTCGAGGATGCCCTCGTCGCAGCCGCTCACCGCGTCGGGGGTCTCGAGGTCGATGACGTCCCAGTGGATGTTGCCGGTCTCCACCTGCGCGCGCACCTGGGCGAGCCCCCCGTTGTAGTCGTCGAGGCGGATCTCGATGCCGGTCTCGGCCGTGAAGGGCTCGAGGTAGCCCCGGGTGATGGCTCGCGCGTACGAGCCGCCCCACGAGATGACGGTGAGCGACTCGCCGGGCGGCGGCCCGCAGTCGGACGCCAGCAGCGTCGCCGCCGCCACCGCCGCCGCCAGCGCCGCGAGGCGGCCGGCGCTGGCGGATCGCCCGGCGATGCGGCTCATGCGCCCTCTCCGCGCTCGGCGTCCAGGACCCGGCTGTCGGTTTGACCAGCCGTTGCGGATGCGGCCGGCGGCGGATCGTCCGGCGACGCGGGTCATGCCGCGCCCTCTCCGCCGTCGGCGTCCAGGACCCGGCTGTCGGTCGACGTCCAGCCGATGCGGATGCGGTCACCCTCGATCACCGCGCCGTGCCCCACCACGTTGGGGATCTTCACGATGAAGTCCGGCTGGTCGCACACGGTGACGCGGATGCGGAGGTGGTCGCCGAGGAACGTCACGTCGTCGACCGTCGCCTCGAACTCGTTGGTGTACATGCCCGGGTCGGGCGCGATGGAGACGCGCTCGGGACGGATGGACAGGAGGACGGGGTCGCCGGCCCCGCACGGGACGACGCGCAGCGCCTGGACCGGCCGGCCGCCGACGTCGACGTCGCAGATGTCGCCCCGGACGTTCGTCACCCGCCCCGGAAGGCGGTTGTTCTCGCCGATGAACCGGGCCACGAATGAGCAGTCCGGCTCTTCGTAGAGGGCCTCGGGCGAGGCGATCTGCTCGACGACGCCGGCGCGGAACACCGCGACCCGATCCGACATCACCATCGCTTCCTGCTGGTCGTGGGTGACGTACACCATGGTGACCCCGAGGTCGCGGTGGATGCGCCGGATCTCGTACTGCAGCTCCTCGCGCAGGCGGCGGTCGAGGGCGCCGAGGGGCTCGTCCATCAGCACCAGGTCAGGCTCGAACACGAGGGCGCGGGCGATGGCCACGCGCTGCTGCTGGCCGCCCGAGAGCTGACCCGGCCGCCGCTGCTCCAGGCCCTCGAGCCGCACCAGCTCCAGGGCGCGGCGGACGCGGGCGCGGCGATCGTCAGGCTCGAGCCCGCGCACCTCGAGGGGAAAGGCGAGGTTGTCGCCCACCGTCATGTGCGGGAAGAGGGCGTAGTTCTGGAACACCATGCCGATGCCGCGCCGGCGCGGCGGCAGGTGGTGCACCGAGCGGCCGGCGATGCGGATGACCCCCGAGGTGGGGGTCTCGAACCCGGCGAGCATCATCAGGCACGTCGTCTTGCCCGATCCGGAGGGGCCGAGCAGGGTGAGGAACTCGCCCCTGGCGATGCGCAGGTCCAGGTCTCGCACGACCAGGGTGCGGCCGTCGTAGCTCTTGCTGACGCGGTCGAACGCCACGTACTCGGCGTCGCAATCGGCGTGGTCCGGGGCTTGGCCGCGCGGCTCCGCGGCGTCGGCGCGCGTCGGCTTGGATTCGACGGTGCTGTTCGATTCCGGCACCGCCGAATTATACTGTCGGCGAAACCGCGACGTGCGTACGGCATCGGCGAGTCGCCGGCGTCGCGCGACCGGCGGCAAACCCGCGGCGACGGATTTGCGCGAACCCGGGTCCGGGGCGCCGCGCGACCCGCGGTCGCGTGGGGAGTTTCGCTGGCGCGAGACGATTGGGGGGAGCAAGCTTCCCGCGTGAGCCTGCGGGTCGTGGCGGGTTTCGCGGGCGCGGAGCGTCCACGGAGCAAGCTCCTGGTGCTTCGCCGCCGCCGAATGTTCGGGCATGGGTGCTCTTGTTCGCCAACGATTGCGGGCCGCAAACCCAGGTCCGTGTCCGAAGATCATGGCGTGACGGACCACTGGCGCGCCCTTGGCGGTTGCGTTGGAGGTTTCGCGGGTGCGGCGATTCTTCGGAGCTGGCTCCTCGCGTGACGCGTTGCCGTCGCGTTGGCAGTTCGCTGGTGCGAGCGTCCACGGGCAGGCCCCGGGTGGGCGTCGATGGCTCTGGAACACGGGCCGGCGAGGTCACAGGTGATCGCAGACAGAACCGTTCCGGGCTGGCGGCGTTGGGGACTGGCGGCGTTGTTGGCGGGCGTCGCGGCGGCGCCGGCGGCGGCGCAGACCGAGTTCCAGTTCCAGTACGGCAATCTCGTGAATCCGTTCTCGGCCGAGTCCGCGCCGAGCCGCATCCTGACGTTCCAGCAGGCGTCGGGCTGGTCGCTCGGCGACAGCTTCTTCTTCATCGACTACATCGACGACGATCTGGTCGACGGCTTCAACGACAAGGACTTCTACGGCGAGTGGTACCCCACGCTGAGCTTCGGCAGGATGTCGGGCCGGACGGTGGGCGGGGGGGCGCTGCGGGACGTGGCCCTGATCGGCGGCATCAACGTCGGCGGCGACGCCGACTTCTTCAAGTACCTGCCCGGGGTCCGGCTGTCCTGGGCGGTGCCCGGCTTCTTCTTCCTGAACACCGACTTCACCGCGTTCATCGACGGCAACACCGGCAGCGCCGCCCCGCGGTCGAGCAACAGTTGGATGTTCGACGTCAACTGGGGTGCGGGGTTCGACGTCGGCACCCAGTCGTTCGCGTTCTTCGGCCATGCCGAGTACATCCACCGCGTCACCGACGAGTTCGGCAACGAGGTCCGGAGCTGGATCCTCGCCCAGCCGCAGCTCGTGTGGGACCTCGGGAAGGCGATCAGCGGCCAGGCGAACGAGCTCTTCCTGGGCGGCGAGTACCAGTACTGGCCGAACAAGCTCGGCACCGACACCGACGAGAACCTGCTGCAGTTGCTGATCATCTGGCGGCTCTGACCGAGACCGTCATGGGCGTCGGCCACCCGAAGCGTTTCGTCGTGAGGCGGGTGGGCGAGTCGGGCGGTTACGGGCATGCTGGTCGGTCCCCGCGCCACCCGGCCGAACGAGAGGCGTACGCGCGGGCGCTGCGAGTCGACCCCGCCGACCTCGTCGCAGCCGGTGCCAGACCTGTCCCGCGCCCCCCTGCCTTCTCGACGGCGGGGCCGAGCCCGGCCGCGTCGATCTGCGCCCGTAGAGCTGCGTGGGCGGCGGACACGCCTCGAGCCGGGCGCGTCCGCGTCGCCCTCCGCCGGGGCAGCATCGTGTCGACTCGAGCCGGGGCGGCGGCAGGGAGGTCCGGGGTTCTGGACCGAACGCCGGGTCAGGAGACTTCCAGCGCCGCCTGCCGCGAGTCGCGGATCGGAATGATCTGATCGAAGCCGCTGACGCGGAACACTTCCTCGATGTGGTCCTGCATGTTGCAGAGGGCGATGGTGCCCTCGTTGGCGCTGAGCCGTTTCGCCGCGATCAGGAGCACCCGCATGCCCGAGCTGCTGATGAACGACAGACGGCCGAAGTCGAAGATCAGCTTCCGTTCGTCGTTGCCGATGTGCTCCATGACGATCGACTCGAACGCCCGCGCGTTCGCGCTGTCGAGCCGTCCCACCGGGAGCAGAATCAGCGCCCCGTCTTCACGTTCTTCCGCGACTTCAATGTTCATCGATGCCCCTCGGCGGAGATCCGTCGACCGCGCGGTCACTCGGATTCCGACTTGAAGTGGTGATGTACCGTCAGGCGGTTCCTGCCGTCCACGAACTCATAGGCCATGTCGTGGGCGAAGGTCCTGACCAGGTGAAGGCCGAGGCCGCCCACCGCCCGCTCTTCCAGTACCGACGTGGTGTCCACGTCGTCCGCGTCCATCGCCGTCGGATCGAACGGCGACCCGTTGTCCTCCATGGTCAGGGTCACGACGTTCCGTTCGGCCTTCAGATGGATGTCAATCGTCGGATCGGGCACGTTGAACGTGCCGTGGGTGACGGCGTTGGTGATCAGCTCGTCGAGCGCCAGGTTGATGACGAACACCGTCGGCTGCGGCAGCCGGTTGGCGTCCCCGAACTCCTCGACGGAAGCGGAGAGGTTGCGCACCTCGGTCAGCTTGGCCGGCAACGAGACATGAAGGTCAGGCATGGTTCAGGCGCGTGATCGTCGACCTGCAAGCGAGCCACTATAACAAAACACGCGGTGCGGCCATCCACTCGTCGTATCAGCGGGCTGCCGGCGGGGTCATCGGCGGCGCAGCACGAGGCAGGTCATGTCGTCGGCGGCGGCGGCCCCGGTCGAGAAGGTCCCGATCTCGCTCCAGACGTGGTCCACGATCTCCGCCGTGGACCGTCGCGACGCGCCGTCGAGGGTCGCTTCCAGGCGTTCCTTCCCGAACAGGGTGCCGCCGAGGTCCACGGCGTCGGTCAGGCCGTCAGTGTAGATGAACAGGGTCTCGCCCGGCTGGATCACCTCGCTGCCGCTCGCGTACTCGAAGTCGTCCATCAGCCCCATGGCCAGCCCCTGGGTCATGGGGAGGGGCCGGCGCCTGTCGTCGAGCCCGACGACGTAGGCGGGCTCGTGCCCGGCGCAGACGTAGTCGAAACGACCGCTCTCCACGTCGAGGAACCCGAGCACGCAGGTCACGAAGAGCCCCATCGGATTCTGCTGGCACAGCCGGCGGTTCGCCTCGTTGGCGATGGTGGAGATGCCGGTGTGCTCGGCGAACGCCCCCATCACCGCGGACTGCGAGGCGGCCATGAACAGGGCCGCCGCGACCCCCTTGCCGGACACGTCGCCGAGGACGAAGGAAAGCTGGCCGCCCGACGCGTCCGTGAACTCGACGAAGTCGCCGCCGATCTGCTGGGCCGGGGTCATCCGCGCCGACACCGAGAAGGCCCCGAACTCGGCGTCGCCCTCGCGCACCAGCGCTTCCTGCACGACCTTGGCCATCGACAGGTCCTGCTTGATGGCCTCGTGGGCGATCTGCAGGCGCTGGTTGCTCGTCTGCAGCTCCCGCGTCCGCGCCGCCACCATGGTCTCCAACTGCTCCTCGCGGTTGAAGACCTGGACGGTCATGTCGGAGAAGACGCGGGCGAGGCTGCCGAGCTCGTCGGTGCGGTTGATGACCTCCTGCATCGCCTCGCTGTCGGGCGGCTTCCCCGTCTCGACCTGACGCGCGGCGTCGGCGATGACCTCGATGGGATGGGTCAGCCAGCGCGTGCCGCGCAACGCCGCGAAGCCGGTGAGGGTCAGCAGCACCAGCGCGATGCCGACGGTGTTCATGGTCTCGCCGATGACCGTGTCCGCGATCTCGTCCAGGCTCATGGCGATGGCGAGGCCCCCGATGGGGATCCCGCCGGCGTTGATGAGGGGCGAGGCGACCCAGATGCCGCGGTCCTCGGGCGAGAACAGGCTCAGGCTCACGTCGCTGATGACGCGCCCTTCGTCCATGGCGGTGGCCATGACCGCGGCGGCGTGGTCCTCGAACAGCTCCCAGGCGTCCACGCCCTCGGTGGTCTGCACCTCTGCCCGGCGGGCGGCGGCGGCGAGCTCGCGATCGAGGTTGACGACCCAGAGGGCGTCGAGGTCCTGGTTCCCGGAGCGGACCTGGACGTCCGCCTCGCGCTGGTACACCGAGTAGAGCAGGTTGCCGCCCGACGCGCTCTGGATGGGAATGCCGACCTGGACGCGCCGCGCGGACTCGCCGGTGGCGACGGTGACGTACTTGTAGAGGGCGCCGTCGGACGGCCGCGGCGCCGTCGGATGCTCCACGACGCCGGACGAGCCGTCGGCCAGCTCGCCGAGGTCCCCGGGACCCACGAGGGCGGCCCCGGCGCCTCCCGCGGCGGGCGGCAGCAGGCTCGAGTAGAGGGGGACGTTGTTGGCGTCGGCGACCCGGATCTCGCCGATGACGGTGGTGGTGGCGATGCGGCGCAGCCGGAACTCGATGTCGTCCCGCGTCCACTCGGCCGCCTCGGCGGCGGCGATGAAGCGCTCGAGCATGGTCCCCTGGGCCGCCATCTGCTGGCCCAGAATGCCCTCGATGATGGCCGAGACGTCGGCCCGCTCGGACGTGTAGCGACTCGTCAGAATCTCCTGGTCGCTGAAGACGATGCCGTTGCCGACCTGGACGATCCGCTGCTTGTCGACCCCGCCGACCCCGACGTACTTGTAGACCTGGTTGTCGATCTCCCGCACCTGGGCAGGCTGCGTGATCACGTCGCTGTCGTCGCCGAGGAGGAGCACGTAGAACTTCGACGCCTGCGGCTGCACCGCCGGATCCGCACTGAACTGGAACGGCACGAGCTCGCCCCGTTCATCCCTGACGTTGGTGAGGTAGGAGTAAGCCGTCTCGTCGGTGATCCAGAACTCGTCGAGCACCGTCTCGGCGACGATGCCCTCCAGGACGCGGATGATGCGGGGCGCATTCCACTCGGCCGCCTCGGCCGCCGCCGTGAGATGGGCGGCGATGCGGGCCTGGGCGATCATCTGCGGGTCGAGGGTCGCGTCCAGCGTCCGCGCGACGTTGGCCACCGAGATCTCGCCCATCTCCGCGAAGCTCGCCGAGAACACCTCCGACAGGTTGACCGCGTTCGCCTCGGCCTCGTCGCGCAGTGTGGCGGCGGCGTTGTAGAGGAGGGTGGCCGACGTGGCCACGATGGTCACCGCGAGCAGGAGGGCGAGGGCGAGAAACCCCCGCACCGCGAGCCGCAGCCGCACGCGCGGCTGCGATTCCGAACGTGGAACCGACAGCGTGTCCTCCGCGGTACGAATGGTCGCGACTCCCATGGCGCACCTTGCCTCCAGTGCTCAGGCGCGCACCGATGATACCACCGTTCGGGGGCCGGACCCACTTGGCAGGCCAAGCGACGGTCGGCCCGTTGCGGGCGCGGAGGCGGCCTCCTGCCCCGGCACCCGGCAGGGTCGACCCGCGCGGTCCTGGCGCGGCGCCGACCGTTCTCTGTTCGATGCCAATCGGGGTTGACCGTCGGCGCTCGCCGCGGGCGGAGACGCGCCCGCGGCAGGCGGAAGGACGACGCGGCCCGGTCAGTTCAGGCCCCGCCGGACGAGCAGCGGCCCGATGTCCGGCTCCGCGCCGCGGAACGCGCGGAACAGGTCGAGCGCCTCGATGCTGCCGCCCTTCGACAGCAGGGTGCTCCGGAAGTGGTCGCCGTTCTCGCGCAGCAGCCCGCCGTTCTCCTTGAACCACTCGACGGAGTCGGCGTCGAGCACCTCGCTCCATATGTAGGAGTAGTAGCCGGCCGAGTAGCCGCTGCTCCAGATGTGCGAGAAGTAGGTGCTGCGGTAGCGCGGCGGCACCGTCTCGAGCGCGACCCCCGCCGCCTCGAGGGCGGCCGCCTCGAACGCCTCGACCCCGGCCGCGTCGGGGACCTCGTCGGCCGTGATCTGGTGCCAGGCCATGTCGAGGAGCGAGGCCGCGAGGTACTCGGTGGTGGCGAACCCCTGGTTGAACTGCTGCGTCGCCAGCACCCGGTCGAGCAGGTCGGCCGGCATCGGCTCGCCGGTCTCGTGGTGGACGGCGTAGTTGCGGAGCACCTCGGGCCAGGTGGCCCACATCTCGTTGACCTGCGAGGGGTACTCCACGAAGTCGCGCGGCACCGACGTGCCCGCGAAGTAGGGGTAGCGGACGTCCGAGAAGAAGCCGTGCAGGGCGTGCCCGAACTCGTGGAACATCGTCGTGACCTCGTCGAAGGTCAGCAGCGTCGGCTCGCCCTCGGGCGGCTTCGGCACGTTCAGGTGGTTGCCCACCACCGGCGACGTCTCCATCAGGTGCGACTGCGACACGTACGCGTTCATCCACGCGCCGCCCCGCTTGGACGGCCTGGCGTAGAAGTCGCCGATGAACAGCCCCAGCGCCTCGCCGCCGGCGTCGAACACCTCCCAGACCCGGACGTCCGGGTGGTAGACGGGCAGCTCCGGGCGCTCCTCGAACGTCAGCCCGTACAGCCGGGTGGCGGCGAAGAACACGCCGTTCTCGAGCACGTTGTCCATCTCGAAGTACGGCCGGAGCTGCGACGCGTCGAAGGCGTAGCGTTCCGCCCGAACCTTCTCCGTGTAGTAGGACCAGTCCCAGGCGGCCAGCTCGAGATCGGCGCCCTCCGCCGCGGCCATCGCCTGCAGATCGGCCGCCTCGCGCTCCGCGTTGGCCACCGCGGGCGGGGCGAGGCTCGCGAGCCGTTCGTTGACCGCGTCCACCGTCCGGGCCGTCTGCCGCTCGAGGATGTAGGCGGCGTGGTTGGGATACCCGAGCATGGCGGCGCGCTCGGCCCGCAGCCGGGCCATCTCGGTGATGACCCCGCGGTTGTCGTACTCGCCGCCCTGGCTGCCGCGGGCGAGCGAGGTCCGCATGATGCGCTCGCGGAGGCCGCGGTCCTCGAGCGACGCCAGGGCCGGCTGCCCGCTCGTGTTCAGCAGCGGGATGACGTAGCGGCCTTCCAGCTCGCGCGCCTCCGCCGCTGCGACGGCCGCGGCAATCTGGCCCTCGGAGAGCCCCGCCAGCTCGTCGCGCGACTCGACCACGACGGCCGAGGCGTTCACCTCGTCGAGCACGTTCTGGGTGAACCGGCTCGACAGCGCCGCCAGCCGGGCGTTGATGGCCTGCATCCGCTCCTTCTCGGCGTCGGAGAGCCGCGCCCCGGCCCGCACGAAGTCGACGTAGTACTCCTCGACGAGCCGCCGCGACTCGTCGTCGAGGTCGAGGTCCGCCCGCTGCTCGTACAGCGACTCGACGCGCGCGAACAGGCCGGCGTCGAGCAGCATGCGGTCGGTGTGGGCGGCCAGGCGCGGCGCCATCTCGTTGCGGATCGCGTTGATGGCGTCGTTGGTGTCGGCGCTGGAGAGCGCGAAGAACGTCGCCGCGACGCGGTTCAGCAACTGACCCGACCGCTCGAGGGCCACGATCGTGTTCTCGAACGTCGGGGGCTCCGAGGCCCCGGCAATCGCCTCGATCTCGGCGATCTGGTCGGCCATGCCCCGCTCGAACGCCGGCGCGTAGTGCGCGTCGTCGATGCGGTCGAACGGCGGAAGCTGATGGGGCAGCGGGCTCTCGGCGAAGAACGGGTTGTCGGCCATCTCGTCCTGTGCGGCTGTGGTTGGGGCGCCTCCGATGGCGATGGTCAGCGCCAGACCGGCCGCCGCCATCCCTGCGAGCTTCGATGTCATGGTCGGATCCTCCCGGCGAGAAGCGGTTGCGCAACCTGAAACGATACCAGCTTTTGCCGATTCGGTGCCGAACGGCCGCTGGCTCCCTCCGGTCGCGGTGCGACGCGTGCGACGCGGCACGGTGGCGACGGGCTGTTACGATCACCGGATGATCCAGAACGCATACCGGGTCGTCGAGCTCCAGGCCGGTTCGACGCGGCTCGCGGTGGCGCCCGAGATCGGCGGGTCCATCACGCGGTATGCCTCGGAGCGGGCCGGCCGGACCGTCGAGTGGATGCGACCGGCGTCCCCCGACGCCCTCGCCGCGCGGTCCGCGGGCGGGACGTCGGGCTTCCCGCTGGTGCCGTTCTCCAACCGCATCCGCGACGCGCGGTTCCGCTTCCGCGGGCGCGAGGTCCAGCTTGCGAGGAACTTCCCGCCCGAGCCCCACGCCATCCACGGCCACGGCTGGCGGGCGCCGTGGACCGTCGTCGATCGGGGCGAGGCGCGGCTGACGTTGGAGTACCGCCACCCGGCCGGCGACTGGCCCTGGGCCTACGTGGCGCAGCAGACCTTCGACCTGACCGAAGAGCGCCTCCGCGTCCGTTTCGCGGTCACCAACGAGGCGGCCGACCCCATGCCCGTCGGCTTCGGCCTCCACCCCTACTTCGTCCGGACCCCGCGGGCGCTCGTGCGCGCCGACGTCGGCCCCATGTGGGAGGCCGACGAGAACGTCATGCCGGTCCGCATCGTGCCCCCGCCCCCGCAGCTCCTCCTCCGCGGGGCCGGACTCAATCCCGACGCCACCGCCCTCGACAACAACTTCACCCGCTTCGGCGGACGCGCGGTCATCGAGTGGCCGGAGTGGCGGGCGCGGCTGCGCATCGACGCCGACCCCGTCTACGCCTGCCTCGTCGTCTACACTCCCGCCGGCCGCGACTTCTTCTGCGTCGAGCCCGCCACCAACTGCATCGACGGGTTCAACATGGCCGAGGACGGCCGTAGCGACACCGGCCTCATCGTGCTCGACCCGGGCGACACCGCCGCCGGCGACGTGACGTTCACGCCCGAGCTGGCGTAGGACGGCGAATGTCGGTTGAAGTGCAGCCCTCGCGCATGACGGCCGGCGAGCTGTTCGAGCGGCAGGACGATGGGTTCCAGGCGGTGGGAGACGCTGGCGAGCTGACCGGCGGCGACATGCTGCCGGGGTTCCGCTGCCCGGTGTGGCGGCTGTTCCCTGGAGCGATCCGGGAAGGCGGGACCCTCGCCGTGACGGCGGATCGGTGTCGCCGCAGGGCGGGGTTCAGGAGTGTTCAGGAGGCGAAGATGTCCTCCAGAGCCAGAGCGAACCCCGGCAGCAGGGGCGAGCGCAACGTCTGTCCGCGGTGAAGGGTCTGCACAACCACCAGTGCGCGGCCCTGCAAGCGGTGAATCCACACCGTTTCTGTCGACGGATCGACTACCCAGTACTCAGCTACACCATGCTTCGCGTACAGCGCACGCTTGTAGCCCCAATCCCGTTCCGCGGTGGCTGGCGACAGGATCTCGACCACGAGGTCGGGCGCGCCCTGCACGTTCTCGCCGCCGGCCAGCAACTGCGCGCGGTCGCGGGAGACGAACAGCAGGTCCGGCTGCACGACGTCCGTATCCGAGAACACCACGTCGCACGGGGCGAAGAATATCTGCCCCAGCTCGTTCTCCCGCACGAACCGGGCCAGCCGCTCTCCCAACCAGACCTGAATCGCCTGGTGCCTCAGGCTCGGTGCCGGGGCCATCACCAGATCTCCGTCGACCAACTCGTAGCGCCTGTCCGGCGGCGCCGTCCGGTAATCCTCGTAGGTGAACTTGAAGACGGGCTGCGCGGTGGGCACGGTTTTCGTCCCTTTATGGACTCGCCAAGTGTAGCGACCTCGCCGATCATACGTTGAACCGGCTCATCCGCGCATGGCCGCTTGGCGGCGGAGGCGGCGGTCGTTTGCCGCGCTCTGAATCAGCATGCCCTCCTCCCAGCGGACCAATGCGGCCTCGTCGATGCCGATCATCTTCGAGAAGGCGGGGCGCGACATTCCGTGCATCCGTCGGATGCCGCGAATCTCGTTCGGCGACAGCACGCCGAGGTGGGCGCAGACCGCTTCATGCTTCAGGCTCTCGGCTTCATCGTCGAGGAATTCGAGGCCGCATGACGGGCAAACGTGAACCGGAAGGGCCACCGTCAGCTCGGCGGCGTCGACGCCGAGCCCGTACGTGAAGGTGTGCTCGTCCCAGATTCTGCGGGTGTTCCCGTCGCAGTCGAAGCAGGGGTCGGTCTCTGGCATGTCGTTGGGGCTGGTCGAGATCACTCCGCGGTCAGCTCGTCGTACACGCCCTGAATGCGCACCGGCGCGAGGGGCCAGTCGAGGTCGGTGGTGTCGACGCGGGAGGCGATGTCGTCGCGGGTCGCGCCGGCCGCGATCTCGGCGCGGACGCGGTCGAGGACGGTCTCGAGCTTGGCGCGGAACGTGCGGACGTCGTCCTTGGCGAGGATCTCGCCGTGGCCGGGGATCACCGTGTCGAAGTCGAGGGCGAGGAGGCCGGTGAGGGTGGCGGGCCACTCGGCGGCGCTGCCGCCGTTGCCGTAGTCCCAGAACGGGGCCAGGGTGCTGCCGTCGAGGCGCTGGCCGTGGATGAAGAGGTCGCCGGTGTGGACAGTGCGGAGGTCGGGGAAGTAGATGACGGCGTCGCCGTCGGTGTGGCCGCGGCCGAAGTGGAAGGCCTGCGCCTCGGCGCCGCCGAGGAACACCGCGGTCTCGTCGGCGAAGGTCACCCGCGGGGCGCCGGGCTGGTCGTTGCGGACGAAGTTGGCGCGGGCGTTGCGGTGGGCGATGACCTCGGCCGAGCGCATGAAGTCGGCGTTGCTGCCGGCGTGGTCGCCGTGGTGGTGGGTGTTCAACACGTAGCGGATGGGCTGGTCGGTGACGCTGGCGACCTGGGCGGTGATGAAGTCGAAGCTGTAGGGGAACTTGTTGTCGACGATGATGACGCCCTCGTCGGTCACCCGGACCGCGACGTTGCCGCCCGACTGGCCGCCGTCGAAGCCGGGGATGACGTAGAGGCCGTCCTTCACCTCGCGGATCTGCAGCCGGGCCTCCTGTTCGGGGGTGAACGTCGGGCGCTGCTGCCCGGCCGTGAACACGAGTCCGGTGCCGAGGGTGAGGATCGCGGCCGACAGGCCGAGCCGTTGCCATGCGCGCATCGAGCTGCTCTCCGTTTCTTTCGCCAGAGGGGGACTACACCGCCGCCGGGCTCCCGCGCGGCGGGGAAGGGGCCGTTCGACCGGGGCCCCCGGCGGCCTGCGACCGGCCGGGGGGTGTTTCGACGTCTCGCCGCCGGGTGCTGCCTCACGCCGGCGGACTCTTGCTCAGGGCGGTGGTGGGGCGGGCCCTTCGGCGAAGCGCGGCATGATTCCCTCCGGAACGTCCGGGGCACCGCAAGACAACGCACAACGGCACCCACCGGTCGCTCGACGCCCGTGCACGCCGATTGACGACCGTCGGCCCGGCTTCACCGCCCGGGCGCCGGCGGGGTCCTTCACTCCACGATGACGACGCCCCACGGGCGCACGCCGACCTCCACCCTCGCGATCACCTCGAGAGTCTCGGTGTCCACCACCGAGACGTCGTTCCCCGGGCCGTTCGCGGTGTAGAGGTAGCGCCCGTCCGGGCTCAGGTCGATGCCCCAGGGCCGCTCGCCGACCTCCACCTGGGTGATCGGCTCGTTGGTGGCGGTGTCGATGACCGCCACCGTGCGCCCGCGGCCGGTCGAGACGTAGAGCCGCGACCCGTCGGGCGAGACCTTGGCGTCCATCGGCCGCACCATCTCGCCGGTCAGCTCGATGGTCTCGATGACCGAGTGGTCGGCGGTGTCGACGACCGACACCGTGCTGCCGTTCTCGGCCGTGACGTAGGCGCGGGTGCTGTCGGGCAGGAACGCCGACGAGCGCGGCCGGGCCCCGACGTCGAACACTGCCGCCACCTCGTGCGCCTCGGTGTCGATGACCGAGACCTGATTGTCGTTCTCCGACGTCACGTAGACCCATCGGCCGTCGGGGCTGCGGGTCACCCCCTCGGGCTCGCCCCCGACCGGGAGCTGGGCGAGGATCTCGCCGCTCTCGATGTCGACGATGCTCGCGAGCGCCGCGTCCTCGTTGGCGACGAAGACGCGCGTGCCGTCCAGGCTCACCGCCACCTGCTCGGGGTCGGTGCCCGCGTTCAGCACGTTCACCACCTGTCCGGCAGCGATGTCCACGATGCCGATGCCGTCGGCCGAGCGGTCGGGCGGCGGCAGCGTCGACTCGTCGACCCCCGGCGGGGCCGGCGGCGAGCCGCTGAGGGCGACGAACAGGCGCTCGCCGGCCGGATCGACCTTGATGCCCCGCGGGCGCTTGCCGAGGGGAATCGTCGCCAGCACCTCGTGGGTGCCGCCCGCGATCACCGACAGGTCGCCCGATGTCTCGTTGGTGACGAACGCGCGGTAGGGCGGCGGGGCGGCGGCTTCCTCCGCCGGCGGGTCGGCGGCCGGTTCGGCTCCGCCGCAGGCTTGCAGCAGCAGCAGGGGGACGGCGAGCGCGCGAGTGTCGGGGAATCTCATGACAGGCTCCTCACTGACGCGTTGATGGAATCACCGGCTGTGCACCAAACTCTCGAGAACCGCGGGAGCGGGGCAGCGCCTGGCGCAGTCGGCAACCTCGTATCGAATCACTGTCCTGACCCGGAGAGCGTTGCCTTCGGGCTCCGCTCGCTGGCGCAACCGGCTCTACCGTCGAGAACCGCGGGAACGGGGCAGCGCCTGGCGCAGTCGGCAACTTCGTATCGAATCACTGTCCTGACCCGGAGAGCGTCGCCTTCGGGCCCCGCTCGCAGGCGCAACCAGCTCTGCCGGAAGTCTGCCACCATTCTAAGGCGCGGACTCCTGGGACGTGGACGGAGCGGGGGCGTCCGTGCCGATGTCAACGCGCGGCGGCGGCGCGCCGGCCGTGACCGCCTCGCTGGCGACCTCCATGACGACGCGGCTGTAGGCGCCGGGGTCGGGCAGGGTGCCGCCCTCGGCGAGAATCGCCTGGCCGTGCAGAAGCTGGGCGTAGGTCTTCAGCTTGAGCGACTGCGCGTTCTCGGCGTGGATGGCCGCGAGCCGCGCGATGAACCGGTGGTCGGGGTTGATCTCGAGGATGCGCTTCGTCTTCGGCGGGTCCTGCCCGAGCTGCCGCATCATCTGCTCGAGCTGCGGGCTCAGGTCGTCCTGGTCGCCGACGAGGCACGCGGGGCTGTCGGTGAGCCGGCCCGAGACCCGCACCTCCTTCACGTCGTCCTGCAGGTGCGTGCGCAGGGTCTGGAGCAGGCCGTCGAGCTGGGGCCGTTCCGCCGCATCCTTCTTCTCGTCCTCCGCCTCGCCGGTCCCGAGGTCGACCTCGCCCTTGCTGACCGACACGAACTTCTTGTCCTTGTAGGTCAGCTCCCGCTCCAGCCAGAACTCGTCGACGGGGTCGGCGAAGAACAGCACCTCGATGCCCTGGCGGGCGAACGACTCCAGGTGCGGCGAGTGGCGCACCGCGTCGAGCGAGGTCCCGCCCAGGTAGTAGATGTGCTCCTGGCCGTCCTTCATCCTCTCCACGTAGTCGGCCAGCGACGTCGGCTCGTCGCCGTGGGTGGTCGCGCACAGGACGAGGTCGAGCAGGCGGTCGCGGTGCTCGCCGTCCGTCGCGAGCCCCTCCTTGAGGACGGCGCCGAACTCGCGCCAGAACCCGCGCATCGACTCCGGCTTGTCCTTGCGCAGCTTGCCGATGGCCTCGAGCGTCTTCTTGATCGCGAAGTTGCGGATCGACTTGACCTGCCGGTCGTGCTGCAGGATCTCGCGCGACACGTTCAGCGAGAGGTCCTCGCAGTCGATGACCCCCTTCAGGAAGCGCAGCCACTCGGGGAGCAGCGCCTTCCAGTCGTCCATGATGTGGACCCGCTTCACGTAGAGCTGCACGCCCTTGGTGATGCGCTCGCGGTGGTACAGGTCGAACGGGGCCTTGGGGGGGATGAACAGCAGGATGCGGGCGTTGAACGCGCCCTCCATCGCGGCCGGGATGGTGGCGAGCGGGTCGTGCCAGTCGTGGGACAGGTGGCGGTAGAACTCGTTGTACTCGGCGTCCGTGACCTCGCTCCGCGGCCGCGTCCAGATGGCCTTCATCGAGTTGAAGGTCTCGTCCTCGACGACCGTCTTCGGCAGCATCCCCTTCACGGGCTGGCCGGTGTTGTCGAGGACCGGCTCCTGCCGCTCGACCTTCATCCGGATCGGGTGCGCGACGAAGTCGGAGTGCTTCTTGACGATCTCGCGCAGCACGAACGAATCGGTATAGTCCCGCCGCCCGTCCTCCTCGTCGGCGGGCTTGAGGTGCAGCTCCACCGTGGTGCCGGCCTGAGGCCGCGCCGCCTCGTCGAGGGTGTAGGTGCCGTCGCCCGTCGACTCCCAGCGGACGGCGGTGTCCGTGCCCGCGCGGCGGGTGGTCAGAGTAACCCGGTCGGCGACCATGAAGGTCGAGTAGAAGCCGACGCCGAACTGGCCGATGAGGTCGGCGGTCGCCGCCGCCGTCCCCGCGTCGCCGGCGTCCTGCTTCGCATCGCCGGCGCCCTGCTTCGCCTTCAGCGCGTCGAGGAACTCCCGGCTGCCCGAGCGCGCGATGGTGCCGATGTCGCGCACCACCTCTTCGCGCGTCATCCCGATGCCGTTGTCGGAGATGGCGAGGGTGCGCGCCTCCGGGTCGGCCTCGAGCCTGATCTCGAGGTCGCCTTCCGGCAGGAGCTTCGGGTCCGACAGGCCCTCGACGCGCAGCTTGTCGAGGGCGTCCGAGCTGTTCGAGACGAGCTCGCGCAGGAAGATGTCCTTCTGCGAGTAGAGGGAATGGACCATCAGGTTCAGGAGCTCCTTAACCTCGGCGGTGAAGGTGTGCTTCTCGGTGCTCATCGTCGGTCGTCTGCGGTCGTATCCGTCGTCGATTGCGATGGGGTCGTGGCCGCCCGGCGATGTCCCACCCCGTCGTGAGCGGGGCCACAGGCTGCGGCCGGCTCTCGCACACGCCTCGTCGCCGCAACCGGAGGGCCGGCCCCAGTGTTCCTGAATCGTATCTTACGGCTCCGTCAGTCGCCGAATCGAGGCCGAGAAAGCATGTAGCGCCCTGCTCTGCAGGATGCCTCCCGGGCAATCGCCGCCCTCGGCTTCCCCCGCCGTCCAACCACCTGCCGGAGAGCGGCGCCTCCGGGCAGGGAGGTGGAGCCCCCTTGAAAAGGGATTGGCGCCGCCTTGCAGAAGGCGAGGCCGCTCCGGACGTCGACACCTACGGCCGGGGCGTATCGGCGGCCAGCGCCTGGCGCTCCCAGGGGGCGAGGTCCACCTGCCGGCGGGTGCCGGCGGCCGGGTCCGCGCCGAGGTCCTCGAGCAGGGCCACGAGGTGCGGATGCCGGTTGAACGTGTTGGGATAGAACACGCCCTGGGCGATGGACAGCGCCGTCCAGCCGGTCCCGTTCACGGCGTCGAGGTCGGCCCCCTTCTCGTGCAGGAAGCGCACGATGCCGTCGGCGCCCCGATGGATGGCGCCGTGCAGCGCGGTGTCGCCGTTGCCGTCCACCGCGTTCACGTCGTTCCCCAGCGCCCACGCCAGCTCGACCGCGGCCAGGGCCTCCTCGTTGGTCCCGGGGTTCTCGCCGATCTTCCAGATGCCGACCCCCGCCGCCGCCATCATCGCGGTCGCGCCGTTGGCGGTGGTCAGATTCGGGTCGGCCCCGAGGCTCGCGAGCAGCCGCATCATCGGGACGTCGGCCGCCTTGGCGGCGAGCAGGAACGGCGTCGCCCCCACCCGGTCGAGCATGTTGCGGTTGCCGTCGAGCGGCTCCGCCGTCTGGCCGAGGTTGGGGTCGGCGCCGTGCGCGATGAGGATGCGGGCCATGTCGAGGCCGTCGAGCCGGCCGAGGGGCACGGGGAACGGCGGGTTGCGCCCGAGGTTCGGCCGCCGCGTCCACACCACTTGGTGCAGCGCCGTCCAGCCCTGCCCGCGCGCGTCCGGGTCGGCGCCCGCGGCGAGCAGCCGCGCCGCGATCTCGTACTGCGCGTTGTAGACGGCCATGCCGAGGGCGCTGGTGCCGTCGGGCAGGGTGTCGTCGGGGTCGGCCCCGGCCGAAAGCAGCACGTCGAGGGCCCGCAGGCTGCCTTCGCGGGCGGCGAACAGCAGCGGCGTGAATCCTCCCGTGGACCGCGCGTGCAAGTCGGCGCCGGCCGCGATCAACGCCCCGGCCGCTCCCGGCTGGTTCTGCGCGGCGGTCCACATCAGCGCCGTCTGTCCCCGCCAGCCCTCGACCGCGTCGATCTCGGCGCCATGCTCCACGAGGACCTCGACGGCGGGTACGACGCCGGTCCGCGCGACGGTCATCAGCGGGGTCTCGCCGTCGCCCTACGCGCGGTTGGGATCGGCGCCGGCCTCGAGCAGCATCGCCAGCATGTCGGGGCTGCCGTTGGTGGCGGCGAGGGCGAGGGGCGCGATGCCGTAGCGGGTGACCGCGTCCGCTTCGGCGCCGGCCTCGATCAGCCGCGCCGCGACATCGAGGTCGTCGCTGTGGGCGGCCCAGTGAAGCGCGGTGGTCCCGTCCGGCTCGGTCGCGCCGACGTCGGCGCCCCCATCGATGAGGGTCCGGACCTCGGCCGGGTCACCGGCCTTCACCGCCTCGATCAGGGAAACCCGCGGCGGTTGCGCGCCCGCCGTGGCGGCGGTCGCGGCCACGAGCGCCGTCGCCAGCCAGCACGCCGACCGGCATCCCAGTGCTATGCGCATGCTGTCTCTTCCGTTCGTTCGTCTGTAACCGTCATTGTCGAAGTTACGCTCGGGGGGATTCGACGATCAAGATCGGCCTCGCCCCTTGCGGCTCCACCCCTCGGAAGGGCCTCTTGACGAACGTCTGGTTGACGAACAGGGATGGCCCCTGCTCGTCGTTTACGTTCGTCCGGCTTGTATGTAGACGACGGGGGCGGCCTTCCTTTCCCGGGTCGGTCGATACCGCACCCCGGTGCTCGTCGCCGGCGCGCCGTCTCCCGTGCTTGCCGGATGGTCCACCGCGTCGCGGTTGGACCTGACGACCAAAGCCAGCCTCGCCTGCTCCGGCGTCAGCCCCGGAAGTATCCCTTGACGAGTGCCGGGTTGACCACAGGGATGGTCCCGGCCCGTCGGCTACGCCCCCCGGCTTGTAGTAGGAGCCGGGAGCCGTCCTCTTGTCGCGAGATGGCCAATACCGCAACTTGATTCTCGACTCCACCTGCCTCCCGCTCTCCTACACCGTCAGCGGCTCCAGCGGCAGCCGCCCCGTGCTGTCACCGAGCTCCTCGGGCTTCACGACCCCCGCCTTGTCCAGCATCGCGAGCAGCAGGTTGGTCATGGGGGTGTCGGTCGGGTAGCGCACGTGCCGCCCGCCCTTGAGCTGCCCGGCCCCGCCGCCGGCGAGAATCAGCGGCAGGTCGATGTGCGAGTGCTGGTCGCCGTCGCTGATGCCGCCGCCGTACAGGATGAGGGACTGGTCGAGCAGCGACCCGTCGCCGTCCTCGGTCGCGTGCAGCGACTGCAGGAACCCGGACAGGATGTCCACGTGGTACGTGTTGATCTTGGCGTACTGCTCGAGCCGGCCGGGGTCGAGCTGGTGGTGCGACACCGAGTGGTGCGCGTCGGGCACCCCCACCTCGGGGTAGCTCTGGGCGGTCTGCTCGCGGCCGATCAGGTACGTGAACACGCGGGTCACGTCGGCCTGGAACGCGAGGCGCTGGAGGTCGAACATGAGCCGGGCGTGCTCGGTGAACGAGTCGGGAATGCCCACCGGCCGCGCGAGGTTCTCGGGCAGGTCGCCGTCGCCGGCCTGCGCCTCCACCCGCTGGATGCGGCGCTCGATCTCGCGGACGGCGTCGAGGTACTGGCGGGCCCGCCGCCGGTCGCCGGCCCCGAGGCGCTTCTCGAGCCGGGCCATGTCGTCGCGCACCGCGTCGAGGATGCTGCGGTCCTCCCGCAGGCGCGCCGCGCGCTCGGCGCTCGTGCCGCCCTCGCCGAACAGCCGCTCGAACACCACCCGCGGGTTGTGCTCCATCGGCAGGGGGGTGGTCGGCGTGCGCCACGCGATGGTGTTCGTGTAGACGCAACTGTAGCCGTTGTCGCAGTTGCCGACCACGAAGCTGTTCTCGAGCGAGATCTCGAGAGATGGCAGCGGGGTGTCCTGGCCCAGCGCGGCGGCCGCGATCTGGTCGGCGGTGGTACCGGCGCGTACGTCCGCGCCCTCGGTGCGCTTGGGGTGCACCCCGTTCAGCCAGACGCCGCTGGCCCGCGAGTGCTAGCCGTTGCCGTCGCCCCACGCCTCGGCCTGCCGGTGGGCGAGGCCGGTCGGGATGACCACGTGGTCCTTGACCGGGGCCAGCGGGCTCAGGATCGGCGACAGCTCCAGGGGGCCGTCGGTGGACGGCGTCCACTGCGACATGTTGGCCCCGTTCGGGATGTAGATGAAGCCGAGCCGCTTCGTCGGGCGCGCCGCGGTGCGGGCGAGCGCGGTGGCCGCGGGCACCATGGCGTCGAGCAGGGGCAGGGCGAGCGCGGCGCCGGCGCCTCGGAGAAACGTGCGGCGGGGCAGCGACATCTTCGTGATGATCATGACTCCGTGCTCCTCATCCGGAACGGGGGGCTCTCGACGACGCCCAGGATGAGCGTCGTCAGGCGGTAGCCGTCGTCGGCTGCCGCGCGGGTGATGGCGCGCACCGCCGGCGCGTCGTAGTGCTCGACGCCGCGGCCGATGGCATAGGTCAGCAGCTTCTCGGTGACGGTGGTGACGAAGCGGTCGGGGTGGGCGAGCAGCGCCGCCTTGAGGCCGGCCGGCCCGTCGAAGACGGTGCCGTCGGGCATCACCCCGCTCAGGTCCATCGGGACCCGGGTCTCGTTCGGCGTGCGCCGGCGGCCGATGGCGTCGAACGGCTCGAGGGCGAGGCCCAGCGGGTCCATCACCCGGTGGCAGCTCGCGCACACCGGATTGGCCCGGTGCTGCTCCATCGCCTCGCGCATGGTCAGGGTGCGGCCGGCGGTGGTGGCCTCCAGGGCGGGGACGTCCGCGGGGGGCGGCGGGGGCGGCGTGCCCAGGATGTTCTCGAGCACCCACTTGCCCCGCACCACCGGCGACGTGCGGTTGGCGTGCGAGGTCACGGTCAGGATGCTGCCGTGGCCGAGCAGCCCGCCCCGCCCCGGATCGTCGAGCGTGACCCGCCGGAAGTGGCTGCCGCGCACGTTGGGGATGCCGTAGTGCACCGCGAGCCGCTCGTTGATGAACGTGTAGTCGGCCGAGAGCAGCTCGACGACGCTGCGGTCCTCGCGCAGGATCGCCTCGAACAGCATCTCGGTCTCGCGCCGGAAGCCCCGCCGCAGGTCCTCGCCGAAGTCGGGGAAGAGGTCTTCGTCGGGCTGCACCGCGGCGGCGTTGCGCAGGCTGAGCCACTGGCCCGCGAAGTTGGTGACGAGCGCCTGCGCCCGCGGGTCGGCGAGCATGCGCCGGGTCTGGGCCCGGAGCACCGCGGGGTCGCGGAGCTCGCCCCGGACGGCGGCGTCGAGGAGCTCGTCGTCGGGGATGCTGCTCCACAGGAAGAACGACAGGCGAGAGGCCAGCTCCAGATCGCCGAGCTCGTAGGCGGTGCCGGGCGGCAGGCCCGCCGGGTCCTCGACGATGCGGAACAGGAACTCGGGGCTCACGAGCAGCCGCCGCAGGGCGAGCTCGATGCCGCCGTCGAACCCGCCGATCGCGACGCCCTGCTCGTAGAAGTCGAGCAGCCGGTCGACGTCCTCGCCGGTGACCGGCCGGCGGAACGCGCGCCGGGCGAGGCCCGAGAGGATGTCGGACGCGCAGGCGGCGGCCGAGGCGGCGTCGTCTCCCGGCTCGCAGGTGAAGATGCGCGCCCGGCTCGGGGTGTCGACGAGGGGGCGCGTGCCCCGCGACTCGAACGGACCGGCGATGGTGAGCCGCTCCAGATACGGCTGGTAGCGCGAGTCGGCGCCCGACCCCTCGCCGGTGAACGGCCGCTTGTAGAGCTTGCGCGTCCGCTCCGGCTCGGCCAGGGTCTTGCGCAGGAAGGCGGCCCCGACGCGATGCGGGCCGGCGCTCACCCGCACGCGGACCTCGCGTGCGTCCGCCTCCGCGTACTGGCTGCGGCGCTGGCCCGGCTCGAGGGCCCGGCCGACGGTGAACACCTCCAGGCGCTCGCCGTCCAGGGTCAGCTCCAGCTCGTGGGGCTCGATGTAGAGGGGGCCGTCGGGGACGACCGAGATCACGTACTCGGCGTCCTCGGGGAAGTTGAAGTCGACGACCAGGCCCCCGCGGGTGCCGAACGGCAGCCCCGCGACGTGGTGGTCCTGCCCCTGGTCGGAGGGGACGCGGAACGTCTCCGCGATCGGCGAGGGCACCGGCGATCCGACCGCGAGCCGGCTGATCTTCCGCGCCGCCGCGAGATAGCGCTCCATGAGGGTCGGCGAGACCCCCAGCACCCCGGCGATGTTGTCGAAGCCGTAGCTGGTGTCGTCGGCCGGCAGGAGGTCGCTCACGTCGACGTCGAGGTCGAGGAGGTCGCGGACGACGTTGCGGTACTAGGCGCGGCTCAGCCGGTGCAGCGCCTCGGTCCGGCCCGGCCGCAGGTCGGCGGCGGCGGCGCGGTCGAGCTCGGTCTCGAGCCACGTGCGGAAGCCGTCGTAGGCGGCCGGCTCGGGCCGGGGCCGCGGCTGCGGCGGCATCGCCCCGGCGCGCAGCTTGGCGACCACCTTCTCCCAGACCGCGGCGTCGCCCGCGACGTTCGTCAGGTCCATCGCCTCGAGCGACAGCCCGCCGGTCTCGAGCCGGTCGTTGTGGCAGGCGACGCAGTAGCGGTCGAGGAGTTGGCCGTGGCCGTCGGCAGGTGCGCCGGACCGTCCCGCGGCCGGCTGCCCGGCGCCCGCCGTCGAGCAGATCAGCGCGGTCCCGACGGCGGCGCCGATGACCCGGAATCCAGACATGGACCGTGGTTCCTTTCGTTGGAACGAGCTGCGGGTGCAGACTGCAATAGCGTATTTTGGGCTCTCGGCACGCAGGGTGTCAATTCGGATGCCGGTACGCGCGGCCGGCCTGCCCGCGCCTTGACAGGAGCGCCGCGAGTCGGTAACAAGGCACGGTAGCGCGAGGCGCGGCGCCCCGCGCCCGAAACGTGAGGGACGCATGGACCGATACCCGCTCGTCGTCGTCGCCCTGCTGCTGGCGCTGGCCGCGTCCGCGTCCGTCGGGGCGCAATGGGCGCAGTTCCGGGGGCCGAACGCCGGCGACGTCGGCGACGACCCCGCCCTGCCCGACACCTGGAGCGAGACGGAGAACGTCGTCTGGAAGATCGACCTCCCGGGGCTGAGCTGGAGCTCGCCGGTGGTCTGGGAGGACACGATCTTCGTCACCTCCGCCATCAGCGCCGGCGACGAGGTCGAGCCCATCCCGGGGCTCTACGACCCCGGCGACGACAACGGGGCGACCCGCTCGTCCGAGGTCCACCGCTGGGTGGTCTGGAACATCGACTTCCACACCGGCGCCGTCCGGTGGGAGCGCGAGATGCACCGCGCCGCACCGGAGATCGCGCGGCACATCAAGAACAGCTTCGCGTCGGAGACCCCGGTCACCGACGGCCGCCGGGTGTACGTCTACTTCGGCACCGCCGGCGTCGTCGCCGCCCTCAACATGAGCGGCGAGACGGTCTGGTACACCGAGCTGGGGGCGTACGAGACGACCGGGGGGTTCGGCTCGGCCGCCTCGCCGACGTTGCACGGCGACCGGCTCTACGTCGTGAACGACAACGTGACCCGCTCGTTCATGGTCGCCCTCGACAAGAACACCGGGGCCGAGGTCTGGCGGGTCGAGCGGGACGAGCGCGGCCAGAACTGGGCGACCCCCTTCGTCTGGGAGAACGAGCTGCGGACCGAGATCGTGACCGCCGGCACGCAGGGCGTCCGCTCGTACGACCTCGACGGCAACCTGCTGTGGGAGATCCACGGCATGTCGGGGCTGACGGTGCCGACGCCGTTCTCCCGGCACGGGCTGCTCTACATCGGCTCGGGCTATCCCGGCGGCGGCCTGCGCCCCGTCTACGTGGTCCGGCCGGGCGCGTCGGGCGACATCTCCATCTGGTCGCCCGACGACATGCGGACCGGGCTCAACTTCGGCTTCCCCGGCGTCAAGGCGTCGTCCGACGACGTCGCCTGGGCCTATCCGCTGCTGGGCACCTACAACACGTCGGCCCTGGTCTACGGCGACCAGTACTACACGCTGCTCGACCGCGGCTTCCTCGTGGCCCACGACGCCCGCACCGGCGACGAGATCTACGGGCGGCGACGGCTCGAGATCGGCAACGGGTTCACGGCGTCGCCCTGGGCGTACAATGACCGCATATTCCTGCTCAGCGAGGACGGCGAGACGTTCGTCGTCCGGGCGGGACCGGAGTTCGAGATCCTGCACACCAATCCGCTCAACGAGATGACGCTCGCGACGCCGGCGGTGGCGAACGGCAGCCTCATCCTGCGGACCCGGACGAAGCTCTATCGGATTGCAGAAGGGGGGCAGCCGTGAAGATGAGCGTCAACTCCGTCGCCAAGGCCGGCGCGCAGGCGTCGCCGACGCCGACGGCCGGCGTGCCGAGGAGGGTCAAGGCCGTCGTTCGGACCTGCGCGCCGGGGCCGGCATCGATGGTCGGCGTGCTGGTGCTGGGGGTACTGGCCGTGCTGGCCTCGGCGCCGGCCGGCGCCCAGACCGTCACCCTGACGAAGGTCGGCGAGATACCCGGTCCGGCCGAGCACATCCGCGTGCAGGGCGACCACGCGTACGTCTCCCACCACTCGTCGTTCACCGTCTGGGACGTGTCGGATCCGGCCGCGCCGGTGCGGATGGGCGCGACCGAGCTGCCCCAGGAGATCTGGGGGTTCCGGGTCCGCGGCGACCGGGCCTACGTGGGCGCCAACTTCTTCGGGGTGGCCATCGTGGACATCTCCGACCCCGCGGCGCCGACGGTGCTGGGCAACCACGAGACCCTCGGGCAGACCAAGATCGGCGCGGTGTACGAGAACCGGGTGGTGCTGATCGACCACATGGAGGGCATGGTGCTCGTCGACGCGACGGACGAATCGGCGCCGACGGGGGCGGGCTCGTTCTTCCTCGACGGCTACGCGCGCGACGTGGTGACCTCGGGGCCGATGGCCTACGCGACCGACTCCCCGACAGGTCTCTACGTCTTCGACCTGTCGGCGCCTGGGCCGCCCGAGCCCGTCGGCATCCTGCACGCCCCCGCCGCGCCCCGCGCCATCGAGGTGCAGCGCGAGGTCGGCGAGGTGTCCGGCCTCCTCGCGGGGGCGGGCGGCGGCCATCTCCAGATCTACGACGCCTCGGACCCGACGCGACCGGTGCGGGCCGCGACCTTCGAGACGCCGGGGCGCGCGGCGCGGGTGGCCTTCTCGGGCTCCCACGTGTTCGTCGCCGACACCGAGGCCGGCGTCGCCATCGTGGACATCTCCGACCCGGCGGCCCCGGTCTCGGCCGGGACCCACCCGACCGGCGAGCCGGCTCGCGACATCGCCGTGACCGACACGCACGTCTTCGTCATCGTCGGGGCGGGCGAGCGCCAGGAGGGCGAGACCGCCGTCCACATCTTCAGCCGGTCGTCGTGACGGGGCGTCTCACCGCGTGATCCGGATCGTGCCGGCCGACCGCCTCCCGTGTCCCGCGACGCGCCCCCTCCCGGCGGCGCGGCCGCGGGGCGTCGCCCGCCCGCGGAGTCCCCGCCCCGGGGC
>JAJEFC010000394.1 GCA_022820675.1 Vicinamibacteria bacterium | reverse complement strand
CCCGCCTGAGCGCCCGCCGCACCCGCCGCCGCACCCGCCTGGGCGCCCGCCTTCGCGGCGACCGGGAGGGCGGCCATGGCGGCCAGGCAGAGGACCGCGGCCGGGAGCATCCGCACCGGTGTCCCGTATCGCGTCCGCTGCCGGTTCAACGTCGACCAGAGCCGACCGGCGGCCAGGAACCTGCGGCTCGGCGTCTCGCATCTCGTCATCGTGGCGCCCCCTCGCGTGCGGCGCCCGCGCCGGCGGCCGCGGGCACGTCCTGCCGGAACTCCCTGCACGGCATGGCCCACGTCTCGCAGGCGCCGACGGGGCGACCCGACCGATAGACGAGCCGGTTGCGCGTCTCCCCCTCGGGTGTCCCCGTCGTCACCTCGATGGTGAGGGTCCGGCCGTCCGGGCTCAGCGACATGACCTCGCGCATGGTCATGTCTCCCTGCGTCCCCTCCGCCACCAGCCGCTCGCCCTCCCACCGCGACGCCGCCCGCATGGTGGTGTCCCGGCCGACGGGAATGGTGAGCTCGCGCCCCGGCGTATAGGACCACGCCTTGAGGCCGTTGGTCTCGGCGCCGACGATCACCGTCCCGTTGGCGGCATGAGTGATGAACAGGCGCCCCACGTCGTCGCCGCCGCGGCCGCCGCTGAACGCGGGCGCCGTGAAGTCGCTCGCCTCGCGGTCGAGCGTCCACATCCCGGAGAAATCGGGGCGCTGCGCGGACGCGAGCCCCGCGACCAGGAGCATCCCCGCTACCGAACCGACGTATCTCGCACCGCTCACGCGTATCCTCCTGCGGCCAGTCACCCTTCGACCGTCCACGCCGGAACCCCGCGTCGCACCGCCCCGGCGAACGCCCGATGCATGGGCCGACGAGACGTGACGGCGCTCACACGTGCCCTCCTGCGGCCAGCCCTCCCCCCACCGTGCACGCCGGATTGCGCGTCGCACCGCTCCAGCGAACGCCGAGCATGGGACGACCGAGGCGTGACGACGGAGCATACCGGTCGCACGCGCCGCGGAGCGCGCCCGGCGCCGGATCGGCGACGTCGTCGGTCGGGATGCAGCGCGCGTCGAACGCGGCCCGGACTCTCCCCCGGCTGTTCAGTCTGGTCCGTTCCGCCCCCTTCTGCAAGCGCACTATAATCGGTGCGACGGCGACTTGGCGAAGGTTCGTCCGAGGGTCGGCCATCGACCGACGGTGGTCGTGTGCCCGTCGAGACCCATCCGCGGGCCGCCCCGGCCCGTTCCTTGCATTCGATTCACGCGTGCCGATTCCGCCCGAGGCAGCCCGTCCCGCAACCCCGCCGGTCGACGAATCGATCCTGCTCGCGACCCTCGAGCGGTACTGGGGCTATCGCCAGTTCCGCCCTCTGCAGCGGGAGGCGATAGGCGCGAACCTGCAGGGCCGCGACAGCGTCGTGGTGCTGCCCACAGGCGGCGGCAAGTCGCTCTGCTTCCAGATGCCGGCCCTCGTCGACCCCAGCGGCGGGGTAGGGCTCGTCGTTTCTCCCCTCGTCTCGCTGATGAAGGACCAGGTGGACGGCCTGGTCGCGAGCGGGGTGACGGCCGGCGCCCTCAACGCTTCCATCACCCCGGAAGAACGGCGCCGCGTGTACGCCGACCTCGACGCGGGGCGCTGCCGGCTGCTGTACGTGACGCCGGAGCGCCTCGTCGGCGAGGGCGGCGAGGGGTTCCGGGCCCGGCTCCGGACCTGGGGCGTCCGCTTCGTCGCGGTCGACGAGGCGCACTGCATCAGCCAGTGGGGGCACGAGTTCCGCCCCGAGTACCGGCAGCTCGCGCAGCTCAGGGAGGACTTCCCGGGGGCGGGGCTGCACGCGTTCACCGCCACCGCCACCCGGCGCGTGCGCGAGGACATCGTCGCGCAGCTCGCCCTGCGCGACCCCGAGGTGCTCGTCGGCTCGTTCGACCGGCCCAACCTGGTCTACCGCGTGCGCACCCGCACCGGCCTCAGAGACCAGATTCGCCGCGTGCTGGGCCGTCATGCCGGGGAGGCGGGCATCGTCTACTGCCTCTCGCGGCGCGAGGTCGAGTCGCTGGCGGAATGGCTGGAGCAACAAGGGCACCGCGCCCGCCCCTATCACGCGGGCCTGGCCGACGAGACGCGGCGGCGCCACCAGGAGGAGTTCCTCCAGGAGCGCGTCGACGTCATGGTCGCGACGGTGGCGTTCGGCATGGGCATCGACCGCTCGAACATCCGCTTCGTCATCCACGCGGGGTCGCCGCGGTCGCTCGAGCACTATCAGCAGGAATCGGGGCGCGCGGGCCGGGACGGCCTCGAGGCGGAGTGCATCCTGTTCTACTCGGGCGCCGACTTCGCGCGATGGCGGCAGATGCTCGAGCAGAGCGGCGAGCTGACGGACACCGCGCGGCGGCTGCTGACCGGGATGTCGCGGTACGCGGCCGGCACCCGCTGCCGGCACCGCACCCTCGTCGAGTACTTCGACCAGCCCTACGGGCGCGACGCCTGCGGCGACGCCTGCGACTGGTGCCTCCGGGAGCTCGAGCGGGTCGACGACGAGCGCGTCCTCTGCCAGAAGATCCTGTCGGCGGTGGCCCGCCTCGGGCAGCGGTGGGGCGTCGGCCATGTCATCGACGTGCTGCGGGGCCGCGCCACCGACGCGGTCACCCGGGCCCGGCACCAGGCGCTCAGCACGTTCGGGCTGCTCGCGGACGTTCCCGTCGCCGAGCTGCGCGGCTACCTCGACCAGCTCACCGAGCAGGAGGTGCTGCTGCGCACGGCGGGCCCCTATCCGGTGCTCCACCTCACCGACCGGGGGGTGGCGGCCCTGAAGGGCCAGGCCGACGTGGAGCTCTACCGCCAGCCGCGGCCCTTGCCCGGCCAGCGCAAGAGCCGACCCGCGATCGACCCCGGGGCCTGGGACGGCGTCGATCGCGAGCTGTTCGAGGCCCTGCGGCAGTGCCGCCTCGAAGTCGCGCGGGCGCGCGGCGTCCCGCCGTACGTCGTCTTCCACGACAACACGCTGCGCGACCTCGCCCGCCGGCGGCCCACCACGCCGGAAGAGCTGCTGCAGGTCTACGGCATCGGCGCCAGGAAGGCCGAGGACCTCGGGCCGATCGTGCTCGACGTGATCCGGGAGCATCGCGGCGAGCCGCCGGACCCCGTCTGAGCCGGCCGCGGGGGCGACGCCGCGCGCCCTGCCCTCGTCCCGCGCCGGAAGCTAGCGAGCTAGCGAGCTAGCGGGCGGACGGAGTCCTCTCGAGCCGGCGCGAAGCTGGGAGTCTGCGCCGCGCAGGAATTCGCGGAACTCCGGCGGTCCGGGTCGTGACGACTGCGTCAGGGCGTAGGCCGCCGGCCGACGAGCGGCGGGTTGTCGACCAACCCGCGGCACGGAACCGAAGAACAGCCCGTCCACCGCCCAAACGCCGTGATTCGTGACCGATTCCCGGTCAGTGGAGGCCAGATTCGGCCCCGTTACGCCGCCATGAGCGAGCACGTGCAGGCGCTTCGCGTTCACCGCCGGGCACACCGGCACATGCGGACCCGGCGCGGGCGAGTCCCCGGCTCGAAGAGTGGCTAACGAGCGTGGGTCGCTCTCCTGAAACGAGCCGTTGCAATTTACGTCGCCGTAACCTACAATTAACCCACATTTAACATTGCAGGGTCGGCGCTCCGGCGCGGGCCCGGGGGGGGCACGCTGATGAACACCCTGCGAAGCATCGGACCTGTCACCTTCGTCGTCGTCATCCTCGCAACCGCCGGCCTGCATGCGGGCGCGACGTCGACCCAACGACCTTCGACCCCGACAGCGGCGCAACCGTCCGCCCTCTCCGAACCCCATCCCACGCTGCTCGTCGCCGCCCCCGGCGAGGTCGAGATCGAGATCCTGATAAGGCCGACCGAGCACTCCCGGGAGCTTCGCATCTTCGCCGACTCGGGCTCGTACTACCGCAGCACGAGCATCGGCCTGCGGGGCATCGACTCCGAGCCGCTGCACAGCTTCATCTGGCGCGGCTTCCCGGTCGGCGACTACGAGGTCGTGGGGGTCCTGCTCGACGACCGCGGGCAGGAAGAGGTGGTGGTGCAGGCGGCGATGCGGGTCGTCGTCCGCTAGTCCCGGAGCGTGGCCGGCAACAGGCTGCCAGCAGGCTGGCCGGAGGGCCCGGGACTGTGCCGTCCGGCAACTCCCAGAAGCTCGAGTCGTGACCTGTGGGGGCACGAGCGGCGCGGGGCGGGCGTTCCGGACCTCCTGGCGTGGGGACAGCCGCGGTCGCGGCGACGTTACCGGTAACGGGCCCTTCAGAACTCTCCGCCTCCATTCGCCTCGCGAACCCGGGTCCGGCGGCGAACGCGCGGGGCAGGACGGCGGGCGTCAATGCCGATCGTCCGAGCGCGAACCCGGGTCCGGCAGCGAACGCGCGGGGACCGGGGGGACCGCCCGCCCCGTCCCCGCGCGAGCCCGGTCACGTCCTCACGCGGATGACCACGCGGCGGTTCTGGGCCCGCCCTGCAGCGGTGTCGTTCGGCGCCGCGGGGCGCTCCTCCCCGTAGCTGTACACGCTCATCTTGTGCAGCGGCACGTTGTGCTGCTCGTAGAGGTACCGCTGCACGGCCTCGGCCCGGCGCATGCCGAGCCCGAGGTTGAAGTTGGCGCCGCCGATGTTATCGGTGTGCCCCTCGATCTCGATGAACTCGTTCTGTCCGTCGCCGGCGAGCTGACCGATCAACTGGTCGAGCCGCGCCCGCGCCGCATCCGGCAGGTCGTCCTGGCCGATGGCGAAGTTGCCCTGGTCCTCGCTCAGGGTGACCTCGAGGATCAGGCGGCCGGCCCGCGCCGCCATCTCGTCGACGCGGACGCCGACCTCCCCCGCCGCCGCGGCCGCCCCGTCCGCCGACGCCTGGGCCATCTGGGCCGACTGGCCGGCCGCCATCGCCCGCTGGTCGACCTCGGCGATCTGCTCCTCGTTCTGAAGCGCCCGCTCCTGGACCTCCTCGACCGACACCGCCACCGTATCGATCTTGGCGTCGACGACGGCGGTCTCGGTCCGCACGAAGCCCCGCGTCGCGCAGGCCGGCGCCACCAACGCGATCAGTGCCGCCAACGTCGCCATTCTCCACATCGTCACTCGCATGGTCTCTCCCTCGCTGCAGGTCGTCTGTCCAGTTTCGCCCTGCCCGCCACGTAGCCGCGGCGGGCATGAACCGTCAGCCGATCGTCCACCGTCCGAAGCTCTATGGGGTGCCACCCCCGCCGGAAGCCGGGCCTGAACGTCACCACGTACTGATACCGCAGGCCCGACAGCAACTCTGCCACGGCTTCAAGCATATCCCCTTCCCCGCCGGTCGCGCGTACGCTCCCCCCGGTCCAACGCGCGAGATCGGCGAGGGTGGCCGACAGGGCGGCGCTGTCGGGCCCGCCCGCGCCGCCGGGCCCGTCGCGCTGGTCCAGCACCCCGCCGACCGTGAGCAGATGCACCTGCACGGCGATGGCGCTCGCGACCCCGGACACCTCCTCGACGGTGCGGCGGCTGCCGGTGTCCACGCCGTCCGTCACCACGAGGAGCGCGCCGTGGCGGTCGCCGCTTCTGCCCACCAGAGTCGCGGTGTCCGCCACCGCATCGTAGAGCGAGGTCCGGCCGTACGGCCGGCCCGCCAGGTCCGCCCGGTCGAACCGGCCCAGGTCCCCCGTGAACGGCACGACCTCGCGCAGCACGGTGTCGAACGAGAACAGCGCGGCCTCGTCGCGGCCCGGCTGCAACGAGCCGACGACGGTCCTCACGGCGCGCCGGGCGCGCGAGATGTTGCCGTCGACGGCCATGCTGCCGCTCATGTCGAGCAGCACCGCGATGCGGAGCGGCGCGTCGCTCTCGAACACGCTCCGGATGGGACGTCCGAACCCGCTGTCGACGAGCCGGAAGTCCCGGCAGGCGAGACCCCGCACGAGGCGTCCCCGGGAATCGCGGACGGAGGCATTGACGGTGACCATGTCGACGCCGGAGCTGAAGACCGGCGCCGCGTCCCGGGTCACCGGGCCGACGGCGCGCTGCCCCGCCGCCGCCGGAGCCGACAGCAGCAGCAGGCCGAGCAGCGAGAGCTTCACGCGGGACATTCGGACCACCGGTTCGGCAGACATCCGTGGGCGACCACGCCCGGAGACCGTCGCCTACGATTCTACGGCTTTTCGCGTCGGCCGTGCACGGCGCGGCGCGCCGCCGGCGGGAACGCCGCGTCGACGGACGGGGCGGACGGAAGGCCGACGGGCCGATCAGGCGGGAACCAGCACCAGGTCCGGGCGGGGAGGCCGGCGCGCCTCCATCGCCGCCTGCAGCCGGCGTCTGAACTCGGCATAGGGCAGCACCTCGAATCGGCCGTCGTGATGCTCGACGAGCGCGGTCAGAGACTCGACCCAGTCCCCGGAGTTCAGGTAGTGGACGTCGCCGATCCGCTTGTCGGCGGGCGTGTGGATGTGCCCGCAGATGACCCCGACGCAGCCGCGGGCCCGGGCCAGGGCCTGGAGCTGGCTCTCGTAGTTGCCGATGAAGCTCACGGCGTCCTTGACCCGCGCCTTGATCGCCCGGCTCAGCGAGTAGTACCCCCGCCCGCGCCACGCACGGTACCGGTTGTAGAGCCGGTTCACCTGCAGGAGCCCCTGGTAGCCGACGGCCCCGAGCACCGCGAGGTACCGATGGCGGCGGGTCACCACGTCGAAGACGTCGCCGTGCACCACCAGGTAGTGCCCGGCGGCGGCGGCGAGCACGTAGTCCTCCCCGATGTACAGCTTGTGCATGCGGATCGGCAGCACGCGGGCGAGGACGTCGTCGTGGTTGCCCCGCAGGTAGATGACCTCGGTGTCCCGCTTCTCCATGTGCTTCAGGACCAGCCGCACGAACCGCGTGTGCCGGTTCTGCCAGCCGCCCTTCCGCATGAGGCTCCAGCCGTCGATGATGTCGCCGTTCAGGATCAGCCGCTCGCAGTGAACGTGCCGGAGAAAATGGTTGACCTCGTCGGCGTGGCACTCGGCCGTTCCCAGATGCACGTCCGACAGCACCACGGTCTTGAAACGCAACACGGTCTTCCTGCTCATGTCCGGCTCCTCGTCGTGGACGCCATGCGGGCCGGCGCCGCCGCGGCGCTCGACCCGACCTCCCGCAATGCGCGCTCGAACTCGTCGACGACGGCCGGCCACGAGAGGGCCAGGGCGGTCTGTCGGGCGGCGCGCCGGACCCGCGGCCACTCGGGGACGCGGGCCATGAGGGCGGCGGCGGTGGCGGTGAAGGCGCGGGCGTCGCGCCGCGGCACGAGCCAGCCGTTCTCCCCGAACCGGATGCACTGCCCGGCCGCCGCGTAGTCGAACGCGAGCACCACGAGACCGCTCGCCATCGCCTCCGGCACCACGTTGCCGAACGTCTCGGTGAGGCTCGGAAACAGGAACAGGTCGCCGGAGGCGTAGTGGCGGGCGAGGTCCTCCCCGTCACGCATGCCCGCGAAGTGATAGTCGGGGTGTTCCCGTTCGAGCCGGCGGCGGGCGGGACCGTCACCCACCAGCACGAGCCGGGGCGCGGGCCGGTGCATCCGACGCATCGCCTCGAAGCTGTCGACCAGCAGCTCGAGGTTCTTCTCGGGGGCGAGGCGCCCCACGTGAATCACCACGGGAGTCTCCGGTCCGGCGCCCCAGACCCTGCGAAGCTGCGAATCGCGGCGGACGGGGCCGAACAGGTCGGTGTCCACCCCGCGGCCGAGAGTCCCCAGGTTCCGGAACCCGGCGCGGTCGAGCTCCTCCCGCACCGTCGCGGAGGGGACGAGGGTCCGCCGGGTCAGGTTGTGGAGCGTCCGCAGATAGCAGAGGGTGACGCGCCTCAGGGGAGCGGCGCGGTAGTGCGCCGCGAAGGCGTGGAAGTTCGTGTGGAAGCTGGAGCTGACGGGTATGCCGAGCCGGCGGGCGGCGATGATCGCCGACCAGCCGAGCGGACCCTCGGTGGCGACGTGCACCACGTCCGGGCGGTCGGCCCGCCACCGGCGGACAAGCGTCCGGCCCGCCGGAAGCCCCACCCGCAACGCGGCGTATCCGGGCAGGGGCATGCTCGCCACCGGCCATTCATCCCAGTCCGGGGGCGGTGCGTTCTCGACGCCCGCCATCGGAAAGCGCGGTCTCACGACGACGAGCCGGTGGCCGCGTGCGGAAAGGCCGGCCACCAACCGGTGCAGCGAGCCGGCCGCACCGTTGACCTCGGGAGGAAACGTCTCGGTAACCAGCGTGATGCGCATGGGCGTCGGCGCCGGAGCACGCCGCCACGCCAATGAATACGCCATCGGTGCGACGAACCGATGGCGAGTCGATTACGCGCCGGTAAACAAACGACGGGACGGGCCAGGAGGGGGCCGCCGTCGACGGCGCGGACGCCTGGAGGACCGGTTGGGCGCCGGCGGAGCCGAGAGCGACGTCATGCGGACGCGGCAGGGGGCCGCCGCATCGCCGGGGGCCGCGAGGCGCGGGGCCGGGAAGGAGACGCGAACCGCGGGGCCGGGCACCGGGAGTCGGCGCCGTGGAACGGCGCGGGCGCCTGGAGGATTGGCTGGGCGCCGGCGGAGCCGAAGGCGACGATGGGCGGGGGCAGGAGGCTGCGCCGTAGAACGGCGCGGGTGCCTGGAGGATTGGTCTGGGCGCCCGGCGGAGCCGAGGGCGACCATGGGCGGGCGCGAGCGCCGCCGCATCGCCGGGCGCCGCGAGGCGCGGGAACGTCAGGGAGGTGCGGCCGGCTCCAGGAGCCGCGCCGTCTCGCGGGCCGCCACGCGGACGGCCGGGGGAATCGCGCACGGCGCGATGTCGCCCGCCGCCCCGTACACGTCCAGGCGCCGGATCTCCGCCACCAGCCGCGCCGCGAAGTCCGCCCGGCTCCGGTCCAGGTGATCGAGAAGCGACCCCGCGGGGGGACATCCACGCACCTGCACGCGGGGATGCTGGCGGGCGAAGGTTGCGAGGCACCGCCGCATCGCGAACGCCTTGGCCACCAGCAGCGCGGAACGCGGCTCGTGTCCCGCCGCGTCGAGAACCGTCATGCCGAACCGTACGTTCTCCAGCGTGTTGGCGGCGTCGACCTCGGTGACGACGGCCGACGCGGGTACGCCCCGGCGCACCAGCTCGTCCTTGAAGACGAGCGCCTCCGGCTTGTCGAAGACGTGCTCGGTCATCGGGCCGGCCCGCCCCGACACGAGCACGCGGGGCGCCCATCCCGCCGCGAAGAGCTGCGCCGCCCGCCGGGGCACCTCGAGTCCCCGGCTGCCGAACACGAAGATGACGTCGCTCGGAACCGGCGGCTCGCTCGGGCACAGGTAGCTCCAGATCGGCTGCAGCAGCCGCACGTACTCGCCCGCCTCGAGGCTCTCGATGCGCATGCCGATCCTCCAACCCGCCACGCGTCGTCCTCGGCTCCGTCCGGCCCGGAGACGTCGCCCGCGGCTCCGATTGCCAACTTCGCCGAGCTGGGCCGAGAGGGCCATCGAGAAGCGGCCCGCGGGCGCGGCCGCAATCAGCTCCTCCGGGTTCGTGCCGGCGCTCCCCTCGAACCGGGTGGCGAACAACCCTGCCGGGAGTCTGCGCCGTTCCAGGGCGCAGACTCCCGGCGCCCGACCAATCCTGCCGGAGCCCGCGCGTCCTCGACGCAGAACCCCGGAGCGAGAGACGAAGGCGAGACCGGCGAGACGGTCGAACGCGGCCGGTCCGTACGCTATGATGCCTGAACGACCTTCGACGGCCCGCGATCCACACCCCGCCGAACCATGCCCGCGCCGCCACGCCCCCTGCCCCCGGTCGAGCGATGGGCCGCCGTCCGGGCGGGACGTGCGCGCGGCATCGGATGGGCGCTGTGCATCGTGCTCGCCGCCGCCCTCCCCGGCGGCGGCCAGCCCGCCCCGGACGGTCTGACGGTCATCTCGCGGGACGGCCGGCGCCCCCTGCCCACGGTCGACGTCGGCGGGCGCACCATGGTCGCGCTGACCGAGCTCCTGGGCCCCTTCGGCCTTCGCGTGGGCGACGACCGGCAGCCCGGCCGGCTGACGCTCGTGCGGGGAGCGGCGGTGATGGTGCTGACGGCGGGAGACGGCATCGTGTCGGTGGCGGGGCGGCTCGAGTCGCTGAGCTCGCCCCCGGTGGAGCGCGGAGGCATCTGGTACGTGCCGACCGACTTCATCGGACGGGCGCTTCCCCTCATCTCGGACCAGCCGGTCGAGCTGAGGTCCCGCTCGGGGCTGGTGATCGTCGGTGACGTGCGCGTCCCGCAGGTCGTGGGCCGCTATCAGCGCATGGGGCGGCGATCGCGGCTGCGCCTCATGGTGACCCCGAACATCGAGCCCCGCGTCGAACGGGCGGCCGGGCAGCTTCTCGTCACCTTCGAGGCCGATGCCGTGGATCTCGTCATGCGCGACTTCGCGCCCGACGATCTGCTCCGGCGGGTGAGGGTCGACGACCGGCGCGCCCGGCTCGAAGTCGAGGTGGGCGGCGGCTTCGGCAGCTTCGCCGCCGACAGCTCGCCCGGGCTCGGCGGCAGCCTGGAGGTGGTCATCGACCTCGGACCGGCGACGGAGGCCCGCGCCGCCCCCCCGCCGGCGCCCGACCCGCGCCCCGCCGTGGAGACGGAGGCAGGCATCGAAGCGGAGGAGGCGGGGCTGCCCGCCCTGGCGGACTTCTCGGAGCCGTCGACGGTCAGGGCCATCGCCATCGACGCGGGGCACGGAGGCGCCGACGTGGGGACCCTCGGCCCCGAGGGCACGCTGGAGAAGGACGTCACCCTGAGCGTCGCCCGTCGGCTGCAGGCCGCCATCCAGCGACGGCTCGGGCTGCGCGTCGTGCTGACCCGCTCGGGCGACGTCGACGTGACCCTCGACGAGCGCGCGGCCATCGCCAACAACAACCGCGCCGACCTGTTCATCAGCCTCCACGCGAACGCGTCGATGCGGGAGACCGCGACCGGGGCCGAGGTCTTCTACCTCCGCCCCGTCGAGTACGAGGGCCCCGACGACGTGCAGGCCGGGGGCGAATGGGTGCCGGAGGTGCGCGGCGGCACGCGGCGGCTCGACATCGTGCCCTGGGAGCGGGCGCAGCTCCGTTTCGTCGACCGGTCCGCCCTCTGGGCGCAGACGCTGGCCGAGGAGCTGCGCGCTCGGGTCCCGATGAGCCGACGGGGCGTCCAGCAGGCGCCGCTCCGGGTGCTGGTGGGGGCCAACATGCCGGCGGCCCTGGTGGAGATGGGGTTCATCTCGAATCCCGCGCAGGAGGTCCAGCTCGCCTCCCCCGCGTTTCAGGACGCCGTCGTCGAAGCGCTGCTGCAGGGCATCATCCGTTTCCGCGAGATGGTCGAGCAGGGCTTTCCCGAAGACGATCCGCTGGCCGAGGACCCGCCCGCGGACGGCTCGGCGCCGCTCCGGGAGCCGCTGCCGTGAGCGGCCGGGCCTGGCTGGCGAGAATCGTCTTCGCGGCCGCCGCGCTCGGCGGGGCCTGGGTGCTCTTCGTCGGGCTTCCCCGGTGGTATCCGGACGAGGGCCCGGCGGTCTCGGCCGGCGGCGCGGACGACAGGTCCGCCGCGGGCGCGCAGACGGTCTCGACGCTGTACTACGTCTCGGGCGACGGCATGCGGCTCGTCGGCGTGCCGCGCCGGTTGGCGCGCCGGGCCAACCCCACCGCGCAGGCCCGCGCCATTCTCGAGCAGCAGCTCGCGGACCCGCCGGCGCCGCTGCTCTCCCCCATCCCCCCCGGCACCGGCCTGCGGGCGGTCTATCTCACCGGAGACGGCGACGCGTTCGTCGACCTCACCGAGGAGATTGCACTCGGCCATTCCGGCGGGTCGCGGGAGGAGCTCTTCACGGTGTACGCCGTCGTGAACGCCCTGACCACGAACCTCGCCGCCGTCGACGCCGTGCAGATTCTCGTCGACGGCGTCGAGGTCGACACGCTGGTCGGACACGTGGACCTGCAACGCCCCCTGAGACAGAACCTCGACCTGCTGGAAGCGCCCAGCGATGACTGGATGCCGGCCGACGACGCGCCGGCCGACCCGGATCGTTCGTCATGACCCCAACCGCACGCGGCGACGCGCGGCCCCCGGACGAGCTCCGGCCCACGCGCCTGACCCCGCACTATCTCGACCACCCCGAGGGCTCGGTCCTCATCGAGGCCGGACGCACCCGGGTCATCTGCACCGCGAGCGTCGAAGAGAAGGTGCCGGTGTTCCTCCGCGGCGCCGGCAAGGGCTGGGTGACGGCCGAGTACGGGATGCTGCCGCGCGCCACGTCCACGCGCACCTCCCGCGAGGCGAGCCGCGGCCGGCCGAGCGGCCGCACCCAGGAGATTCAGCGGCTGATAGGCCGCTCGCTGCGCGCGGTCACCACGCTCGAGGCCCTCGGGGAGCGCACCATCTGGATCGACTGCGACGTCATCCAGGCCGACGGCGGCACCCGCACCGCGTCGATCACCGGGGGGTTCGTCGCCCTCGCCTTCGCGTTGCGCCGGCTGCGCGAGCGCGGCGCGATCGCCCGCATGCCCCTGACCGACCACGTCGCCGCGATCAGCGTCGGGGTCGTCCACGGCTTCCCGCTCCTCGACCTCGCGTACGAGGAGGACTCGAACGCCGAGGTCGACATGAACGTGGTCATGACCGGGGACGGCCGCTTCATCGAGGTGCAGGGCACGGCGGAGGGCGCGCCCTTCTCCCGCGACTCGCACGACGCCCTGCTCGCGTTGGCCGAGACCGGCATCCGCCGCCTCGTCGAGATGCAGCGGGACCTGGTCGGGGTCCTGACCGGGTGACCGGCCCGGCGCCGCCGCGGCTGCTCGTGGCCACGACCAACCGCGGCAAGCTCACCGAGATCCGCGACATCCTCGGCGGGACGCCGACCGCCCTCGCCACCCTCGACGACCACCCCGGAATCGGCGAGCCCGAGGAGACCGGCGCCACCTTCGCGGCCAACGCGCGCCTGAAGGCGCTCTACTACGCCGAGGCGACCGGCGAGCTCACCGTCGCAGAGGACTCCGGCCTCGAGATCGACGCGCTCGACGGCGAGCCCGGGGTGCGCTCGGCGAGATTCAACGGCGAGTCCTACGCGGAGAAGTTCGCGGCGATTCGGCGCATGCTCGCCGAGCGGGGCGCCGACCGCAGCACCGCCCGCTTCGTGTGCGCGCTCGCCCTCGCCCGTCCAACGTCGCCTGACGGCTCCGCTGGGCGCGAACTCCTGGCCCGCCCACGGTCGCCTGACGGCGCCGCCGGGCGCCCAACCAACCCTGCAAGAGTCCGCACCGTTCCACGGCGCGGACACCTGGCCCGCCCACCGTCGTCTGACGGCGCCGCCGGGCGCCCAACCGACCCTCCAGCAGGAGCCGGCGCCGCCGCCGTCCTCTGGGAAGCCGCCGGCGTCGTCGAGGGCCGCGTGCAACTGCCTCCCCGCGGCGAGGGGGGCTTCGGCTACGACCCCATCTTCCACTACCCCCCCTACGGCCGCACGCTGGCCGAGGTGAGCCCGGAGGAAAAGGCCGCCGTCAGTCATCGGGGGCAGGCGTTCCGTCGGCTTCGCCGCCATCTGACCGCGGGTGAGGCAGGTCGATGGTGAACACCGGCTGGTCAACGTAAAGACGGTGCACCACGACGGTCATCTGACCGCGGGTGAGGCAGCTCGATGGTGAACACCGTGCCGCCGCCGTCCCGGTTGGCGGCCCGCACCGAGCCCTCGTGGAGGCCGATCAGGTGCTTGACGATCGCGAGCCCGAGCCCGGTGCCGCCGGGGTCGCGGGGCCTCGCGTCGTCCACCCGATAGAACCGCTCGAAGATCCTGGTCAGGTCCGTATCCGGGATGCCCGGGCCGCGGTCGCCGACGGTAATGCGGACGATGCCGTCCTCGCCGGCGGCGCCGAGCTCGATGGTGCTGTCGGCCGGGGCATAGTTGACCGCATTCTCGACGAGGTTGCGGATGGCGTCGTGGAGCTTGACGGGATCCGCCAGGACCGTGCCCGCCTCCGGGGCGACGGCGGTCCTGATATCCACGTGCTTGCTCTCCGCCAGCGGCGCCAGCTCGCCGGCCACCGAGGCGAAGGTCGCCTCCAGTGCGCAAGGGGTCGGCACCAAGCGCTCCTGCCCCGCGTCGAGGCGGGCCAGCCTCAGCAGGTCGTTCACCAGGCGCTCCATCCTCGCGCTGTTCCTGGCGATGATGGCGACGAAGCGGCGTTCGCCGGGACGGTCCTCGTCGACGAGGGCCTCGACCCCGCCCCGGATCGCGGTGAGCGGCGTCCGCAGCTCGTGAGAGACGTTGGCGACGAAGTCCTGCCGCACCTGATCCGCCCGGCGGTACTCGGTGACGTCGTGGAGAACCAGGGCCACGCCCCGCTCCCCGTTGGCCGCGAACGGCCGGGCATTGGCGAGCAGCACCTTGGGAGGGTCGGTGTTCAACCGCACCTCGTTGCCGCGTCCGGCATCGCCGGCCACCGCCGCCGCGATGACCCGGGTCACCTCGGGATGGCGGATCAGCTCGACGTGGAAGCGTCCCGTCGGATCGCTGTCGATGCCGAGCATCCGCTGCACCGACTCGTTGGCAATCTGCACCCGGCCCTCGTCGTCGATCACCAGGACCCCTTCGACCATCCCCCCGAGAATGGCGTCGACCCGCGTCTGCTGGCCGGAGAGGTCCTTCACCTGGCGGGCCAGCTCGCGGGCCGTCTGATCGAGCGCGCGCGCCATCACCCCCAGCTCGTCGTCGCCGTGGTCGAGTCCGACGGGAAAGGGGGTCCCCGCCGTATAGCGCCGGGCCGTCTCGGTCAGCGCCCGGACCCGGCGCTGGAGCCGGATGGAGGCAAGCCCGGCGATGGCGAGAGCCGCCCCGAGCGCGGCCAGGAACCCGGCCGCGAGCGCCCAGGCCAGCGGTTGGGGCCGGTCCTCGACGCCCGCCGGCGGCGTGTCCGGCGACCCGACGACGAGGGCAACCGTGATCAGGGCCGCGGCGGCGACGGCCATCGAAGACAGGAACAGACGGGTCGGCAGCCTCACGGGACCTCGAACGAACAGGCGCACCGGCGCCACGCCGGCCGCCGCGGCGCGGCCCCATCGCCCGACCGCCGTGGGGCCGTCACGTGCTCTCGACGAACTTGTACCCGAACTGCTTGATGGTCACGATGTGCTCCACCAGCGTGGGGAGCTTCTCGCGCAGCCGGCGGATGTGCACGTCGACGGTGCGGGTACCTCCGGTGTACTGGTAGCCCCAGACGTCGGAGAGCAGAAGGTCGCGCGACAGCACCCGGCCGGCGTGCTCGATCAGGTACTTCAGCAGCAGGAACTCCTTGGCCGTCAACCGGACCGGCCGCCCGTCGTCGCTCACCTCGTGCCGGTCGAGATCGATCACCAGCGAGCCGAACCGGAGGATCTTGTCGGGCCCGAAGGGCTGGGTGCGGCGGAGGACGGCCCGGAGCCGCGCCACGAGCTCCCGCGGGCTGAACGGCTTGGTCACGTAGTCGTCGGCGCCGAGATCGAGCCCCTCCACCCGGGCCTCCTCCTCCGCCCGCGCCGTCAGCATGATGATGGGCACCGCCGCGGTCTGCGGGTCGTTGCGCATCAGCCGGCAGATCTCCAGGCCGCTCATCCCCGGCAGCATCAGGTCGAGAACGACGAGATCGGGGCGCTGGCGTATGTGCTCCAGGGCGTCGGTGCCGGTCGCCACGACGCTGGTGTCGTAGCCGGCCCGAGAGAGGTGGTGCTCGACCAGCTCCGCGATGTCCGGATCGTCCTCGACGACGAGTATGCGGCTAGGCATGGGCAGGTGGCTCTCGGACGACCGACGGATCGATCACTGCTCGCCGGGCGACGGCGCATCGGCGCCGCGGCCCCCGCCCTCCCGTCCGTGATGGCGGACGTCGCGCCCCGACACGATGAAGATGGCCTCCTCGGCGATGTTCGTGGCGTGATCGCCGATCCGCTCGAGATGCCGCGAGATGAGCAGGAGCTCGAGGGCGGGCTGGGTCACCGCGGCGTCCGTGCACATGACCCCGATGAGCTCGCGGAACACCCGGTCCTTGAGGTGGTCGACGGAGTCGTCGCGGTCGAGGACCTCCCTCGCGAGGCGGATGTCCTGCCGCACGAACGCGTTCAGGGAGTCGCGCAGCATGCCCTGGGCGATGTCCGCCATCCTGGGAACGTCGATCAGCGGCTTGACGGCGGGATGCTCCAGATACCTCAGGGTCGCCTCGGCGACGTTGATCGCGAAGTCGCCGATGCGTTCCAGGTCGCTGTTGATCTTGACCCCGGACACCACCACCCGCAGGTCCGTCGCCACCGGCTGGTGCAGGGCGAGCAACTGGAAGCAGCGCTCGTCGATCTCGATGTGCAGCCGGTTGATCGCGTCGTCGCCGGTCAGCACCCGCTCGGCCAGCCGGTGGTCGCGGCCGACCAGCGACTGCACCGATGCGCGCACCTGCTCCTCGACGGCGCCGGCCATCACCAGCATCCGCTCCTTCAGGTGGTCGAGATCGTCCTGGAGGTGGGGCATCGACCTCCGATCTATCCGAGCCGGCCCGTGACGTAGTCCTCGGTGAGCTTCCGGGCCGGAGCCGTGAAGATGCGGCTCGTCAGGTCATGCTCGACGAGCTTGCCCAGCCAGAAGAACGCGGTGCCGTCCGAGACGCGGGCGGCCTGCTGCATGTTGTGGGTCACGATGACGATCGTGTAGCGCTGTTTCAACTGATACACCAGCTCCTCGATGCGCTGGGTCGCGATGGGATCGAGCGCCGACGCGGGCTCGTCCATCAGCAGGACGTCCGGCTCGACGGCCAGGGCCCGCGCGATGCACAGCCGCTGCTGCTGGCCGACGGACAGGGCGAGCGCCGACTCCCGGAGGCGGTCCCGCACCTCGTCCCACAGCGCGGCCGTCCTCAGGCTGGCCTCCACGCGGTCCTCCAGCTCCGCCCGCGAGCCGGCGAGGCCGTTGACGCGCAGCCCGTAGGCGACGTTCTCGAACACCGACTTGGGAAACGGGTTGGACTTCTGGAACACCATGCCGACCCGGCGGCGCACCTCGACCGGGTCCGCCTCCGGCGCGTAGACGTCCTGCCCGTCGATGGCGACGGATCCCGTCACGCGAGTCGAGGGGATGAGCTCGTTCATCCGGTTCAACGCGCGGAGGAACGTGCTCTTGCCGCATCCCGAGGGGCCGACGCAGGCCGTGACCTGACGGGCGGGGATGCGCATCGACACGTCGTCGAGGGCCCGCGTCTCGCCGTAGAAGCAGCTCAGGCCCCTGACGTCGACCTTCGTCCCGGTGTCGACGACCTCGCCCTCGCGGCCGCGCGCCGCGACGTCGGCCAGGGACGGTATCGCCATGGTGCGTGAGGCCATCGTCGAGGCACCTGCCAGCAGCTCGTGGTGGAAGTCCCCGCTGCATTCGAGCAGCGATACATCCTGCCCGGCTGCGTTGCTCCTCGATTGCGTATGCCCGATATGCGCCCTCGTCGCGCCTCGTCAGTCAGGCGCCTCGCCGTGCTCCGTGCAACGCGGGGTTTCGCCACGGGCTCCAGGCCCCCCCTCCGTCCGACCGGGCGGCGCGGTCGTCATCCCTGACATCGGTCCCGCAGCCAGGCGGCGAAGCCGTTCATCCCGAGCAGCAGGACCAGCAGCACCATGATACCGGCAGCCGCGTTCTCCAGGAACGCCTCCTGCGGCCGCGACATCCAGTTGAACACCTGTATCGGCAGCGCCGTGAACGGCGACCGGATGCCGTCGGGCGCGAACGGGACGTAGGTCAGGGCGCCGATCGCGAGCAGGGGCGCCGTCTCCCCGATCGCCCGCGACAAGGCCAGTATCGTCCCCGTGAGCATGCCGGGCAGGGCGACCGGCAGCACCTGGTGCCGGACGGTCTGCCACCGCGTCGCCCCCAGGGCATAGGACGCCTCCCGCAGAGACGGCGGTACGGCGCGGAGCGCTTCGCGCGAGGCCAGGATCACCACCGGCAGCACCAGGAGGGCCAGGGTCGCGGCGCCGGCCAGCACGCTGCGGCCGAACCCCAGCGTGCGCACGAAGAGCCCCAGCGCGAGGAGCCCGTAGATCACCGACGGCACCCCCGCGAGGTTGGCGATGTTGATCTCGATGAGGCGGGCCCACCACCCGCGGTCGCCGTACTCCTCCAGGTAGACCGCCGCCCCGATCCCGATGGGCACCGCCAGCACCGTGGTCACCGCGATCACCCACACCGTGCCCGCCAGCGCCGGGAAGATGCCGGCGTTCTCGGCGCGGCGCGACGGCAGGCCCGTGAGGAAGTCCCACGACAGCCGGCCGAGCCCGTCGCGAAGGATGTCGGCGAGGAGGATCGCGAGCACCAGCAGGCCGAGCAGGGTCGCCCCCAGCCCCAGGCCGTGCAGGGCCAGGTCGGACAGCCGGCTCCGCCACCGCCGGCTCATGGATACGCCTCGCGGTACCGCCCCCGCAACCACGTGCTGACGAGATTGAGGGAGAACGTGCCGATGAACAGCAGCATGCCGACCGCGAAGATGGTCCGGTAGGCCAGGGTCCCGGTCGGGGCGTCGCCGAGGCTGACCTGCACGATGTACGCGGTCATCGTCTCGATCGGCACCAGCGGATTGAGGGTCAGCCGCGGTTGCTGCCCGGCCGCGATGGCCACGATCATCGTCTCGCCGATGGCCCTCGAGACGGCGAGGACGGCGGCGGCCGAGATGCCCGACATCGCGGCCGGCAGCACCACCCCCAGCGTCGTCTGGGCCCGGGTGGCCCCCAGCGCCCGCGACGCGTCCCGGAGACCGCGCGGGACCCCCTGCAGGGCGTCTTCCGACAGGGAGGACACCAGCGGCAGGATCATGACGCCCATGACCAGACCGGGGCTGAGGGCGTTGAATCCGGACAGGCCCGGAATGAACTGCTGCAGGAACGGGGTGACCGCGAGCAGCGCGAAGTAGCCGTACACGACGGTCGGCAGGCCGGCCAGGACCTCCAGCACCGGCTTGACGCTGCGACGCACCTTCGGCGGCGCGTACTCGCTGAGGTAGACGGCGGTCAGCAGCCCGGCCGGAAGCGCCACCGCGAGGGCGATGGCCGACACCAGCAGGGTGCCGGCCACCAGCGGCAGCACCCCGAAGGACTCCTGGAAGAAGAGCGGCGTCCACACCGTGCCGAACAGGAACTCGAACGGGGACACGTCGCGGAGAAAGCGGAAGGTCTCGACGGACAGGATCGCCAGGATGCCCACGGTCACGAGGACCGACGCCCACGCGCAGGCGCGCAGCGCCCACTCGATGACGCCCTCGATGCGATCCTGTCGTGTCCGCGCCATTCTGCCGCTCCCGCGCAACCGCGCGACCCGCGGTCGCGTTGGGCGTTTCGCCGACGCGAGACGCCTGGAGGACACCCTGCGCGCCCGCGCGACGGCGGTCGCGTCGGGAGCTTCGCCGACCCGAGACGCCTGAAGGACACCCTGCGCGTCCGCGCAACGGCGGTCGCGTCGGAAGCTCCACCGACGCGAGACGCCTGAAGGACACCCTGCGCGCCCGCGCGACCGCGGTCGCGTCGGGAGCTTCGCTGACCCGAGACGCCTGAAGGACCCCGCACGACCGCGGCGACCGTCGGTGGCGTCGGCGACGCGGGGCGCCGGCGGCGCGAGCCGCCGGGGCGACTCGACGACGCGGACGGGCTCAGCAGTATCCGGGTCGGCTCAGCAACGCCTCGAGCGACGCGATCTCGCCGGCGTCCCAGCCCGGGCCGCAGTACATCGTGCCGACGACCCGGTCATCGAGTCGCCGCTGCACGAGGGCGTACTCTCGATCCGTCAGGGACACGTACCCCACCTCGCGTACGAGAGCCGCCCCCTCGGCGAGAAAGAAGCCCGCGAACCCCGCGACTTCCGGCCGATCGAGGGCGACCGGGTTGACGTAGAGAAAGACGGGCCGGGAGAGCGGCTGATAGGTGCCGTCGCGCACGGTGTCGGGCGACGGGCGGATCGCCCCGTCGCCGTTGGTGTCGTCCCCGTCGTCGATGGCCGCCAACCCGAGCCGGCCCCGGTTCTCCTCGTAGTGGGCGTAGCCGAAGAACCCCAGCGCCAGCTCGTCGTTGGACACACCCTGCACGAGCACGTTGTCGTCCTCGCTCGAGGTGAAGTCGCCGCGGCCGGCCCCGGGCTCGCCCACGATGGCCTGCGTGAAGTAGTCGAACGTGCCCGAGTCGATGCCCGGGCCGAACAGACGCAGCTCTCGATTCGGCCAGTCGGGCCGGACCTGGTTCCAGCGGGTCACGGTCCCCTGCGCGGCCGGCTCCCACATCCGCTTCAGGTCTTCCGTCGTCAGGGTCTCGACCCAGTCGTTGGCCGAGTGCACGACGACGGCGATGCCGTCGTAGGCGATGGGCAGCTCGACGAACTCGATGCCGGCCGCCGCGCACGCCTCGATCTCGAGGGGTCGGATGGGGCGGGAAGCGCTCGAGACGGCGGTCTCCCCCGCGCAGAACTTCTCGAAGCCGCCGCCGGTGCCGGACACGCCCACTGTGACCCGGGCCGCGGGATCCACCCGGCGGTACTCCTCCGCCACCGCCTCGGCAATGGGAAACACCGTGCTCGAGCCGTCGACGGCGACCACCCGTGCGGCGCCGTCGAACCATCCCCGACACGCGGCCGCCCCCGCGAGCGCGGCCAGGAGCCCGCAGCCGGCGAGCGACAGCGCCCGAAGCAGCCGCGACGTGTGCGACATGCGACAGTTGACCGCCCCTGACATTTCCGTACAGTAGCGTCAGCCGAGCCCGGCGCTGTTAAGAGAATGTAAATTCTGGCCCGGCATCGGCGCCCCCGAGTCCCCCGTTGCCGCTCCGACCCCGGGAGCCCGCGCCGTTCCGACGGCGCGGGTTCCGGGTCACAGGTTCTCCGCGAACCGGTAGCCGAGACCGAACACGGTCTCGATCTGGCTGCCGGCCGGCCCCAGCTTCGCCCGCAACCGGCCCAGGTGGACGTCGACGGTGCGCGCGTCGACGATGTCTCCGCTTCCCCAGATCCGGTCCAGCAGGCGGTCGCGCGACAGCACCCGGTTCCGGTGCTCGACGAGGCAGCGCAGGATCTGGAACTCGCGTCGGGTGAGCCGGACCGGGTTGCCGTCCACGGTCACCTCGACGCCGGCGAAGTCGGCGGTGAGGTGGCGGCCCTCGTAGAGCTCGGAGGGCTGTATCGCCGACGACGCTCGCCGCGAGACCGCCCGGGCCCGCGCCGTCAGCTCCCGCAGGCCGAAGGGCTTGGTAACGTAGTCGTCCGCCCCCAGCTCGAACGCCCGCACCCGATCCGCCTCGCTGGTCCTCGCGGTGACGACGATGATCGGCAACTGCACGCCTTGCCGCCGCGCCCGCAGCTTGCGGCACAGGGTGAACCCGTCGATGTCGGGCAGGTTGAGGTCGAGAATCATCACCTCGGGCGGGTCCGCCTCGACCGCCCGCAACGCCGCGGTCCCGGTGCCGACCACCTCCACGTCGTCGCTGCCCTCGCGCCGAAACGCCGCGCTGATCAGCGTGGCGATGTCGCCGTCGTCCTCGACCACCAGCACCCGCATGCCGCCGCCTTGCGCTCCTCTCGGAAGCCCGTCGTGAAGCCCCGCGTCGCACCGCGCCTGGAAGGGCGCCAACGGGCGGACGAGGCACCCGCCCGACATGGCGTCAGCGGAGCTCGGCCGTCCACCGCCGCCGGCTCGGGCTTTCGGCCCCGGCGACGCTCGAAACGTAGTGCGCAGTTGTTTCGCCGCCATGACGGTCCCGTAAACAGTGCGTTAACAGCCGTGGCGAGAGTCCCGCGTTGCGCCGCGCCCGGAGGGCGCCGGGGGAAGCCGAGGCGCCCGCCCGACAAGGCGTGAGGAGGGAGCATATCGGGCAGTACGCAACCCGACGCTACGAAGTCGGGCAGAGTTGCATCGTCGTCGAATGCAGCGGGGACCCTTGCCGCGGGCTGTCATCGTCCCGGCGGAAACCGGCGACCCGCGCAGCCCGAAAAACCCACCCCGGAATTAACGCCGATGTAATCGGCCCGTCATCCATCCGTCACAGACGGTCTGTACCGTTGCACGCATGACGACGAACGGACAAGACGACCTTCCCGCCGCCGCGCCGCCGCGCAACGGGAGGAACAGCGTACGTGGAGAAAACAGCATGCGAACACGGCTCCGGATCGGGTTGGCGGCGGCTCTGCTCCTGAGCGCCGCCCCCGCCGCCGCGCAGGACACGGGACGGGTGGCCGGGGTGGTCATCGACCAGACCAACGCCATCGCCCTGCCCGGCGTGCCGGTCGAAGCGGTCGGCACCACCTTCATCACCTACACCGACCTCGACGGCCGCTACGACCTGGAGCTGCCGGTCGGCGAGCACCGGATCAGGATCTCGCTGGGCGGGTACGCCGAGCAGCTCGTCGACATCGAGGTCGTTACCGGGCAGGTCACCGAGGTCCAGGTCTCGCTGACGACCAACGTCTTCGCGGAAGAGGTGGCGGTCGTCGCCCCCACCCTCGAGGCGCAGAGCTCGACCGCGTCGGCGCAGATGATGCTGCGGATGCGCGCTCCGGCGGTGCAGGACAACATCGGCGGGTCGGAGATGCGCTCGAACAACGACTCGGACGCGGCCGACGCCATGAGCCGGGTGACCGGGGTCTCGGTCGTCGACAGCCAATCGGTCTTCGTGCGCGGCCTCGGCGAGCGCTACAGCAACACGACCCTCAACGGCGCGACCCTGCCCACCACCGAGCCCGACCGACGGGTGGTGCCGCTCGACCTGTTCCCGACCGGCCTCATCGACAGCGTCCAGGTCAGCAAGACCTACACCCCCGACAAGCCGTCGCAGTTCGCGGGCGGCCTCGTCGAGATCATCCCGCTGAAGCTCCCGACCGAGACCGCCTACGAGTTCTCGCTCGGCGGCGCCTACAACACCCTGACCACCGGCAAGAGCGGCCTCGGCTACGACGGGGGCAGCCCCTGGAACGGGTTCGGCGGCGGCGCCCGCGCGCTTCCCGCCGGCTTTCCCGACCGCAAGGTCATCCGCGGCGGCCGGTTCACGAGCGACGAGCTCGGGTTCCTGCAGAGCGACCTCGAGCGGCTGGGCGAATCGTTCAGCAACGTCTGGGACCCGGTGCGGCAGGACCAGCCGATGAACCAGTCCTACAGCGGACTGTTCGGCGGCCGCTTCGGCAAGCTCGGCGTGGTCGGCACCGTCCGGCACTCGCAGAACTCGCAGATCACGAAAGAGGAGCGCACCTTCTACAAGGTGGGCGGCAGCGGCATCGAGCGGTTCAACGGCCCCTACGACTTCGACGAGACCCAGTTCGTCTCGACGCTCGGCGGCGTCGGCAACCTCGCCTACCAGTTCAGCCCCAACCACCGGCTGTCGGTCGACAACTTCTACACGCACGTCGGCACCGACGAGACCCGCATCTTCGAGGGGTTCAACAGCGACGCCGACAACGACATCCGCAACCAGCGGCTCTTCTTCATCGAGGAGCAGATTCGCGCGCACCACGTGGGCGGCGACCACCTGTTCCCCAACGCCTCGAACAGCCGGCTCGACTGGAAGATCGCCGTCTCGCAGGCGGACCGGGCCGAGCCCGACCTGCGCGAGGTCCTCTACGAGTTCGACCCCGCGCGCGAGGCCTTCGTGCTCGCCGACGAGTCCCAGAGCGGGCTTCGCCAGTTCAACGACCTCGTCGACGACAGCGTCGAGCTCAGCGCGAACTGGTCGACGCTGGTCGAGAACTGGGCGGGGCTGCCCACCCAGCTCAAGTTCGGGACGAGCTACATCGACCGCACCCGCGACTTCCTCTCCCGCCGGCTCCGGTTCGTCCCGACGAACACGCGCGGGCTGGATCTCTCGCGGCCGGCCGAGGAGCTGTTCACGTCGAGCTTCATCGGCCCGAACTTCCAGCTCAAGGAGGAGACGCGGCCGACCGACCAGTACGACGCGGCGCAGGAGACCCTCTCCGCCTACGGCATGATCGACGTCCCGCTGGCCGTCCGGCTCCGCCTCGTGGCGGGGGCCCGGGTCGAGAACTTCCGCCAGCGGGTCGACACCTTCGACCCGTTCGCGCGCGCCGTCTTCGGCACCACCGACGTCATCCGCGCCGACCTCGACGAGACCGACGTCTTCCCCGCCGTCAACCTCGTGTACTCGATCCGGAACAACCAGAACCTCCGGGTCGGGGTCAGCCAGACCGTCAACCGCCCCGAGTTCCGGGAGCTCGCCCCGTTCGAGTTCACCGACGTGGTCGGCGGCCGGGCCACCGTCGGCAACCCGGACCTGCGTCAGTCGCTGATCCAGAACCTCGACGTGCGCTGGGAGCTCTTCCCCGGGTCCGGGGAGGAAGTGGTCGCGGCCAGCTTCTTCTACAAGAACTTCGACAACCCCATCGAGCGCATCGTCGAGCCGACGGCCCAGCTCCGGACGTCGTTCACGAACGCCGACTCGGCCACCAACGCCGGCTTCGAGATCGAGGGCCGCAAGGCGATCGGCGAGTACCTGTTCCTCGGCGCCAACTACACCTGGGTCGACTCCGAGGTCACCCTCGACGCCGCCGCGCGCCAGGTGCAGACGTCGCTGGTGCGACCTCTCGCGGGCACCTCGAAGAACCTCTTCAACACCATGATCGAGGTGAGCAACGCCGGCTACTCGGGCCGCCTGCTGCTCAACTTCTTCGACGACCGCATCAGCGACGTCGGCTCGCTCGGCCTCCCCGACATCGTCCAGGACGGGCGCAGCTCGCTCGACTTCGTCTTCGCCAAGCGCTTCACCCAGGTGAGCTTCCGATTCGCGGTCTCGAACCTGACCGACGCGCCGTACGTCTTCCGGCAGGGCGGGCTCGACCAGCGCGTCTACAAGCTCGGCCGCACCATGGCGTTCGGCCTCTCGGTGCATCCGTAGCGCGCGGTCAGGAGCCCGAGACCAGAGAGATTTCAGAATCAGACCGAACCAGGACAAATCATGTCGACCACAACGCATGGAACGACCCCGGGAGCCCGCGGCGACAGCCCCCGCGGCCTTCGACCTGCGATGCATCCCGCGCCTGGGCGCCTCGCCGGCGCCCTCCTCGCGCGGTGCGACGAGGCGTTTCGCCACGGCCCCCTCGGCGGCGCCGCGGCGGCGCTGCTGCTCGCCGGCGCCGGCATCCTGCTGACGGGGACCCCGGCCCTCACCCAGTCGACGACCAACTGCCGGAGCGTCGACGGGATCGACAAGGAGGTCTGCGTCGTCAGCGGACGCATCACCAGCGACATGACCTGGGGCAACGGCAGCTACTGGGTGCTGCGGGGCGCCGTCTTCGTCGAGTCGCCGGCCCGGCTCACCATCGACGCGGGCACCGAGATCTTCGGGGAGTTCGCCACCAACGGCACCCTCATCATCGCCCGCGGCGCCCGGATCCTCGCCAACGGCACGGCCGGCGCGCCCATCGTGTTCAGCAGCGACCAGCCCATCGGGGAGCGGGGGCGGGCCGACTGGGGCGGGCTCATCATCAACGGCCGCGCGCCCCTCAACGTGCCCGGCGGCGAGGCCGTCGGCGAGGGCGACACCGGCACCTACGGGGGCAGCGACCCGGCCGACGACAGCGGGCACCTGCGGTACGTCCGCGTGGAGTTCGCGGGCACCGAGTTCAGCCCCGACAACGAGCTGAACGGCATCGCCTTCCAGGGCGTGGGCAGCAACACCGAGGTCGACCACGTGATGGTCAAGTACAACAAGGACGACGGTCTCGAGTTCTTCGGGGGCACCGTCCAGGTGAAGCACGTGGTGCTGCAGGGCATCGCCGACGACAGCGTCGACTGGACCGACGGGTGGACCGGCAAGGGTCAGTTCATCATCGTCATGCAGAGCGGCGACGACGCCGACCAGGGCATCGAGGCGGACAACAACGGCGACAACAACAACCTGACGCCGCGCTCCAACCCGACCCTCTACAACCTGACCCTCATCGGCGACCCCGACACCGACGAGGGCAGCGAGAGCGACATCGGCATGCTGCTGCGCGAGGGCACCTCCGCCACCATCCGGAACTTCATCGTCCTCGGCTTCAAGGAGGCGTCCATCGACATCGACCACACCGCGACGTACGATCAGGTCGACAACGGGAGCCTGACCCTCGGGAGCGGCATCATCCACGGCAACTGCATCGTGAGCGGGTGCGACGGTCAGTTCCGGCCCGACAGCGACGACGGAGCCAGGACGGACGAGGGGGAGACGGCGACGATGGACATCGTCACGGACAGCCCCAACGTGTCGTTCGTCGACCCGATGCTGGCGGATCCCTACAACCTGTCGAGCCCGGACTACCGGCCGGCCGCGACGTCGCCGGCCCTGAACGGGACGGTGACGGCGGCCATGCCTCCCATGAACGACACCTTCATCGAGACCGCCGACTTCATCGGCGCGGTCGGGCCGGCCGGCGGCGGGAAGGACACCTGGTGGCAGGGTTGGACCGACTTCGCGACCAACTGACGGCGTCGGTTCGTGCCCGGCATGCAGGCAACCCCCGCCGTCCGGCGGGGGCCGCCTCGTTTGCGCTCCTCCTCGTCCTGGCTTTCGCCGGATGCGGCGCGCCGCCGCCCCCGCTCGCCAACACCCACCCGTCCCCGGAAGCGCTGGCCGCCGCCGTGCTCGACGCGCTCGCGGACAACGACCGGGACCGTCTCGCCGCCCTCGCCCTCGACGGCCGGGAGTTCCGGGACGTCGTCTGGCCCGAGCTCCCGTCGAGCCGGCCCGAGCGCGGCGTCCCCGTCTCGTACGCCTGGGCCGACCTGCGCCAGAAGAGCTCCAACGCCCTGCGACGGCTCGTCGCCCAATGGGGAGGGCATCGCTTCACGCTGCTCGGCGTCGCCTGGGACGGCGAGACCACCGACTACGGCCCCTACCTCGTGCACCGCGAGACCCGCCTGCGGCTGCTCGACGAGACCGGCCGCGAGGTCGAGATGCACCTCTACGGATCGACCCTCGTGCGCGGGGAAGAGCACAAGGTCTTCAGCTACATGGTCGACTGAAACGTCCGCAGGCGACGGGAGCCGGCCGGGAGCGGATGCCGCGAGGTCGAGAATCGCGCCGGGGCCGGTCGGTGGGCGCGGAGTCGCGCCGCGGCGTTTCAGCGCGAGGGGTCTGCGTCGTCGAAGGACGCGGACTTCCTGTAGGATGGTTCGGCGCAGGCGGAGTCGAAGGCGGCGAAATGGCGGGCCGCGGTCGCTCCCACGGCCCTCGATGCGGCGTTTCTCCCCCACCAGCCGGTAACGCTCCGACGCGGCTGCCGGTCCCGCGCCGGCTCAGGCCGACCGCTCGGTCACGACACGGAAGGACGGCATCATGGCACCGCGACGGGACTTCCGCCACACCAAGATCGTGTGCACGCTGGGTCCTTCCAGCTCCTCGCCGAAGGAGATCGAACGGCTCGCCCGGGCCGGCATGAACATCGCCCGCCTCAACATGTCGCACGGCAGCCACGCCAGCCACGCACAGGTGATCCGGACCGTCAAGGGCCTCAACGAGCGCCTGAACCACCCCATCGCCCTGCTGCTCGACCTGCAGGGGCCGGCCATCCGCACCGGCGACCGTCTCGGGCACCTGTCCCTCGAGGTCGGCCAGGAGTTCCACGTCACCGTCGGCCCGACCGAGGACCCCGAGGAGAGGAGCATCCACGTCGACTACCAGGACATGGTGCACCAGGTGAAGGCGGGCGACCGCATCACCGTCGACAACGGGCTCATCAACCTCGAGGTGCTGGAGACGGGCGAGCACGACCTGCGCTGCCGCGTGCTGGACGGCGGGGTCCTCGGATCGCGCAGGCACATCAACCTGCCCGGCGTGCGCATCAACCTGCCGTCGATCACCGAGCAGGACGTCGCGGACATCCGCTTCGCGATGGAGCACGACGTCGACTTCCTCGCGGTGTCCTTCGTGCGCAGCGCCCAGGCGGTGCGCGACGCGCGGCGGATCATCAAGGAGGGGGGCGGGCACCCCATGCGGATCGTCGCCAAGATCGAGAACCAGGAGGGCCTCGACAACCTCGACGAGATCATCGAGGCGGCGGACGGCGTCATGGTGGCGCGCGGCGACCTGGGCGTCGAGGTGGAGTTCGAGATGCTGCCGGGGGCCCAGCGCGACATGGTGCGGCGCTGCGTCGTCGCCGGCAAGCCGGTGATCGTGGCCACCCACCTGCTCGAGTCGATGATCGACAACCCCATGCCGACCCGGGCCGAGGTGACCGACGTCGCCAACGCCGTGTACGAGCAGGTCGACGCGGTGATGCTGAGCGGGGAGACCGCGACCGGGAAGTACCCGGTGCGCTGCGTCTCGGCGCTCGACCGCATCGCCCGGCGCATCGAGAAGGAGCAGGGGCTCGGGCTCCACCTCGGCCGCGAGCCCGAGACCATCCGCGAGCAGCTCGCCCGCAGCGCCTGCCGCCTCGCCGACTCGCTCGGCTCGCGGGCCATCGCCGTCATCACGATGCGGGGCCTGCTGGGCCATCTCGTCAGCAGCTTCCGCCCCCGCGGCGCCATCATCTACGCGTTCACGACCACCGAGGTCGTCCGCCGGCGGCTGTGGCTGTCGCGGTCGATCGTGCCGTTCATGATCGACGTGTCGGGAGACCCCGACGAGACGGTGGTCCGGGCCCTCGAGCGCCTCGAGAAGCACGACCGGCTGGTGAGCGGCGAGCCGGTGGTGATCGTGGCGAACGTCGCGACCAGCCACGGCTACGTGAACGCCATCCAGGTGCGCACGATGGAATAGGGGTCCTGGCGGGCGCCGACCCTCCCGCGCCTTGCAGGCGGCGCCTCCGCGCACCCCGGGCGCCCTCCGCCCTCCGGGCGCCGCGCAACGCGGGGTCCACCCACGGGCTGCTCGTGCACCGGAACCGCGACCCGCACAGGATACCTGGCCCGCCAATTGCCGCCTTGGCGCCCAACCACCCGCCAGGGGCCCGTTCGAGGGCGCCGACTCCCGGCCGGACGGCATGGGGCCTCGCCCCCGAGCGGCGGGCGACAGGCCACGGCCGCCGGCCACGCCAGGGTGTCAGAACAGACGCAGCGTCGCCACGGTCAGCAGGGCGGGGACCGCGAAGAACACCGCGAGGACCCAGGCGAGGGCGAGCCCCTTGCGCTCCGCCCCCAGCTCCGCGATCCAGCCCGCGCCCCGGAGCGGCAGCCCCCGCAGCCACGGCACGCCGTAGACGACGGTCACCGCGAACGCGTTGAACAGGAGGTGGGCCAGGGCGATCTGCAGCGCCGGCTCGCGGCTGGCGCCGGTGACCGCGGTCGCCGCCATCAGCGCCGTGATCGTCGTGCCGATGTTGGCGCCGAGGGTGAAGGGATACACCTCGCGGAGGGAGAACACGCCGCCGGCGGCGAGCGGCACCATCAGGCTGGTGGTGGTCGAGGACGACTGCACGAGCACCGTCACCACCGTCCCCGAGAGAATGCCGGCGCCCGGCCCCCGGCCGATCGCGCCATGCAGCAGCCGCCGGGCGTTGCCCACCATGACCGTCTTCAACGCGCGGCCCAGGTACGTGATCGACACCAGGATCAGCGCGACGCCGAGCCCGATCAGCAGGACGCCGCCCCCGGTCTCGGGCAGCGGATCGGCCAGCGCCCCCGCCAGCGACCGGCCCGGCCCGACCGCGCGGCCCAGCACGTCCCAACCCCCGGTGGAGTAGGACCCCACGGACACGAAGCCGGTCAGCAGAGCCGAGCTGGCCCGTTCGATGAGCCCGAACGCGACCTCGATCGGCAGGAAGATGACGATGCCGATCAGGTTGAACCAGTCGTGCACGGTCGCCGCCGCGAACGCCCGCCTGAACTCGTCGGCGCGCCCGATGTGGCCGAGGCTGACCAGGGTGTTGGTGACGGTCGTGCCCATGTTGGCGCCCATCACCATCGGGATCGCGACCCCCACCGGCAGACCGCCGGCGACGAGGCCGACGATGATCGACGTCACCGTGCTCGACGACTGCACGAGGGCGGTGGTCAGGGTGCCGAGGAGCACGCCCACGAAGGGGTTCGTCGCGAAGGCGAAGAGCCGCTCGGCGCCGGCCTGCCCCCCCACCGCGAGACGGAAGCCGTCGCCGACGACCCCCACCGCGACGAGGAGCAGATAGACCATGACGGCGACGACGCCCCACGCCGCGGCCGGGCGCGGGGCGGGCTCGTCGGCGTCCGTGCCCGGGTTCTCAGCCATGCACCACCTTTCGCGCCAGCGCGACCTCGCGGTCGCGGCGAAACCTCGCGGGTACGGCTCGGCCTTTGCGGTCGCGTCGGGAGTTCGCTGGCGCGAAACTCCTGCGTCACCGCGAAAACTCCGGCGTCACGTTGCCACAGACTGCGAGTGCCGGCGACATGGTACCCCGCCTTTGCCCCCCGCACGCCCCGCGCAAGGGCACCCGTCATCCGGCAGCGGCGCCTTTTTACCTGTCCGTTACGCGTTCGACACATCGGGGAAATACGCTCCGGGCCGTGAGCGGCCCCCACCGCGGCGAGGCTTCGACGACGTTCAGCCTCGGGCGACGCGTCGCCGCCGAAGCGATCGGCACCTTCGCGCTGGTCTTCGCCGGCACCGGCGCCATCGTCGTGGACGGGCTCACCGGCGGCGACGTCACCCACCTCGGCGTCGCCCTCGCGTTCGGCCTCGTCGTCATGACGATGATCCACGCGATGGGCGACGTCTCGGGGGCCCACCTCAACCCCGCGGTCACCGTCGGCTTCTGGGCCTCGCGGCGCTTCCCGCTCCGCGACGTTCCCGGCTACGTCGCCGGCCAGTGCGCGGGGGCGGCCGCGGGCAGCCTGACCGTCGCGGGCCTGTTCACGCACGCCGCCGGCGTCGGCGTCACGGCTCCCGCCGGGGGCCCCTGGCCCTCCTTCGCGCTCGAGGTGGTGCTGACGGCGCTGCTGATGTTCGTGATTCTCGGCGTCTCGACCGGGGCGCGCGAGAAGGGCATCACGGCGGGCATCGCGGTCGGGGCCGTCGTGGCCCTCGGCGCCCTCGTCGGCGGCCCGGTGTCCGGAGCCTCGATGAACCCGCACGGTCGCTGGGGCCCGCCCTGGTCGCCGCGGACCTGCATCATCTCTGGATCTACGTGACCGCACCCGTTCTCGGCGCCGTCGTCGCGGCCGGGGCCGCGAAGTGGCTCCGGGGGTGACCGCCCCCATTGGACGCACCCGCGCCGACCGGGGATAATGGCTGGTAGTCGCCCGGCGAGGACCCCGGCATGTCGCAATCACAACAACTGAAGAAGCGCCTGCGGAACCTGGAGAAGCACCTCTCGCAGGAGAACCCGATCCTGCTGCGGACCGTGGCGAGCTTCCGCAAGCTCGACCGGGTGTGCTACCGCCTCGGCATCCTCGAGGCGGAGGACTCGCTCGCCACCCGGATTTCCTGGTGGCCGATGATCTCCGTGCTGGGGACCTACTCGTCCGGGAAGTCCACGTTCATCAACCACTATGTCGGGCAGGATCTGCAGCTCACCGGGAACCAGGCCGTCGACGACCGCTTCACGGTGATCTGCTACACCCACGGCGACGACGCCCGGGTGCTGCCGGGCCTCTCCCTCGACGCCGACCCCCGCTTCCCGTTCTACCGGCTGAGCCGCTCGATCGAGGAGCTGGCGACCGGCGAGGGCCGGCGCATCGACGCCTACCTGCAGTTGAAGACCAGCGCCAAGGCCAAGATCCGGGGCAAGATCATCATCGACTCGCCCGGCTTCGACGCCGACGATCAGCGCACGTCGATCCTGCGCATCACCGACCACATCATCGACCTCTCCGACCTCGTGCTGGTGTTCTTCGACGCCCGCCATCCCGAGGCCGGCACCATGCGCGACACCCTCGACCACCTCGTGGCGCAGACCATCGCCCGGCCCGACTCCAGCAAGTTCCTGTACGTGCTGAACCAGATCGACACCACCGCGCGCGAGGACAACCCCGAGGACGTCATCGCCTCGTGGCAGCGCGCCCTCGCCCAGAAGGGGCTGACCGCGGGCCGGTTCTTCCGCATCTACAACCCCACCGCCGCCGTCGCCATCGAGGACGACACCCTGCGCCAGCGGTTCGAGGCGAAGCGCGACGTCGACATGAAGGAGATCCACGACCGCATGGAGCAGGTGGGCGTCGACCGCGCCTACCGCGTCGTCGGGGCCCTGGAGCAGACCGCGCGGGACATCCAGGACCTGTTCGTCCCGAAGCTGCAGGCGCTGCTGACCGAGTGGCGGCGGCGGGTGCTGCGGCTCGACGCGGTCGTCTTCGGCCTCCTCGCCGCCGCCGTCGGCGGCTGGACGCTGTGGACGGGCGAGTGGGACGGCCTGAGCTTCTCGCACCCGACGTGGGCGGCGGTGTTCGACCTCGACCCGCTGTGGCGGCTCGTGCTGCTCGCGGCGGCGCTCGCGGGCGGCGGCTATCTCCACGCGAGGCTCCGCGGGCGGGCGGCGCGGGCAGTGCTCGCGAGACTGGCCAAGCAGCCGCCGGACGCCCACGGCACCCGGTTCGCCGACAGCCTGCCCCGCGCCTTCCGCAACAGCGCCGGCGGCTGGCGCAGCATCTTCTGGCGCCGCCCCGTCGGCTGGGAGGGCCGCTCGCGCCGCCGCGTCGCCGACGTGCTGCTCGAGGCCAACGGCTACGTCCAGCTCCTGAACGACCGCTACACCGACCCGTCGGGCACCGGCGCGGATACGGCAGCGTAGCCGCCGAGCACACGAAAACGAAGCGCGCCCGGCTCCGGCTCGAAGACGCCACCCGTGAGGCGGTTCGGCGCGGGCGGGAAGGACGTCCCGACGGCGCCCATCGAGGGCGTCACCGTGGTCGCCATGGGGACCGATCCGAGTCCGTCCCCGGACGCCCGGGCGCCGGCCCGATCGCGACCGTACGCCGAGGCACTCGCCGGCCCGTGGGAGCCGTCCGGCAAATCGCAGGCGTCGTGGTCCTCGCCTCGGCCTCACCCTCTCGCGCCGACCGTCGGCCGCGCCGCAGCACACCTCATCGGGCCGGGAACCGCGCGATGCGGTCGGCGCCGGCGATGCCGCCGACCCAGATCTCGCCGCCGACCTCGAGGCCGACCGTCCCCAGGATGAAGTTCTCGTTCGACGGATAGCGGACGATCTCCTCCGCCGTCAGGGCGTCGGGGTCGACCCGCGCCACCCGCGACGTCACCCCGTCGCACCGGCCCTGGCCCAGGCACTCGAAGATGGACTCGGGCGCGTCCCCGAGATGACCGGCCGCGAGCAGCGAGCCGTCCGGCGCCCAGCGGACGTTGTCGACGTGGAAGCCGACCTCGACCGCGTCCTGCCGCACCGGGCTCTCGCCGCGCGACACCCGGATCAGCGATCGGGTGCCCCAGCCGCCGAGGTACAGCCAGCGCCCGTCCGGGGACGCGACGATGCCGTTCGGCCCGTTCGTCTCGGTGCCGGGCACCTCGGTCCAGCCCGCGCCCGGCGCCCACTCCCACACGCGGCCCAGCGGGAGCGCGAAGTGGGTCGCCGCGAACCCGCCGCCGGGCAGCGCCGCCACCGAGTTGAACGTCACCCCCTCGGGCGCCTCGGCGCAGCCGGTCCACGTCAGCACCGGGCGCCCCCCGCGGGCGTCGAGCTCGAAGACCTCGATGGCCTCGCGCGCCCCGTGCCGCACCACGTAGAGGGTGTGGCGGCCGCCCGGCCCCGGCCGCAGGTTGAGGCCGTGCGGCCGGAATCCGCCGGTGAGGGGACCGCCGCAGTCGCCGAACGCGGGGTCGGGCCGGGAACCGAACGACGAGACCGGGAACAGCACCGTCGAGCGGTGGTTCCGGCTATCCGTCGCGTAGAGGTAGCCGTCGTCCTCCATGCCCGCCACGATGACCCAGGGCGTCTCCGGCACCGCCACGAGGTCCTCCGGGCTCACCGGCCCGCACACGAACTCGACGTCGCCGTCGGGCCGGCACTGCGCCTCGCCCGTGCCGGCGCCCACCGCCAGAAACAGACCCGCCGCGACGATCACTGCGAACAGCCTTGCGCGCATGTCTCTACTCCTGTCACACGTCTGGTTCCGGAAGGGTCCAGCGGCAACGTCACTCGGCCCCGCCGCACTCCACCGGAGGCGCGGGGTTCCCGCACGGGCCGTCAAGAGCTAACCTACCCACCCCGGATTCGACCGATTCTACTGCGGGAACCTGCGCGGTAGTCGGGCGCGAGCACCTCGAGGGTTCGCCCGGGCGGCCGGCGGCGACCGACTCACCCACTTCGGAACGATGCAGCTCGCCGACGAGCCGACCGGTGGCGCCCCCGAGCCGGCGCGCGGCTTCATCCTGCAGGCCACCTACCGCATCCGGGACGGCGCCCCCGTCGTCCACCTCTACGGCATGCTGGAGAGTGGCGGCACGTTCCTCGTGCGCGACGGCCGCGAGACGCCCCACTTCTACGTCCGCCGCGAGGACGCGGCCTGCGCCCGGGAGCTGGGGGCGGCGCGCCAGCGCGACACCGATCGACGGACCTTCGACGGCGGGCCCGTCGTGCGGGTGGAGGTCGCCGTCCCCCCGGACGCGCCGCCTCTGCGGGACCGCCTGCAGGAGCACGGCATCCGCACCTTCGAGGCGGATGTCCGCTTCGCCGTGCGCTACCTGATCGACCGCGGCGTCCGCGGCGGCTGCGAGATCGCGGGCGCCTCCACGCCCGGCGAACGCATCACCCGCGTGTTCGACGACCCCGAGCTGCGCCCGGCCGACGTCGAGGTGACGCCGTCGGTGCTGTCACTCGACATCGAGACCGACCCCGCCGGCCGGCGCCTCCTCGCCGTCGCGCTCCACGGCGCGGGCGCCGACGAGGTGTACGTCGTCGACCCCGCCGGGCGCGCCCTGCCCGACGGCGCGATCGGCTGCCCCGGCGAGCGCGAGGCCCTCGACGCCGTCGCCGCCCGCGTCCGCGAGCTCGACCCGGACGTCCTGACCGGCTGGAACGTCGTCGACTTCGACCTCAAGGTGCTCGACCGCATCGCCGGACGCACGGGGGCGCCGCTCGAGCTCGGCCGCGACGCGGGGCCGATGCGCCTGCGGCCGCCCCGCGGCTGGTTCGGCAGCGGCGAGGCGTCCATTCCCGGCCGCCTCGTCCTCGACGGCATGGACCTGGTGCGCGGCGCCTTCCTGCGCTTCGACGACTACACGCTGGACCGGGTCGCGAGCGAGG
>JAJEFC010000257.1 GCA_022820675.1 Vicinamibacteria bacterium | reverse complement strand
GACGGCCGCGGCGGCGCCGGTCGCTCCCGGTGACGACGCAGAGCTTCCGGGGACCTGTCGCGTGTCCGGTATCTTCCCGATCGGGGCCCCGACCCGCGTATGATCAGCGGCGCCATGACCCCGAGCCGGCTCGAACGTCTGGCGCCGTCCGACTGGCGCGTGCGCCTCGGTCCGGCGGTTGCCGCCGTCGTCCTCGGCGCCGGCGCGCTGTGGCTGCACGACGTCGTCGACGCCCGGCTGCGTGCGCTCGCCGGCATCGCCGCGTTCATCGCGGTGGCCACCGCCTGCTCGGCCCGGCCGACCGACGTGAGCTGGCGGCTCGTGACGCGGGGGTTCCTGCTCCAGATCGGGCTCGCGGTGCTCATCCTGAACGTCGAGATCGCCGGGGTGCGTCCGGGGTACGCGGTGTTCTCGGCGATAGCGGCGGTCGCGACGCAGTTCCTCGAGTTCACCAACGCCGGCTCGGGGTTCGTGTTCGGGGTGCTCGCCGACCCCGCGCAGATGTCCGCGGTATTCCCGGACGGGTTCGTGCTCGCGTTCGCCTCCCTCCCCATTCTCATCTTCATGTCGGCGGTGTTCACGGTGCTCTACCACCTCGGCGTCCTGCAACTGGCCGTCAAGGTGATGGCGCGGGTGATGGCCCGGGTCATGGGCACGAGCGGGGCGGAGAGCCTGTCGGCGGCCGCGAACGTCTTCCTCGGGATGACCGAGGCCCCCCTGATGACGCGGCCCTACGTCGCGGGGATGACCCGGTCCGAGCTGCTGGCGCTGATGACCGGCGGCCTCGCGACCATCGCGGGCACGGTGATGGCGATCTACATCAGCCTCGGCGCGGATCCGGTCGGGGTGCTGACCACGAGCGTGATGGCGGCGCCGTGCGGCCTCTACCTGTCGAAGATCCTGCTGCCGGAGACCGGCACGCCCGCCACCGCGGGCACCGTGCGGGTGGCGGTGGAGCGGCAGCACGTGAACGTCATCGATGCGCTGGCGGGCGGGGCCTCCGACGGCATGCGGCTGGCGATGAACGTGGCGGCGATGCTGATCGCGTTTCTCGCGTGCATCGCGATGATCGACTTCGGCCTCGGCCTCGTCAGCCCGCGCCTGTCGCTGGCCGTCGTCTTCGGGTGGCTGTTCGCGCCGGTGGCGGCCCTGCTGGGGGTGGCCTCGGCCGACCTGCCGGCGGTGGCCGACCTGCTGGGCACCAAGCTCGCCACCAACGAGTTCGTGGCCTTCGTCAAGCTGAACACCGACTACCTGGGCACGGTGAGCGAGCATACCCGCCTGGTCGCGACGTTCGCCCTGACGGGTTTCGCCAACTTCGGCTCGATCGGGATTCTCCTCGGCGGCATCGGCGGCCTCGCCCCGGAGCGGCGCCCCGATCTGGCCCGCCTCGGGCCGGTGGCGCTGCTGGGCGGCTTTCTGGCAACATTGATCAACGCCGCCATCGCGTCGGTGTTGCTGTGAGAGACCTTGGCGGATCGCGCGCTGCGAGACCGCCGAGGGCCGCCGGCGGTCAGGAAGACGCGCGTGCCGACGAGGCGTGGCGAGGAGTTGTCGGGCGTTCGTGACCGGGAAGCGAATGCAGCTCGACGGGGCGACCGGTAGGGAGGATGCGTCGCCGGTCGACCGGACGATTGCGGCGGGACCCTTCGTGACGGGCTCCCGGCGACGGAAGTCGTGAGGGCGGCCGGGGGGTCTCGTGAGGCTCCCGGCGGAGGGATCGGGCCGGATGTTGCCGACAATCGGATGGGAAGACGGCGAAGTGGTCATGATCGACCAGCGCAGGCTGCCGGCCCGGGAGGCGTACGTGCGCTGCCGCACCGCGCGGGAGGTCGCCCGGGCGATCCGGACGATGGTCATTCGCGGGGCGCCGGCGATAGGCGTCGCCGCCGCGATGGGTCTCGTCCTGGAGCTGCGCCGGAGCACCGCGTCGGGGACCGCGCAGCTCGCCACGGAGTTCTACCGGGCCTGCGACCTGCTCGCGGCCACCCGGCCCACCGCCGTCAACCTGTTCTGGGCCATCGCCCGGATGAAGCGGACGTTCGCGGACGCGATGCGGGCGGGGCGGTCGGTGGACGAGATCCGCGACGCCATGGACGCGGAGGCCGCGCGCATCCACGACGAGGACGTGGCCGGCTGCCGGGCCCTGGGGCGCCACGGCGCCGCGGTGGTGCCGGCGGAGGCGCGGGTGCTGACCCACTGCAACGCGGGGGCGCTGGCCACCGGCGGCTACGGCACCGCCCTCGGGGTGGTCCGGGCGGCCGTGGAGTCCGGGAAGCGGGTCGCGGTGTACGCCGACGAGACCCGGCCCTTCCTGCAGGGGGCCCGCCTCACCGCGTGGGAGCTCGTGCGGGACGGCATCGAGACGACGGTGATCACCGAGGGCATGGCCGGCTCCCTCATGCGCGAAGGGCGGATCGACGTCGTGGTGGTCGGCGCCGACCGCGTCGCCGCCAACGGCGACGTCGCCAACAAGATCGGCACCTACACGGTGGCGGTCCTCGCCCGGGAGCACGGCGTCCCGTTCTACGTGGCGGCGCCGGTGTCCACCATCGACCTCGAGACGCCGGACGGGGCCGCGATCCCCATCGAGGAGCGCGACGCCAGGGAGATGACCCACCTGGGCTCGGCCCGGCTCACCCCCGAGGGCGCCGCGGTGTGGAACCCGGCGTTCGACGTCACCCCGGCCCGCCTCGTGGCCGGCATCATCACCGAGCGGGGCATCTGCCGGCCGCCCCTCGCCGAGAGCCTCGAGGCGGTCTGCGCTTCCGTTCCGACCCCCGCATGACTCAGCAGCAGACGACCGTACTCGCCATCGAGACCTCCTGCGACGAGACCGCCGCCGCCGTCGCCACCGGCGACGGGACCGGACCGGGCTCGTGGCAGATCCGGTCCAGCGTCATCGCCTCGCAGGTCGACATCCACCGCGAGTGGGGCGGGGTGGTGCCGGAGCTCGCGTCGCGCCAGCACGTGCGGGACCTGTGCGGGGTCACGGAGCGGGCCCTCGGCGACGGCGGCGCGGGCTGGGGCGACCTGGACGCGATCGCGGTCACCCAGGGGCCCGGCCTCGTCGGCTCGCTCCTCGTGGGCGTGGCCTTCGCGAAGTCCCTGGCCCTGGCCCTGGGACGGCCGCTGGTCCCCGTGCACCACCTCGCCGGGCACATCGAGTCGCTGTTCCTCTGCCGCCCCGACCTGCCGCTGCCGGCCGTCGTCCTCGTGGTGTCGGGCGGCCACACGAACCTGTATCACCTGCCCGAGGCCGGCCGCTACGAGCTCGTCGGCCGGACCCGCGACGACGCGGCGGGCGAGGCGTTCGACAAGGTCGCGAAGCTGCTGGGGCTGACGTATCCGGGCGGGCCGGTGATCGACCGCATCGCGCGCGGCGGCGACGAGCGGGCGATCCGGTTTCCGGTGGCGCGGATGACCCACGACGACCGCGCGGCGGGGCCGGCCACCGTCACCCCTCCCGGCTTCCCGCGGCGGGGGGAGGGGCGCATGGACTTCAGCTTCAGCGGCCTCAAGACGGCGGTCGCGCGTCAGCTTCAGCGCCGCCGCGCCGAGGATCCGGGGCCGATGTCGGAGCCGGAGCTGGCGGACATCTGCGCCAGCTTTCAGCGCGCGGTCATCGACGCCCTGCTCGACCGCACCTTCGAGGCGGTGCGGCGCTTCGGCGCCCGCGGGCTGGGCATCGCCGGCGGGGTGTCGGCCAACAGCCGGCTGCGGGAGCTGGCCCGGGAACGCGGCGAGAAGAAGGGGCTGCCGGTGGTCCTGCCGACGCTGCACCTGTCGACCGACAACGCCGCGATGATCGCGGCGGCGGGGCTCCGGCAGCTCGCGGCCGGTGTGACCGCGGAGCTGGACCTGAACGCGGACCCCGCGCTTCCGCTCGCCGCTGCAGGCGACGGTCCGCGCCGCCCGGAGACCAGTGCCTCTGGCCGTGCGACGTGACGGCGATGAATGAAGTAGAGACGGCGCCAGAAACGGCCTTGCCGCGTGTCAAGTGCGGAGACCGGCGAGAACGGGCTGCATCCGGGTGCAGGTGGCAACGCCATATCGATCGATCACTGTCCAAGGTGAGGGCGACGGCCTCAGGCCGGAGTCCCGGAGAGCAGCAACATGACACCGACTCGCGACGAGGCCTGGCGCCTCCTCAACGAGTACACGCAGAACGATCGCCTGCTGAAGCACGCGCTGGCCGTCGAGGCCGCGGTGCGCGGCTACGCGCGGGAGTTCGACGAGGACGAGGAGGGCTGGGGCATCGTGGCCCTGCTGCACGACTTCGACTACGAGCGCTTGCCGAGCCCCGAGGACCATCCGTACCGCGGATGCGAGATCCTGCGGGAACGGGGCTATCCCGAGCACGTGATGCGTGCCATCCTCTCGCACGCCGACTACACCGGGGTGACCCGCGAGTCGCGCCTCGAGCACACCCTGTTCGCGTGCGACGAGATGGCCGGCTTCGTCACCGCCGCGGCCCTCGTGCGTCCGTCGCGGAGCGTTCTGGACCTCGAGGCGAAGTCGGTCCGGAAGCGCATGAAGGACAAGGCCTTCGCGCGGGCGGTGCCGCGCGACGATCTCCGGCAGGGGGCCGAGGAGCTGGGCCTTCCCCTCGACGAGCACATCGCCAACGTCATCCGCTTCATGCGGGCCGCCGCCGACGAGCTCGGGCTTCGGGGCAGTCTCTGAACGGCGGCCGGGAGCCCGCCGTGAAGTCCCGAATGCAGCGGGAATCTCACCGCCGGCCTCCCGGGACTCCCGCATCGCGCGAACCTCGCTGCACCGTTCTCCGTATCGCTAGCAGAAGCATGACCGCCCCTGCACCGGACTCCGCGCCCGTGGCCCGCCTCGACGGGGTGTCCGTCCAGTACGGCGAGCAGGCCGCCCTGCGCGACGTCGCGGCGACGTTCCCGCCCGGGGCGGTGGGCCTGCTGGGGCCGAACGGGGCGGGGAAGAGCACCCTGCTCAAGGCCCTGCTGGGCTTCGTGACGCCCACCGCGGGCCGCATGCAGGTGCTCGGGCTCGACGTCGCCGCGAGCCCCATGCAGATCCGGGCGCGGCTCGGGTACATGCCCGAGTCGGACGGCCACGTGCCCGGCATGAACGCGGTCTCGTTCGTGGCCTACTGCGGGCAGCTCGCGGGCCTTCCGCGCAGCGACGCGATGCAGCGGGCCCACGAGGTGCTCTACTACGTGGGGCTCGGCGAGGCGCGCTACCGCAACCTGGAGACCTACTCCACCGGGATGAAGCAGCGCATCAAGCTGGCCCAGGCGCTGGTCCACGACCCGGACCTGCTGTTCCTCGACGAGCCGACGAACGGGATGGACCCGAAGGGGCGCGACGAGATGCTGGCCCTGGTGAGGGACCTGGCGACCCGCAAGGGGGTCAACCTCATCCTCTCGTCGCACCTCCTGCCCGACGTCGAGGCCACCTGCGCCCAGGTCATCGTGCTGTACCGCGGGGCGGTGGCCGCCCAGGGGGCGATCGCGGACCTCAAGACGGGCCGGCGCGAGGTGTTCGAGCTGCGGGTCAAGGGGGACGTCGACGCCTTCATCCGGGGGCTGGAGGCCGACGGCGTGGAATGCCGCGGGTCCGGCGAGGAGGTCATGCGGGTCTTCGTCAAGCCGGGCCAGGGGCCGCGCGACCTCTTCGCGGCGGCGGTGCGGCACGAGGTGCAGGTGCGCCACCTGCGGCCGAGCGTGCCCACCCTCGAGGACGTCTTCGCCGAGGCGGTCGGGGAAGAGTGATGCCCGGCGTGCTCGCCGTCGAGGACCTTGTCGCCCGGGGTCGGCGATGCCATCCACGACGCCGGCGGCAGATGCCCGGCGTGCTCGCCGTCGAGGACCTTGTCGCCGAGCCGGTGGAGGGAGGAGCGATGCCGAGCGTGCCCACCCTGGAGGACGTCTTCGGCGAGGCGGTCGGGGAGGGTTGATGCCGATTCACGACCAGAGCTACCGCCGCTACGCCGGGCCCCGGAACGAGCCGGGGTCGGCGTGGCTGGTCATCGCCAAGGCCGGCATCCGCTCGCTCCTCGCCCGAAAGCTGTTCCTCGTGGTGATGCTGGCCGCGTGGGGGCAGTTCTTCGTGCGCGCGGTGATGTTCTACCTGTCGGCGAACTTCCCGACCATGAACGTGCTTGCGCCGTCGGTCGAGACCTTCCGGCAGTTCTTCGACATCCAGGAGATCTTCGTGCTGTTCGTGACCGTCTACGTCGGCTCGGGCCTCATCGCCAACGACCGGCGCTCGAACGCCCTGCAGATCTACCTGTCGAAGCCGTTGAGCCGCGCCGAGTACGTGGCCGGCAAGCTGGGCATCCTCGGGTTCTTCCTGCTGATGGTGACCCTGGCGCCGGCGCTGGCGCTGCTGTTGATCGAGGTGATGTTCACGGCGAGCCTCGCGTTCCTGCTCGACAACCTCTTCCTGTTGCCGGCGATCACCTTGTACGCCCTGATGGAGGTGTCGCTGGCCTCGTTCACGATGCTCGCCCTGTCGTCCCTGTCGACCAGCGCCCGCTACACGGCGATGCTCTACGCCGGCGCGCTGTTCTTCACGGCGACGGTGTTCGCGATCCTGCGCGGCGCCACCGCCAGCTCCATGCTGGCGTGGCTCTCGCTCCGGGCCAACGTCGAGCAGATCGGGGACGTCATCTTCCGCCTCCCGCCCCGGTTCGAGTCGCCCTGGCTGATCTCGGTGCTGGTGGTGGCGCTGCTGATCGGCCTGTCGGCCCTGGTCCTCGACCGCCGGGTGCGCGGGGTGGAGGTGGTCACGTGACCGCGCCGGTGGTGACGGCCGACCACCTGTCGAAGTGGTACGGGCAGGTCATCGGGCTGAACGACGTCTCGGTCGAGGTGGGCCCCGGCATCACCGGACTGCTCGGCCCCAACGGCGCCGGCAAGTCCACCCTGCTGAAGCTGGTGACCTGCCAGCTCACGCCCAGCAAGGGCGGCGTACGGGTTCTCGGCGAGCCCATCTGGGGGAACCCGCCGCTCTTCTTCCGGCTCGGGTTCTGCCCCGAGCAGGACGCCTTCTACGAGCGGATGACGGGGATGGAGTGGGTGACGGCGCTGGTCGGGCTCAACGGGCTGTCCGAGTCCGAGGCGGCCGAGGCGGCCCGGAGCGCCCTCGACACCGTCGACCTCCTCGACGCCGCCGATCGCAAGATCGGCGGCTACAGCAAGGGGATGCGGCAGCGCGTGAAGCTGGCCCAGGCCATCGCGCACGATCCCGAGCTGCTGGTGCTGGACGAGCCCCTGGCCGGCATGGACCCGATCGCGCGGCGCAAGGTGATCCGGCTGATCAAGGACCGGGCGGCGCGGGGGAGGAGCGTCCTCGTCTCGAGCCACATCCTGCACGAGATCGAGGCGATGACCGCGACGATCCTCCTGATGCACAACGGCCGCATTCTCGCCGAGGGCAACGTCCACACGATTCGGGACCTCATCGACGAGCATCCGCACCAGGTGCGGGTCCGCGCCAGCGACCCCCGGGGGCTGGCGCGCGCCCTCATCGCCCACGACGACGTCCTCAAGCTGCAGTTCGAGGACGGCGCGGTGGTGCTGGAGACCGACCGGCCCGACGCCTTCTACGGCCGTCTGACGGAGGCCGCGGCGACCGGCGCCCTCGGCGAGATCCACGAGGTCAGCTCGCCCGACGACAACCTGCAGGCGGTGTTCGACTATCTGGTGAAGTAGGTCCGCTCGACATGCCCAGCCCGCACGAGCCCATGCCGCCTCCCTCGACGCCGGTCGGACCCTCGTTCCCGGCATCGGTGGCGCGCATCTACGACCTGTCGTTCGGCCAGATGCTCTGGTCGCGCCGCACGGTGTTCATGGTCCTCGTGGTCGGGGGACCGGTCGCGGTGGCCCTGATGCTGCGCCTGCTGGTGTCGATGGACCTCTTCGACGCAAGCGGCGAGTTGGACGGCCGCCCCGTGAACATCGACGGCCCGACGATCTTCGGGCTGATGATCTGGGGCTTCTACCTGAGCTTCTCGGTGCCGTTGCTGGGCGTGTTCTACGGGACCTCGCTGATCGCGGACGAGGTCGAGGACCGGACCATCACGTACCTCTTCACCCGCCCGGTGCCGCGCGGCGCGGTCCTCGTCGGCAAGTACCTCGCCTATCTGGTGTGCGCCGGCCTGCTGGTGCTGCCCTCGGTGGTGCTGGTGTTCTTCCTCGTGGTCCCGCTCCTCGGCGGGAGCGTGGGCGCCGGCTTCCCCGACCTGCTGAAGGACCTCGCCCTGCTGGCGGTCGGGCTCGCCGTCTACGGCGCCCTGTTCGCCCTCGTCGGCGCCCTGTTCAAGCGGCCGCTCCTGACCGGTCTCGTGTTCATCTTCGGCTGGGAGCCGGTCGTCATCATGGTACCCGGCTACATGAAGCGGTTCACCGTGTCGTATTACCTGCAGGGATTGGTTCCCCACGCGATGCCCGAGGACGGGGGGGTGACCAACCTCGTCCTCCGGGTCCTGCAGGCGAACGAGATACTGCCGTCGGCGACGGTCGGCCTCGTCGGCCTCGCGGTGATCGTGATCGGAGGTCTGGCCCTCGCGGTCCGGCTCGTCGACCGCCGCGAGTACGTGCTGGAGCAGTGAGGCCGGCCGCGGGCGCGCGCCCCCGCCGCCCTTCAGGTTCAAGGACGGGCGGGAGGCGCGTGGTGGAGGAGCAATGAGGCCGGGCGCGCGCCCGCGCCGTAGCGTTATCATGGGGCCCGTGGCGCGACCTTCTCGCTCACCGCGGGCTCGAAGGACGGCCAGCCGCTCCCCCGGACCGGCGGGTGATCGATGATGGCCTCGATGTCGCGTCGGACGCGTTACGTCGCGCTCGCCTCCGGCGGCGTGCTCGCGGTCGGGCTCTGCGGCGGGCTGCTCGCCTACCTCAACCGCGATGCCGCGCCGGGGGCGGCGTCGGACGCACTCGCCGAGCTCGCGTTCGTGCCGCCGCACGCGACGGCCCTCGCCTTCGCCGACGTGCGGGCGGTGATGACGTCCGAGCTGCGGGAGCGGGTCCGGCGGATCGCGCCGGACGGCGCCGGGCGCGAGCAGCTCGAGCGGCAGCTCGGCCTCGACATCGAGCGGGACATCGACCGCGTGCTCGTCTTCTGGGCGCCCGAGCCGGATGCGGAAGTCGGGGAAGAGGACGGTTCCTCCGGGCTGGCGCTCTTCCGCGGGCGGCTGGACGCGGAACGGCTCGAGACGGTGGCCCGCCGCGGAGGGGCGGTGGTCACCGAGGAGGACGGCAGGCGCATCGTCAGCCGCGAGATCGACGGCGCGGGATCGCTGGCGATGGCGTTTCTCGAGCCGGGGCTGGCGGCGGTGGGCGATCTGGCTGCCGTCCGGTCGGCGGCGCGCCGCGGCCCCGGCGGGGGCGGCATCGACGCCGACGCGGACATGATGCGGCTCCTGGGCCGGGTCGACGAGCGAAGCAGCTTCTGGGCGGTGGGGCGGTTCGGCGACTCGGGGCTGCTGGGCTGGGTGCCGGAACAGGTGTCGGAGCGGTTGCCGCCGGTGACCGCGTTCGCGGTGCAGGGGCGCATCAACGGCGGGGTCAGCGTATCGCTGGCCGTCGAGGGCCGCGACGACGCGGCCGCGCAGAACCTGCGCGACGTGGTTCGGGGCTTCGTGGCCCTGGCCCAGTTGCAGACCTTGGGCGACCCGGATCTGCAGGCGATCCTGGACTCGCTGCAGACCGGAGGCGACGGAACGGCGGTGACGTTGTCGGTCCGGGTGCCGGCCGAGGCGATCGACTTCCTGCTGTCGATGGTGGCCGGGGAGACCTCCTGAAAGCGGCTGCGGCGTTTCCCGAGGGCCTCGGGTCGCCTGCCCACGGCGTCCGGCTCGACCGATCCGGCGCCTGCACCGGTCCCCAACCGGGCAGCCGTTTGCTATGATCCGACGTGCGGTGAACGACCCGCGCGGCACTGTCCCCAGCCGCGGTGCGGTGACCGCGGTCGTGGGCGGCCATCCGGAAGGCCGAGGCCGTGGGGCGGCATCGGCGACGGGCCCCTAGGCTCCAGGACCAACTCCCGCGGGTTGCGGTGAACGGGATCGGGAATCTGCGCCGCAGCAGGGATGCCGACGAGAATGACGTCGCCACTGACCGGGCGCCCCTTCCGCGGGCGACGGGCTGATCCTGGGCGCGGTTGGCGACGTCATGTCGGTCGCCGCCCTGTCGGCGTCGACGCCTGAGGGAGGCGTCGACTTCCCGGCGGGTCGGCTGGTGCCGGCGAAGCCGGAAGGCGGCGATTGGCGGGTGAGCGTGGCGGACAACGCGGAAGTGAAGGTCGTCGGTGTTCTCGGTTGCGGGCTCATGGGCTCGGGCATCGCCCAGGTCTGTGCCCAGGCGGGCTATCGGACCCTGGTGCGGGAGGTGGATCAGGCCGCCGTCGACGCGGGGCTGGGGCGCATCGAGCGTTCACTCGACGCCGGGGTGGCCCGCGGCAAGACGACCCGTGAGGCACGGGACGCGGCGATGGGGCGGCTCGGCGGGACCACCCGCTTCGAGGCGCTGGCCGAGAGCGACCTGATCGTCGAGGCGATCGTCGAGAACGTCGACGCCAAGCGGGCGGCGTTCGCGGCGGTCGAGCCGGTGGTCGGCCCCGAGACGCTGCTCTGCTCGAACACGTCCTCGGTGTGCATCACCGAGCTGGCGGCGGCGACGACGCGGCCGGACAAGTTCATCGGGCTGCACTTCTTCAGCCCGGTGCCGCGCATGTCGCTGGTGGAGGTGATTCGCGGACTGTCCACCACCGACGCCACCTGGGAGCGGGCCTTCGCCTTCGCCAGGTCGCTCGGCAAGCAGCCGGTGACCGCGCCGGACCGGCCCGGCTTCATCGTCAACCGCCTGCTCATTCCCTATCTGCTGAGCGCGGTGCGCGCCTACGAGCAGGGATGCGGCACCCTGGAGGACATCGACACCGCGATGACCCAGGGATGCGGCCATCCCATGGGACCGTTCACGTTGGCCGACTTCATCGGCCTCGACACCACGTACTACATCGCGAACATCATGTTCGAGGAGTTCCGCGACCCCGCCTACGCCCCTCCGCCGTTGCTGAAACGGATGGTGCTGGCGGGGCGGCTGGGGCGCAAGACCGGTCATGGCTTCTTCGAGTATTGAGGCCGCGGCGACCGCCGTCGCCCCGCCGGAAGGCGCCGGCGACGGCATCGCCGAGGCGGTGCGCGTCGTGCTGGCGGGGCTGGGCGAGGATCCGGCGCGCGAGGGGCTCGTCAGGACCCCGGACCGGGTCGCGAAGGCGCTGCGGTTTCTGACCAGCGGCTACGATCGGGACGTCGACAGCGTCGTCAACGACGCCCTCTTCACGGTGGACTACAGCGAGATGGTCATCGTGAAGGACATCGACTTCTACAGCCTGTGCGAGCACCATCTGCTGCCCTTCTTCGGGCGCTGCCACGTCGCCTACGTGCCGGACGGGAAGGTCATCGGGCTGAGCAAGCTGCCCCGCCTGGTCGAGGTGTTCAGCCGCCGGCTGCAGGTGCAGGAGCGGCTGACGAGCCAGATCGCCGAGACCATCGCGGCCAAGGCGAGCCCCCTCGGCGTCGCCGTGGTGGTGGAGGCCACCCACCTGTGCATGGCGATGCGCGGCGTCGAGAAGCAGAACTCGGTGGCCCTGACGAGCGCCATGCACGGCGTGTTCCGCACCGACGCCCGCACCCGGATGGAGTTTCTGAACCTGTTGCGCCCGGGGGGCGGCGCCGCCGTCCTCCGGGACGTCACGGAGCACGCGACCGATGCCGAACACAGTTGAGCGTCGTCGCCGGCGGTTGTGGACGGCGGCCCTCTCGGCCGCCCTGGCCCTCTCGTTCGTCGCCCCGGCGGGGGCGCAGTCGCGCCGCATCGAGCCCGCCGAGGTCGAGTGCCCGTCCGTCCTCGGCGTCGGGGTGGACACCGACCGGACCTACTGCGACGTGCAGATCGGCGACGAGATCGCCGACGGCGTCATCGTGCGGATTCCCCCGCACCGCGGACCGGCGACGGTGACGTTCACGCTGCATGGCCGCCACACCTACTCGGAGGACGAGGTGGCGCGGGGTCGCGGGTATGCGCGCTATCTGGCGACGGCCGCGGTGGCGAGCGCCCAGGAGGTGCTGGCGCGCCCCGTGGTCCTCGCCGAGTTCCACGGCGCCGCCGACCTCGTCGACCGGGTCGGGGGCGGGGCGGGCCCCGGCGGCGTCAAGGCGATCGCGCCGGTGGGGGCCGAACGCATCCGCGTCATCGTGCCGTCCGACGTGACGGAAATCAGCGTCGTCGGGCTCGAGCTCGAGGTCCGGCGCGTCGACAGCGAGGAGACGCAGATTGCGCGCGGACGCGCCATTGCGCTGATCAGCGACGTGAACGTGGAGTACCGCGCGCGCTAGCGAGTCTGCGCCGCTCCCCGCGGGGAGGCGCCGCTCCCCGGGGAGACACGGCGGAAGCGGCGGGCCGGCAGCCCGCGCCGCAGAACGGTGCAGACTCCCGGCAGGGTTGGTGGGGCGGCAATCGGAGCCGCAGGCGACGTTCCGAGCCGGCAGCCCGCGCCGTAGAACGGTGCAGACTCCTGGCAGGGTTGGTGGGGCGGCAATCGGAGCCGCAGGCGATGTTGGGCAGGCTGGTGGCGCGTCACGTCCCGGTCTTCGGACGAGGACATGGGTTCATGGCCCGCAATCGTTGACGAGTCGCCGCCCACGCACCCGAACATTCAGTCATGACGCAGCACCAGGCCATGGCACATCAACAGAGCGATCCGGATCGCGTGAGGGACGTCATCGTCGTCGGGGCGGGGCCGGCCGGCCTCGCCGCCGCCATCGCCGCGCGCCGGGAGCAGCTCGACTGCGAGGTGTTCGAGCGGAGCGCGCTCGTCAACTCGATCCTGAGGTTCCCGACGAACATGGTCTTCTTCACGACCCCGGAGCTCCTCGAGATAGGGGACCTGCCGTTCGTCACGCCCTACGCCAAGCCGACCCGCGACGAGGCCCTGCGCTACTACCGGCGCACCGTGGACGCGTTCGACCTCACCGTCCGGCTCGGCTACGAGGTGGCCTCGATTGCCCGGCAGCCGGGGCCGGACGCCGCCACGGTGCTCGCGGTCGACGTCGACCACCCCCACGAGGGCTCGTTCCGGCGGCTCGCCCGCACCGTCGTCGTCGCCGTCGGGGCCTACGACTGCCCCAACATGCTGGGCATTCCCGGCGAGGACCTCCCGCACGTCTCGCACTACTACACCGAGGCGCATCCCTGGTACCGGAAGCGGGTCGTGGTGGTCGGCGGCAAGAACTCGGCGGCCGAGGCGGCCCTCGAGCTGTACCGCTCGGGCGTCCACGTCACCCTCGTGCACCGGCACGCCGAGCTGGGGGAGGGCATCAAGTACTGGGTCCGGCCCGACATCGAGAACCGCATCGCGGAGGGCTCGATACCCGCGCGCTTCGAGACCCGCCTGGTCGAGATCCGCGAGCGGGAGGTCGTCGTCGAGTCGGCGGCGGGGCGCGAGGTGCTGCCGGCCGACGCCGTCCTCCTGCTGACCGGCTATCACCCCGATACCGCGATGCTCCGGCGCTTCGGCATCGACGTCGACCCCGACACGATGGTGCCCGCCCACGATCCAGAGACCTACGAGACCAACGTCCCCAACCTGTTCCTCGCCGGGCAGGTCATCTCCGGCATCCACAGCGGACGGATCTTCATCGAGAACGGCCGCTTCCACGGCCAGCGGGTCATCGCCGAGATCGCCCGCCGTCTGGCGCCGGCCGGCGACGCCGTGCCGGCGTAGTGCGGAGACGGCGCGGTTCGACGTGCCGCAGTGAAGAACGCGTGCTGCCCTGCCTTCAGGTCCGCAGGAGAGCTGCCGCGCCCGCGCTCGTGCGCCACGAACGTGCATCGGTGGTTCGACTGCGTCAGGGGCGTTTCGGTGGCGAACCGACGTAGGTCCGACGCTGAGCGGCGATGCCGGAGGACAATCCGGTGAAGACGACCGCCCGTATCCGGAGTCAGTTGTCAGCGGGCGAGTTCGACTTCAGTCGTCACGCGTTCCAGCGGGTCGAGGTATAACCGAAAGTTGTGGATCGCGGCGTGAGGCAGGTGGCGTATCCTTCCGTGTGAACAACCCAAAAACACCCTGGCTGAGGGGCCGGGGGGAAGGAGACACCACCCATGCTGACGGTACCCGACAACAGGCACGA